>CANQBW010000036.1 GCA_947589565.1 uncultured Clostridia bacterium | reverse complement strand
GAAGCTCCTCGTCCTCGAAGGAGAGGGCCACGGCTTTACCGCCCGCGGCAACGCCTTCGCCGCCGAGAAGACGATCGGATTTTTCCGCTCGATATAACAGAAACCATGCGCCGCCCGCAAATGCGGGCGGCGCATGGTTTCAAATCATTTTTATCACTTAAGCAGAGAAAGCACTTCGGAATAGTTCCTCGCGGCTGCTCCATTATAGTCTTTTGCGCCCTCGGGCGCAAACAGGATGAAGTCGATCCCCCGCCCCTTTGCACATGCGCCGTCCGAGGTCAAGCTGTCGCCGATCCAGACGGCTCGCTCGCGGCGATAGTCCGGGATATGCGACTCCGCATAGTCCGCAAAGGCAAGGGAAGGCTTGTTCGCGCCGATCTCCTCCGAAATGAACACGCCCGAAAGATAGGGCGCAAATCCTGCAAGACGAATGTGTTCCCTCTGAATCGCAGCCCCGCCGTTGGTGACGACGAAAATCCTGCCCCGTCTATGCAATTCTTGTAAAAATTCGATTGCTCCCGGAAAGGGAAAACAGACGGAGGGAAAGTGACTGAAATAGGCGCGGGAGAGCTCCCCCGCGTCCGCTTGCAGCGAAAATTTCTCATTGAGAAGCTCAAACCGCCTGACTTTAAGCCTTTCGCGCTCGATCTCCCCTCTCTCGAGGGACTTCCAGAGCGCGTCGTTGATCTCATGAAAGGCCGCATACAGCTCCTCGCAAAAGGAAATCCCAAAAGAAGAGAGCGCAAACGCAAGGTTCGCCCTCTCCGCCCTCTTGAAATCCAGCAGTGTATCGTCCATATCGACGAGAAAAATATTTTTCATACTCACTCCCACTCGATGGTGGCGGGGGGTTTGCTGGTGATGTCGTAGACGATGCGGTTGGCGTGTTTGACTTCGTTGGTGATGCGCGTGGAAATTTTTTCGAGCACGTCGAAGGGAATGCGCGCCCAGTCGGCGGTCATGGCGTCCACGCTCGTGACGGCGCGAAGCGCGATGACGTTTTCATAGGTGCGGAAGTCCCCCTGCACGCCGACCGTCTTGCTGTCGGTGAGCACCGCGAAATACTGCCAGATGTCGCGCATGAGGCCCGCTTTTTCGATCTCGTCGCGCAAAATAAAGTCTGCATCCCGCACGATCTCGAGCTTTTCGGGCGTCACTTCGCCCATGATGCGGATCGCGAGCGCAGGGCCCGGGCAGGGCTGCCGCCAGACGATCTTTTCGCTGAGTCCGAGTTCGAGCCCGACCCGCCGCACTTCGTCCTTGAAGAGGTCCCGGAGGGGCTCCAAAATCTCACGAAAGTCGACGACGGAGGGAAGTCCTCCCACGTTGTGATGGGACTTGATGACCGCGCTCTTCCCCTTTCCGCTCTCGATGACGTCGGGATAGATGGTGCCCTGAACAAGATAATCGACCGCGCCGATCTTCTTTGCCTCCCGCTCGAAGACGCGGATAAACTGATCGCCGATGATCTTGCGCTTCTGTTCGGGATCGGAAACCCCCTTGAGACGGGAGAGGAACTCCTCTCTTGCATCCGCCTTGATGAGGTTCATGTTGAGGCCCTTTTGGAAGACCTCCATGACCTCCTCGGGCTCGTTCTTGCGGTGCAGACCGTGATCGACGAAGACGCAGGTGAGGTTTTTTCCAATCGCCTTGTGGACAAGCGTCGCGGCGACGGCGGAATCCACTCCCCCGCTCATCGCACAGATGACTTTGCCGTCCCCGACTCTCTCGCGGATCTTTTTGATTTGCTCCTCGGCGAAGTTTTTCATCGTCCAATCGCCCTTCGCCTTGCAGACGAGGTATAAAAAGTTGTGAAGCATCTGTCCGCCGTATTCGGTGTGGACGACTTCGGGGTGGAATTGCACGCCGTAAAGTTTATGATCGACGTCCCCGAAGGCGGTGACGGGACAGGTCGGCGTGGAGGCGAGGACTTCGAAGCCCTCGGGCACGGCGGTGATGAGGTCGGTATGGCTCATCCAGCAGACGCTTTTTTCGGGGATCCCCTCGGAGAGCGGGCTCTTCTTTGAAAAGGAGAACTCTCTCTTTCCGTATTCGCTCTTGTTCGCGCTCTCGACCTTCCCCCCGAGCGTATGGGCGATGAGCTGTGCGCCGTAGCAGATCCCGAGCACGGGAATGCCGAGGGAGAGAATTTCCCGATCGATGCGGGGCGCATCTTTTTCATAGACGCTGTTGGGTCCGCCCGTGAAAATGATGCCGATGGGGTCGTATTTTTTGATCTCCTCGACGGAGAGGTCGCAGGGCTTTAAGTCGCAATAAACGTTAAAATCGCGCACACGGCGCGCGATGAGCTGGTTGTATTGTCCCCCGAAATCGAGGACGAGAATTTTTTCGTGAAGCATGATATTTCCTCTTATAAAGATAAATTTCGTTGAAAATCTTCTTCCGAAGATTTTCAACGAAACGTTCAGTTCTTCGACGTGTAGTTGGGCGCTTCCTTGCTGATGGAGATGTCGTGAGGATGGCTCTCCAAAAGTCCCGCGTTGGTGATGCGGATAAATTCGGAGGAAGTCCTCAGCTCCTCGATCGTGCGCTTTCCGCAATACCCCATGCCCGAACGAATGCCGCCTTTGAGCTGGAAGATGATGTCCGAGACGCTTCCGCGGTAAGGGACTCTTCCCTCGACGCCCTCGGGGACGAACTTCTTGGCGTCCTCCTGGAAGTAGCGGTCCTTGGAGCCCGCCGCCATCGCGGACAGGGACCCCATGCCGCGGTAGACCTTGAAACTTCTGCCCTGATAGAGCTCGATCTCCCCGGGCGCCTCCGAGGTGCCGGCAAGAAGTGACCCGATCATGACCGCGCTGCCGCCCGCCGCAAGAGCTTTGACAATGTCGCCCGAGTACTTGATCCCGCCGTCGGCGATGATCCTCTTTCCGAGCTTGTCCGCCTGCTCCGCGCAGTCCATGACGGCAGTGAGCTGGGGAACGCCGATGCCTGCGACGACGCGGGTCGTGCAGATGGACCCCGGTCCGATCCCCACCTTGACGATGTCCGCGCCCGCTTCGATGAGCGCACGGGTCGCAGCCGCCGTCGCGACGTTGCCGCCGATGATGGGAAGGGAGGGATATTTCTTCTTGATCTGAGAGACCATTTTGAGGACGAGGGAGGAATGTCCGTGCGCGGTGTCGACCGCGATGACGTCCACCTTTGCCTCCACGAGCGCCGCGACCCGCTCCATGGTGTTGGCGGCGGTCCCGACGGCTGCGCCGACGAGGAGTCTTCCGCTCTTGTCGCGCGCCGAGTTGGGATATTGGATGCTCTTCTCGATGTCCTTGATCGTGATGAGCCCCTTTAACATTCCCTTCGAGTCGACGATGGGAAGTTTTTCGATGCGGTGCTTGCCGAGGATCCTCTGCGCCTCCTCGAGGGAGGTCCCCACGGGCGCCGTGATGAGGTTTTCCTTGGTCATCACGTTGTCGATGGGCTGGTCGAAATTCGTCTCGAAGCGGAGATCGCGGTTGGTGAGAATGCCGACGAGTTTTCCGTTCTTTGTGATGGGCACGCCGCTGATCCGATAGCGCTCCATGAGCGCGACGGCGTCGCGGATGAGGTTCTGCGGTTCGAGGAAGAAGGGATCGGTGATGACGCCGTGTTCGCTGCGCTTGACCTTGTCGACCGCCTTCGCCTGCTCCTCCACGGTCATATTCTTATGGATGATGCCCATGCCGCCCTCTCGCGCCATGGCGATCGCCAGGCGGTCCTCGGTGACGGTATCCATCGCCGCGGAGACGATGGGAAGATTCAATTTGATATCCTTCGTGAGGCAAGTGGAGAGGTCCGCCTCGGCGGGCAGAACGTCGGACGCCTGCGGAATGAGCAGAACGTCGTCGAACGTCAGCCCCTCTTTGACGATTTTACTCATGAGAAGCATCCTCCAGGGATTTCATGATCTGAATGTAGGTCTCGTTTTCCTTGTTGAACTTTGCATTTCCGACGATCGTAATGCGCAAGATCGCGCAAAACTGAGCGTCCTCTTGGGAGACGCACTCTGCGGCGAGCGCCGCAAGGGGAGACTCCGCGGAAAGTTCGCTCTCGCTCTCCCGCGTTGCGAACTCGCAGATCTCCGTCTTCTCCTCCTCGGTCTGGGCGAGGTGGTAGCGGGCGATGGCAGCCTGTGCGCAGACGACGGAGCGATAGCTGTATTCGGAGAGTCCTTCGGGAAGGGTCTCCTCCGTCTGCTCCTCGTCCTGCTGCCGGCAGTAGGTCGCAAAGACGACTCTCTGTTCGGAATCGTCCTCCCCGTAGAACTCCTCGAAGCGGATGACTGCGGCAGCGTCGTTATTGGAAGAGACCGCAAGTTCGAAGGAGCGGGCGAGGGAGTCGATATCGCCCTTGAGCTGATAATTCTGATAGGCATAGTCCGCGCTCATGGTCTCCATTCCCAAGAAGTCACAGAAGCGCATCATGACGGACGGAGCCACCAGAGAGATGATCCCGAACGCCAGAACGGCAAGCACGAGTGCTGCGCCGAAAGTGATGAAAGCCGTCTTGATCACGAGTTTTTTCAATACGTTTCACCCCCTGTTAATGGTTTCTTACTATTGTATCACACATTTTACAAAAAGTAAACAAAAAATGACATAAATTTTAAAAGGAATTTCATAGGAATAGACCATGAAACACAAAAAGTCGTTTTTTTTGACACTTTTTTTCGCGGCGGCGATGCTCCTGCCCCTCTCGGGCTGCGGAGAGACGGACTATTTTCAATATGTTTCGGACTGCCGCAGCGATCTCTTTTTGGCGCGGACGGAGGACTTCGAAGTGACCGTTTCCTGTCTCACGCGGGAATATCCTTTCGCGCAGGACGGGTATGCGGGGGCGCTCGGCAAGACGGTGGAGGCGACCCTCGTGGAAAATACCCTCTCCGACGCGACCTATGAAATTTACTTTTTGGAGGACGTTCCGCGCGGCGGCGAAATGAGTTTCCGCAGCGTGAGCTCCGACCGATATTATTCGCGCGGCGTGGAGGAATTTCCCAAGGACACGATCTCCCTTCGGATCGTCCGCGACGGAAAGTCTCAGGAGATCGCCGCAACGAGCGTGAAAAACCAAAAGACGCTCTCCCCCTTTGCCGCGCTCGAATTTGCGCTCTCCGCGGAAAAGGACGCCGTCAAAAAACTCACGAGCGGCAATCGCTTTGCGGGAGAGCTGCATGTGCGGCTGATCCGCAGGGACAAGAACTACTACTATGTGGGGATCGTCGACCGCAACAAGAGGACCGTCTGTATGCTCCTCGACTCGGAGACGGGAAAAGTTCTCGCGCGGCGTGAAAAACTCGATTGACATTTTTCGTCAAACAGTATATACTAAAGATATATGGAGAAAAAACATAAGATCTCTCATATCCTCTTCTTGGTCGCGGCTTGGTTTTTGGCTGCGGTCGGGCTCTTGATGTCCGGGATCGGAATCGCGGAGTCCGTCGTGGACTGCACAGCACGCGTTCTTCCCCGCTATCCAAAGGAAGATATCGGAGCGGTGGTCGGAAAAAAGAGCTGGTCGGAGGAAGATTACGACTTTTTATACCATCAGACGGGGCTTGCAAAGCCCGCCCTCGAAAAGATGATCTATCGAAAGCAGGAGCTCTACCTCTTTCAGGAGAGTTTCTTCCATGAGGGAGAGATCCGGCATGAGCCCGCCGCCTTCACCTCTCCGCACGACTATATCCCCGACTATTTCGCACAGATCGCACCCCTCGAGAAGGGGGACGTGCTGGTCACATCAAGCTGTCACACCTTCGGCTGGCGGAACGGACATGCCGCGATCGTCGTCGATGCCGAGTATGGCATCGTCGTCGAATCCAACACTCCCGGTGTGGAGAGCACCTTCGGTACGACGGGCTGGTTCAGGCAGGCGCCCAACTTCCTCGTGCTGCGCCTCAAAGACGCCTCTGCGGAGGAGCGGGCGAAGATCGCGCGGTTTGCCGAGGAACATCTCATCTCCGTCCCCTACTCGCTGACCGTCGGGATCTTTACAGAGAAGGACTTGGGCAATCACATCACCGAGACGAACTGCTCCCACCTCGTCTGGCAGGCGTACAAGCACTTCGGCTATGACATCGACTCGGACGGCGGCGCGATCTGCACCTCCAAGGACATTGCAAACTACGAGGGCTTCGAACTTGTTCAGGTCTATGGGTTTGACCCGGATAAACTTTGGTGATTTTTCGTCGAATTTCTTCCTGCGGAATAAATTTCGACGAGGAATAAACCTTATACTTCCCACAGCCCCGTCCTCAAAATCGTTTCAAACGACAAGAAGCCGCAAGCTGGCAAATTGAGTCGTGCAGCGCAGGGAAACCCTGCTCGCACACATTATTCTAAATTTTTACCGTTGTCATCCTGAGCGGAGCGGCGAAGCCGCGAAGTCGAATGGATCCCCCCGGTCGATGGAATGTTGTATGACGATTTTAGGAACGTCCCGTCGCTTGCTCGGGGGATTCTTCGACTGCGCTCGGAATGACCGCTTTTATTTGCTCGTCTTCCGATGTCATGTTGAGCGAAGTCGAAACATCCCCCCGGTCGATGGAATGTTGTATGACGATTTTAGGAACGTCCCGTCGCTTGCTCGGGGGATTCTTCGATTCCGCTACGCTCCACTCAGAATGACAACAAAAAGCGATGTCATGTTGAGCGAAGTCGAAACATCCCCCCGGTCGTTTAGATTGTAAGTATTCCGATTTCAAAGTGCGCCGCCCGCTTATTGCGGGCGGTGCACATTTTTAATTCATAAAATTCATCAATATCTGATTCTGCACGTAGAGGTATCTGCTCTTGATGCGGACAAGGTCGCCCTTTTGTTCGAGAAATTGTTCCGTCTTTGCGAACGCGTCGCGAAAGTCGTCCTTAAAGTCGGAGCCGAACTTGTCGCGGTATTCCTTTGCGGAAAATCCCCTCGTTGTGCGCAAGGCAAGCATGATAAATTCGAATTTTGCGTCCTGTTCGGTGACGTCCTCGCTTTCGATGACGGCGGGAAATCCCGAAAGGATACATTTCGTATATTCGTCGAAGTCGAACGTATTTGTAAAACGCTTCTCTTTGATAAAAGAGCTCGCCGAAATGCCCAGTCCGATGTACTCTCCCCGCTTCCAATAGTTGAGGTTGTGCCTGCTCTCGAATCCCCTCTTCGCAAAATTGCTGATCTCGTAGCGAAGGTAACCCTTCTCCTTGAGAAGTTTTCTTCCGAAGGAATAGAGAGAGGCGACCTCGTCCTCGTCGGGAAGTTCGCCGTTTAAGTAATCGGTATAGATGGGCGTTCCGTCCTCGGGGGTGAGGGCGTACATGGAGATGTGCGTCGCGCCGCTTAATGCTGCAACTTCGATGGTCTTTCGCACGTCCTCCTCCGTCTGGCCCTTGAGTCCGAGCATGACGTCCGCAGAGAAGTTCATTCCCTTTAAAAGAGAGGCGCAGTAGAGGTAGTCCCTCACGTTGTGAATGCGCCCGATCTCCTGAAGCTGAGCGTCGATCGCCGTCTGCAACCCCACGGAGAAGCGGTTGATCCCCGCCCGCTTGTATGTGGCGATCTTATTTTCGCTGACGGTGCCGGGATTCATCTCGATGGTGATCTCGGGATCTTTCGAGAGCGTAAAGCACTTTTGGATCTGCTTCATCGCGCCGTAGATGTATTCGGGCGGGACGACGGAGGGAGTTCCCCCGCCGAAATAGACCGTGTCGAAGGTGTAACCTTTGAGCTGCTTTCCGCGCATCTCGATCTCCTTATAGAGACATGCCATATACGCCTCGGCGAGGTGGAGCTTGTCCGGAAAGGAGACAAAGTCGCAATAGGAGCACTTGTGCCTGCAAAAGGGAATGTGCAGATAGATCCCGGGCATCAGATTCCCTCCCAAAGATATTGACTCAAATCAACGTACTCATCGACGACTTCCACGCCCTCTTCCCTTAAGAGAGAGGCCTGCATGTCGATCCCGCCGAAGGCGAAGGCGGGGGCAAGTCTTCCGTCTCGGTTGACGACTCTGTGGCAGGGAACGACGACGGGGGTCGGATTCCGGTGCAGAATATTCCCCACGAGCCGCGCGGCGCGCGGATGTCCGACCGCACGGGCGATCATGCCGTAGGTGACGACCTTCCCCCGCGGTATTTTCTTCAGATAGTCGTATACATCCTGCGAAAAACTCATCTTTTAATCCTTATTCGTCTTTAAAATTTGCATGAAGACCTCGGACGGCACTTCGACGGTCCCGATCTTCCGCATCCGCTTTTTGCCCTCTTTCTGCTTTTCGAGCAGTTTCTTCTTCCGCGTGATGTCGCCGCCGTAGCACTTGGCGAGGACGTCCTTTCGGACAGCCTTGACGGTCTCCCGCGCGATGACCTTGCCGCCGATCGCAGCCTGCACGGGGATTTCGAAGAGCTGGCGGGGAATGGCGTCCTTTAAATTTTCGCAGAGAACGCGACCTCTGCCGTAAGCACGCTCCTCGTGCACGATCATGGAGAGGGCGTCGCAGATCTCCCCGTTCAGGAGAATGTCCATGCGCACGAGGCGGCTCCGCTCGTAGCCGACGAGCTCGTAGTCGAAGCTCGCATAGCCCTTGGTCCGCGACTTGATCTCATCGAAAAAGTCGTAGACAATCTCATTTAATGGCAACCTGTATTCGATTTTGACCCGCTTGGGGTCCAGATAGACCATGTCCTTGAACACTCCCCTCTTGTCCTGACAGAGGTCCATGATCTGCCCCAGATAGTCGGGCGGGGAATAAATTTCCGCCTTGACGATGGGCTCCTCCATGTAGTCGATGTCGGAGGGCGGGGGAAGGTGCGAGGGGTTGTCCACGAAAAATTCACTTCCGTCCGTCTTGTGGACCAAATAAGATACGGAGGGCGCCGTTGTGATGATCTCGAGGTTGAACTCCCGCTCGATGCGCTCCTGAATGATCTCCATGTGCAGAAGTCCCAAAAACCCGCAGCGGAATCCGAAGCCGAGCGCGACGGAGTTGTCGGGCTCGAAGGTGAGGGCGGCGTCGTTGAGTTTGAGCTTCAAAATGGCGTCCTTGAGGTCGAGAAATTTCGACCCATCTAAGGGATATATCCCGCAAAAGACGACGGGCTGCACCTTTTTATAGCCGGGGCAGGGCTGCGTCTCGGGATGGTCGGCGCTGATGACGGTGTCGCCCACGGCGACGTCCTCGATGGATTTGATGCTTGCTGCGATGTATCCGACTTCCCCCGCCGAGAGCAAAGTTTTGGGTTGAAGTTGGGGCGCGAACGCGCCGACTTCGGTCACTTCGTAAATTTTCTCTCCAAGAGCGGATTTGATCTTGTCCCCCGTGCGGACGGTTCCGTCCATGAGCCGCACGAAGAGAATGACGCCCTTATAATTGTCGTAATAGCTGTCGAAGATGAGGGCTTTTAAGGGAGCGTCGGTGTCCCCGTCGGGGGGCGGAATCTGTTTGACGACCGCCTCCAAGATGTCCCGAATGTTCGTCCCCTCCTTTGCGGAGACGCAGGGACAGCCCTCGCAGGAGAGCCCGATGACCTCCTCGATCTCGCTCTTGGTCTCCTCGATCCTTGCCGACTGCAGGTCGATCTTATTGATGACGGGCACGATCTCGAGGTCGTTTTCGAGGGCAAGGTAGACGTTTGCAAGCGTCTGCGCCTCTACGCCCTGCGTCGCGTCCACGACGAGGAGTGCCCCCTCGCAGGCGGCGAGAGAGCGGGAGACTTCGTAAGTGAAGTCGACGTGTCCCGGGGTGTCGATGAGGTTGAACTCGTACTCGTTGCCGTCGAGGGCGGTATAGTACATGCGGACGGGGGTCAGTTTGATCGTGATGCCCCGCTCCCGCTCGATGTCCATGCTGTCGAGGAGCTGTTCCTCCATGTCGCGCTTGCTCACCTGTCCCGTGAGCTCCATGATGCGGTCGGCGATCGTGCTCTTGCCGTGGTCGATGTGCGCGATGATGCAAAAGTTGCGTAAATTTTGATTCGGCTTGCCCATAACGATTCCATTATAAATTTTTTTTGCAGGATTTGCAAGCGAATTTACGAGATCCTTCGACTTCGCTCAGGATGACATAGGGAAAATGATCCGATAAACGTCCGACGCTTGTCTTTTTTTGCAAAATGTGATAAACTGTCTTGTATGGAAAAACTTTTTTCTCTGCCCGTCGCCCACCGCGGGCTGCACGGGGAGATCCCCGAAAACTCCAAGTCCGCCTTCCGCGCGGCGATAAAAGCGGGCTATGCGATCGAGACGGACGTGCGTCTTTCGAAGGACGGGGCCCTCGTTCTCTTTCATGACGACAACCTCTTCCGCATGACGGGAGACCGCCGAAATGTCATCGACTGCACCCTAAAAGAGCTTCTTTCTCTCTCCCTCAAGGGGACGGAGGAAAAAATTCCCCTCCTCAAAGATTTTCTCGAAGAAATCGGGGGACAGGTCCCCATTTTGCTCGAGATCAAGAATGTTCCGAAGGTAAATCCGAAGGAATTTTGCGCCCGCATTTCGGAGGCTTTTGAAGGATATTCGGGCGAGTTTGCCGTGCAGAGTTTTCAGCCGCTGTATGTCAAAAATTTCAAGAAACTGCGCCCCGATATCCCCTGCGGCCTTTTGACCCTATCGCACCCCGATTTAAAGGATTTCGCTTCCCCGTTTGCCCGTCTCAAGCGGCACATCGTCTCGCACATGAGTTTGAATTTTTGGATCAAGCCCGACTTTGTGAGCTTTGAATTTCACTCCCCCACAAAAAAAATAAAAAAATTCGAGGGACAAAAGTTCTGCTGGACGGTGAGGAGCCCCGAGGACGAATCCGCCGCCCGCATGTTCTGCGACAACATCATTTTCGAGGGCTACCGCCCCGAAGTGGCGACGAAATGTTCCGAGAATACGTAATACATCATTCTATCGACCGAGGGGATTCTTACTCGCCCCTTTCACTTAAGGACGAGATGTTTCGACTTCACTTCGTTCCGCTCAACATGACAGAAAAGGGGCTCGTGCGCCGCGCTTGGATAACAATAGAACGGCGCGGCGTCGACGACGGCACCCTGCGGGTGCCTGCTCAGAATGACAGAAAAACCGAGGAAAAATTTTCCTGTAAAAAAAGTGGCTTTTTTCACCTTCTTTTCCGAAAATTCTCTCGGAAAGTGGGGCAAATGTATTTGTCAAATTTTCGCGTTTATGATATAATACGCTTGAATGCGGCAAGAGCCGCGAAAATCCGCGAAGCGGAGACAGAAGATTTTCAGGAGGTAAGGAATGGAACATTGTGCAGCGTGCGGTACGGCGGAACAGCAGGCAAAGCTCAAAGCCGTGATCGAAGAATCGCGCTCGACGCCGGGATGTCTCATGCACATTTTGCAGGAGGCGCAGGGAATTTACGGATATCTTCCCATCGAGGTGCAGAAGACGATCGCGAAGGGACTCGGGATCTCCCTTTCCGAAGTGTACGGGGTAGCTACTTTCTACTCCCAGTTCTCCCTCAAGCCGAAGGGAAAGCACAAGATCAACGTCTGTCTTGGAACGGCTTGCTACGTCAAGGGCGGCGACAAGATCCTCGAAGCGGTCGAACAGGAGCTCGGGATCAAGTGCGGCGAATGCACCGCGGACGGTCTGTTCTCGATCGACAGCTGCCGCTGTGTCGGCGCGTGCGGTCTTGCGCCCGTCATCATGGTCGGCGAAGAGGTCTACGGCAAGCTGACTCCCGAGAAAGTGAGAGAAGTCATCAGAAAATACAAGGATGAGGAGGCAAAGGCATGACAATTCAGGAATTGGACGCGATCCGTCAGAAAAAGAAGGATCTCATCGCGGTACGCCGCATTGTCAGAGAGCAGGGCGAAAAACTCGCCGAGAAGACGGGATACAGAAAACAGGTCCTCGTCTGCGGCGGTACGGGCTGCACTTCTTCCCACTCCAAACAAGTCATCGAACAGCTCGAAAAGTCCTGCAAGGAGCTCGGGATCGACGACGTTCTGATCGTCAAGACGGGCTGCTTCGGACTCTGCGCGCTGGGTCCCATCATGATCGTCTATCCCGAAGGCGCGTTCTATGCGCAGATGACCCCCGAGCACGCAAAGACGGTCGCAGAGAAGCACCTTGTCAAGGGCGGAGAGATCGTCAAAGAGCTGCTCTATTCGGGCACCGTCATGAAGGACGGCAGCATCATTCCCTTCGCGGAGACTCCTTTCTATAAGAAACAAATGCGTATTGCCCTCAGAAACTGCGGTATGATCGCGGCGGAGGACATCGACGAAGCGATCGCGGCGGGCGACTATGCAGCGATCGAAAAGGTGCTCACGACGATGACGCCCGACGACGTCATCGACACCATGCTCAAGAGCGGCCTTCGCGGCAGAGGCGGCGCGGGCTTCCCGACGGGCAGAAAGTGGGCGTTTGCAAAGGCTTCCCAGGGCGACGTCAAATACGTCTGCTGCAACGCCGACGAGGGCGACCCCGGCGCGTTCATGGACCGTTCCGTTCTCGAGGGCGATCCCCACTGCGTGCTCGAAGCCATGACCATCGCAGGCTATGCGATCGGCGCACATCAAGGTTACATCTATGTCCGTGCGGAGTACCCCATCGCCGTCCAGAGACTTCGGATCGCGATCGATCAGGCTCATAAATACGGACTTCTCGGCAAAAATATCTTAGGGCAGGGTTTTGATTTCGACATCGACCTCCGTCTCGGCGCGGGCGCATTCGTCTGCGGCGAGGAGACCGCGCTCATGACCTCCATCGAAGGTCACCGCGGCGAGCCCCGTCCCCGTCCTCCCTTCCCGGCAGTCAAGGGTCTCTTCGAAAAGCCCACGATATTGAACAACGTCGAGACCTGGGCGAACGTCAACCCCATCATCATGAACGGTGCGGATTGGTATGCGGGCATCGGCACGCAGGGCTCCACGGGCACGAAGGTCTTCGCCCTCGGCGGAAAGATCACGAACGTCGGCCTTGTGGAAGTTCCCATGGGTACGACGCTGCGCGAGATCATCGAGGAGATCGGCGGCGGCATTCCGAACGGCAAGAAGTTCAAAGCCGCTCAGACGGGCGGTCCCTCCGGCGGCTGCATCCCCGCGAGCCTCATCGATACCCCCATCGACTTCGATAACCTCGCAAAGATCGGCTCCATGATGGGCTCGGGCGGACTCATCGTCCTCGACGAAGACACCTGCATGGTGGATATCGCGAAGTTCTACCTCGAATTTACCGTCGACGAATCCTGCGGCAAGTGCACGCCCTGCAGGATCGGCACGAAGCGGCTTTTGCAGCTCCTCACCAAGATCACGGAGGGCAAGGGAACGCCCGAGGACCTCGACAAGATCCAGGCGCTCGCGGAACACATGAAGGCTTCCTCCCTCTGCGCACTCGGACAGACGGCTCCCAACCCGATCCTCTCGACCCTGCATCACTTCCGCAACGAATACGAGGATCACATCTACAATCATCACTGCACGGCAGGCGTCTGCAAGGCGCTCCTCTCCTATCATATCGATAAGGACAAGTGCATCGGCTGCGGACTTTGCGCAAAGAACTGCCCCGTGAATGCGATCACAAGAACCGATTACATAGCTCCCGGACACAAGCTCGGCTCGTTCGAGATCGACCCGAACAAGTGCATCAAGTGCGGCGTATGTTTCTCCAACTGCAAATTCAAGGCAGTCGAGAAGAAGTGAGGTGAAAACAATGGCTAATATGGTAAATTTAAAGATCAATAACATTCCCGTGAGTGTACCCGAGGGCTCCACGATCCTCGACGCCGCGCGTCTTGCGCACATCGAGATCCCCACTCTCTGCTATCTCAAGGATGTCGCTTGCGTCGGCTCCTGCAGAATGTGCCTTGTCGAGGCGACGGGCGCACGCGGCCTTGTCGCTGCCTGCGTCTATCCCGTCTCCGAGGGCATGGAAGTTCAGACGAACACCGAAAAGTGCAGAAAGAGCAGAAGAATGAGCCTGGAGCTCCTTCTCTCCAAGCACAAGAAGAAGTGCCCTTCCTGCGAGAGAAACCACAACTGCGAACTGCAGAGACTCTCCGCAGAGTACAACTGCGATGAGGACTACTTCGAAGGCGAGCCTTTGGAACATGCGATCGACGACTCCGCACCCTATGTCGTTCGTGACAGAGACAAGTGCATCAACTGCAACCGCTGCGTCGCAGCCTGCAAGAAGCAGTCCGTCGGCGCGATCGGCCCCATCGGCAGAGGTTATAATGTCCATGTCGGCAGCGCATTCGAGATGTCTTTGATGGAATCCGTCTGCGTCGGCTGCGGACAGTGCATCGTCGCCTGCCCCGTCGGTGCGCTCACCGAGCGCACGACCGTGGACGAAGTCTGGAGCGCGATCGGCGATCCCAACAAGAAGGTCGTCTTCTTCACGGCTCCCTCCGTGCGCGCAACGCTCGGCGAGGCGTTCGGATTGCCCGTCGGCACCAATGTTGAGGGCAAGATGGTCGCCGCGATCAGAAGATTGGGCCCCGACTATGTCTTCAATATGGACATCACCGCAGAC
This sequence comes from uncultured Clostridia bacterium, assembly GCA_947589565.1. Lineage (GTDB taxonomy): Bacteria > Bacillota > Clostridia > Christensenellales > Borkfalkiaceae > Gallimonas. The sequence continues at coordinate 4,303 of CANQBW010000036.1, read as the reverse complement.
CTCACGATCATGGAGGAGGCGCACGAGCTTCTCGACAGGATCCAGAACAAGGGCGTCATGCCGATGTTCACCTCCTGCTGCCCCGGCTGGATCAAGTTCGCGGAGCAGAAACATCCCGAAATTCTTCCTCACCTGTCCACCTGCAAGTCTCCTCAGGAGATGTTCGGCGGTCTGTTGAAGACCTATTGGTGCGAGAAGATGGGCATCGATCCCAAGGACCTCTTTGTTGTCTCCGTCATTCCCTGCACGGCGAAGAAGTACGAGTGCCACCGTCCCGAGATGAAGGGCGAAGTCGACGCGGCGATCACGACCCGCGAACTTGCGCGCATGATCAAGACGGCAGGTATCAAGTTCACCGAACTTGCGGATGAGAAGTTCGACGATCCGTTCGCGACCTGCTCGGGCGGCGCGACCATCTTCGGCGCGACCGGCGGCGTCATGGAAGCGGCTCTGAGAGTCGCGGCAAAGAAGCTCGACGGCAAGTTCGAAGTCGTTGACTTCCCTCAGGTCCGCGGCACCTCCCCCATCAAGGAAGCGACCTACAACGTTGCGGGTCACGAGATCAGAGTCGCCGTTGCAAGCGGTCTTGCAAATGCGGAAGAGATCATCAAGGGCATTCAGGACGGCACCAGACACTATGATTTCATCGAGATCATGGCTTGCCCGGGCGGTTGCGTCAACGGCGGCGGTCAGCCGACTTTGCCCGACAGTATGCGCAACACGCTCGACCTCAAGTCCCTCCGCGCAGAGGCGCTCTACGACAGCGACAAGGGCAACAAGCTCCGCCGCTCCTCCGACAGCCCCGTGATGGATATGATCTACAAGGAATACTTCGGTCAGCCCAACAGCCATAAGGCGCACGAGGTTCTCCATACCTCCTACAAGGCAGACGAGAGGATCTAACTCTCCTCCCCAAAATATCATTCGACCCGTCGTTCTCCGACGGGTCGATTTTAATTAAAATTTAACTCTATTTTTTAGTTAATACCGCAATGGGATCTTAGATGACGTAATAGGAATTTTTAAATCAAAACCGTTCTTTCTTAGCGTGAGTGATTACTTGATCGTTAAGAAAAAAGCAGAATAGACATCTTCGAATGTTGCTCCGAAGGTTTTTGTAAAATCATATGAGATACAACATCGAAGCACTTTTTCAAGTCCAAACTCATCGATCAAGTATTTTGTAAAGGCATATGCTTCGGGATAGGTCAATCCGTTTCCGTCATTCTTTGGAGAGACTCCGGAATAATATCCGGAAATCGGCGTCGTGGCATACGGAAAAGTGATTTTAGATTTAAATTCGGGCGTCAAGATCGTCGTCATTCCGATCGCCTCTTCCATGAGGGCGAAATCGAATGTTTCGGGGTCTGTCCATTGCCCGCCCATTTGATCGTATCTTTGCTTGACGGTATCTGCAAATTCTTTGATGCTGCCGCTAAGGTCAGTTGACGTGAACGAAAGATAGAACCGATCGTTGAAACCGGAAATATGATCGGATACATAACGGGAGAGATATTCCGCAACCCCCTCTCCCAGCCATGCTCCATCAGTAGGATCTTCCGATAGGGTGACGGCGTGCATAGTCTCGTGAATGTATTCGCTAGGGTCAAGCAGATAAATTTTGCGATTGGTTACGTCGCAACAAGTCCTGATCTCTCGGTCGGTGATATAGTATTCTAATTTATCTTGGAACCTTCTCGCGGCCGAAGAGTACATTTTGGGCGCGTTTTTATGAATATAATCTAAAAATTTCAGACATTCTTGATAGCCCGACGACAAATGATATAAGACTCGCTCAGCCGAATCAAAGGAAGTTCTCGGAGTATCGGAATGAAATGCGTCTAAGAAATAGGTCCTGTTTTTTGTTTCGATGATGAGCGGATATAGAGACAGATGGCGGGAATACCGCGCACCGTTTAGCCATGACAGATCGAAGGGAAGCTCAAAACGATTTTTGATCCCAATACTTTCAAGCCATTCTTCGCGGTATTCACATAGATCGGCAGATAAAAAATCTTTCAGCCCGTATTTGGTCAAAACGAAATCTCCGAAAGCAAAAGCGGTCTGTTTGGCAATTTCGATCGTCTCCGGATCGGAGAAATTTCGATCATAATATGCCGTAAAAAGCGTAAGCGCCGGCAAGTTCTCATCATTTAAATAATAGTTTGCGAAGTCAACCTGATTTGGCTGCCACATGGAAAATGCATATTGGCAAGCGGCATATTGTTTCCATGCGTCCGTCGTATTCAGATAAGCAGCTGTGAGAAATACTTTATATCTTCCGTCTTGAAGAATATCGGGATTACAAATAATCTTCCCGTCAATGTATGTTCCGTGTTCGGAACCGAGGATATAATCGTCTTGAATCACATAGATCTCGATTTTCGGTTTTTTCTTCCAAAGAGACTGCAAAATTTGATAATCGGCGTCAATAATATGATAAAGCTCCTCGATTTCTTCTTTTGAAGATCCCGCATCACCTTCAACATGTAGCGTGACTTGACCTTTTTTTAGGACTCCGGATTCAAAATGTCCGTATCCTTCTATGACTTCATAGACGTTTTCTTTATAAGAATCGCAAGCAGTTAGAAAGATCCCTGCAAGCAGAACCGACACGCTCAAAAAGAAGCAGAAACATATGCTTTTCGTTCTTTTCATGTGAATCTCCTCTCGCAATCTATTTCGGATTTTTGCTACGGACGCATGAAGCCATGATTTAACATCCGCATGGCGCATTGTTTAACTTTTTCTGATTCTATCATAAATATTTTGAATTGTCAACAGATTGAAGAAAAATTTAGAAAAATTATCAAGATCGGAAATGAGAATTTTTTTGTAAAATCACACTGTAATGCTCAAAAAAGAGAAATCTGTGGTGGAAATCACTTTTTTTCGAAAGGGCGAGAAAATCACTTGACAGAAAAGCAGGAAACGCATATAATAAAGAAGGTTTGCGGAAAATTCGATTTCCGAAACATTGAGGTGTAGCGCAGTTTGGTAGCGCGCTTGGTTAGGGACCAAGAGGTCGTGGGTTCAAGTCCCGTCACCTCAACCACAGGAGCGCGGATGACTTTTGTCATCCGCGCTCCTGTTATTTAGCGGATTTGAGCCCACGACCTCTTGCGGAGCTAACCAAGAATAAAACAGGGCTCCCGAAAAAGATTGCATAGCAAGATTTTTTGGGAAGAGGAGCCGCGGCGAAGAAAACAGCCCTTGTCGCTTGCGGCAAGGGCGCAACATCGAAGTTTGCGGCGACGAAGGGACCAAGAGGTCGCATTTTCAAGTCCCGTCACCTCAACCACAGGAGCGCGGAGACTTTTGTCTCCGCGCTCCTGTTTTTTAAAAAATTTTCGAATTTTTCTTGAGAAACGCTTGACAAGTATACTTGGCAGTGGTATGATCTCTATGACAAGTAAACTTGGCAAGGAGAAGGCGAAGAAGGTATGGAAGAAGCGAGAGAGAAAGAAAACGAACAAGAGAAAATTGAGAATCTCTCCAAAGAGGATATTTTGGAGCGCAGTCGGAGGGAGAACCAAAAGAACGGCGACGAGCGGGAACAGGCGCGGTGGCAATTTGTCTCCGTCTGCGGATATGCGGGTGCGCTTCTTGCGGCGATCGTCCTCATGATCCTCTTTTATGCAAAGGATTTCGACGGGATCGTGATCCAGGGGATCAATCTCATTTTCGCCACGGCGGGCGGCGCGATGCTCTGCTGTACGGCGATCGTCGCCAAGAGAAATAAGAAGTTGTTTCTCATCTTTGCCATCATCGAAATTTTGGCGTGTATCATGCTCTGGGTGTTCTTTGCCTTGGAGCTTGCGGGAATCAATATTTAGGAGAACATCATGGAAGAAGAAAATTCGGAGAATCTTTCCAAAGAGGAAATTTTAGAGCGCAGCAGAAAGGAAAACAAGACGGGTGACGAGCGCGAGCAAAGACGCATTCTCTGGTCGAAATTCGCGGGATTTGCCGCGATGATCATTGCCTGCGGCATTGTTATGATCGTGAATGCCTGTCTGTCCGACCACATTTCCTATGAAATTTTTGCGGTCATGTTCACGGGACTCGGGGCACAGAGTGTTATGGAGGCGTTTGTCATCCAAAATAAGGCGGCACGGATCGCTTCTATCGCGGCGGCAGTTGTTATTTGGATCGCGGCGATCCTTTATTGGGTGCTATGGGGAATGCGGCTTGCCGGGATTTGAGAAATGGACGATAAACTCATTCTCCGCAACCGTCTGAAAGAGGCGCGTGCGGAAAAAAATCTTTCGCAGGGGGAGCTGGCGGCGCTTGTCGGCGTCTC
>CANQBW010000035.1 GCA_947589565.1 uncultured Clostridia bacterium | reverse complement strand
ATGAGCCCCATGTTGATATTATCCGCATGTTTTTGGGATTTATCTTTGAACTGCGTCATGCGCTCCATTTCGCCGACATAGGCGATCGTGTTGAGCGCCCAGCAAAGCTGCGCGTGCTGCGGGACGTGGGATTGAACATACAGGGTCGCCTTTTCGGGGTCGACGCCGCAGGCGAGATAGAGGGCGGCGAGCGAGAGGGTGCGCTCCCTGAGCGCCGCAGGATCCTGACGCACGGTGATCGAATGCAGATCGGCAATCGCATAATAGCAGGCGTAAGTTTCCTGCAGAGAGAGCCAGTTTTTGATGGAGCCGATATAGTTGCCGATGGTCAATTCGCCGCTCGGCTGAACGGCAGAATACACGATTTTTTCTTCCATATCCCAAATTATAACATATCCGGAAATAAAATGCAAGAGCTTTCCGAAAAATCCAAACTTTTCACTAATCAGGGCCAGGTCGTGTACCTGGGGCAATGCAGATCCTGTTGTGCATGAACCTACCTGTACAGAAAATGGTTATAAAGAATACACATGCACCGTGTGCAATTACCCTTTGAACGTAAAAGACAAAAACGCAACTGGTCACAATTGGTCCGGAACAGCGAAGCATGTACAAGAACTGTAATCAAATCCGTCATATCCACATACGTCACAGAGATACGTCAGAGATCAATATACGTCTGTAGAGAAGGGCGGGAGTAGATACACTGTTATTATCCTTGCGAAAAATCCGCTTGGCAGCTTTGATTTGACAACCATAACAAGCGGCGCTTTCTCGGGGAATACAAAACTCGAAACGATCTATATTCCGTCGAGCGTCACGACGATCGGAGCGGGAGCATTCAGCGGCTGCAAAAATCTGAAGAAGGTCTACTTCGGCGGACAGCAAGGTACTGATAAAAAGTTAGAAGAACAAATTAAGAGCGAAGTTGGCGAAGGGACTTCTGTCGATTTTGTTTATGGGAAGACCAGGGAAGAAGTTATCGAAATTGTGAAGAATGAAAATACTTCTTCCGCTGCAACGGATTTTGCCCTTCCTGCGGAAGTCGGAAAGAGAGTGTACGCCTAAAATATGTCTTATTCAGAAGCGCCCCGCGGCATTTCGCCGCGGGGCGCCGGCGTTTTCATACGGATTACAGAAGCACTCCTCTCTTCCTGTCATTCCGAGTGAAGCGTAGCGGAATCGAGGAATCCCCCTAAGCGATCGACAGGACGTTCCGAAAATTGTAATACCACTTGTTTATCGACCAAGGGGATCCATTCGACTTCACTCCGCTAACGCTCCGTTTCGCTCAGGATGACATCGGGGGAAGGGGTTGGAATGACATTGTGCTCTTTTTTTGCACAGGCGGGCGTTTGGAGCATACATTTATTTGCCTTTTTTCGGAAACTGTGCTATAATTTTCCCATGAACGTGTATGCCGTCAGCGATCTGCACCTCTCGGGAATGGCCGATAAGCCCATGAATGTCTTCGGTCCCGAATGGGAGGGGCACTTCGAGAAAATCAAATCCGACTGGCTCGGGAACGTCAAAGAGGACGACATTGTCCTTCTCGGCGGCGATACAAGTTGGGGAATGTATCTCGAAGAGGGCGTCTTCGATCTTAATTCTCTCAAGGGTTTGCCCGGGAGAAAGGTCTTAATCCGCGGCAATCACGACTTTTGGTGGAACGGCATTTCGCGCGTCCGCGCGTCCGCGCCCGACGAGACATTTACCTTTTTGCAGAACGATTGCGTCAAGATCGGGAACTTCATCGTCGCGGGCTCGCGCGGGTGGACCTGTCCCGGCAGCGCCGACTTCACCGAACACGACCGCGCGCTCTACCTCCGCGAGGGGGAGCGGTTCAAGCTCTGCTTTGCAGAAGTCAAAAAAGTGCGCGAGGAAGGGGACAAGCTCATCGCGCTCATTCACTACCCGCCCTTTTCCGTCAAACTCGAGGATACCGTCTTCACGCAGCTCTTTGAGGAGAACGGGGTCGAAAAAGTGGTCTTCGGGCACCTACACGGCGCGGCGTACTTCCCCCTCAAGACGGAGAAAAACGGGATCGAATATCATCTCACCTCGTGCGACAAGACGCATTTCAAATTGGTTAAAATTTATTGAGAGGAGACTGTATGAAAGAAAAGGACCTGCTCGGACTTTTATACCTCCCTGCGGAGGAGATCGAGGAACTTCTAAACCTCGGTTTAAAAATGAAGTCCATTTTGAAGAACGGAGAGGAAGCGCCCTGCTCCCTCAAAGATCGCCGAGTCATCACGCTCTTTTATGAGAACAGCACCCGCACACGCTGCTCTTTCGAGTTTGCGGCGGGAAGGCTGGGGGCGCAGGTCGTCAATATTTCGGCGGCGACCTCTTCGGTGCAGAAGGGGGAGACCCTCGTCGACACGGGCAAGACGCTCGACGCGATGAAGACGGATTTCATCGTCATCCGCCATCCCATGGGCGGTGCGCCCGCTCTGCTTGCAAAAACGGTCAAGGCGCACGTCGTCAACGCGGGCGACGGCATGAACGAGCATCCCTCGCAAGCCCTTCTCGACATGCTGACGATGAAGGAACATTTCGGCAAGATCGAGGGGCTCAAAATTGCGATCTTGGGGGATATCAGGCATTCCCGCGTCGCAAAGAGCAATCTCTTCGGTTTAAAAAAGTTGGGCGCGGAGGTCACGATGTACGCGCCGAAGACCCTTCTCCCCGACGGATTGGACAAGATGGGCGCCAAGATCTGCTCCTCACGCGAAGAGGCGGTCGAGGGGGCGGACGTCGTCATGGGATTGAGGATTCAGCTCGAACGGCAGAAGAGCGGGAACTTTCCCTCTCTCAAGGAATATGCGAAATTTTACGGCGTCAACGAGGAGATCATGCGCCATGCGAAGCCTCATGCGATCGTCATGCACCCGGGGCCCGTCAACCGCGGCGTGGAACTCACCTGCGGGCTCATTGACGGGAAACAAAGCTATATCGAGGACCAGGTCCTCTCGGGCGTCGCGGTGAGAATGGCGATTCTGACGCTTTTGAACGGGGAGGAAAGATCATGCTGATCAAAAATGCGGAAGTTTGCAGAAATCATAAACTCGAAACGTGCGATGTGCGCCTCAAGGACGGGCGCATTGCGGAGATCAAGAAAAATCTTTCTCCTTCGGAAGGGGAGAAAGTCGTGGAAGCAAAGGGGCTCACCCTGCTCCCCGGATTCATCGACATGCACGTCCATTTGAGAGAGCCCGGATTCGAACACAAAGAGGACATTGCAAGCGGCTGCCGTGCGGCGGTCAAGGGCGGGTTCACGCAGATTTGCTGTATGCCCAACACCAACCCCGTGACGGACAACAAGGTCGTCGTCTCCTATATCAAAAACCGCGCAAGGGAAGTGAATTTGTGCAAAGTCCACCCCATCGGCGCGATCACCAAGGGGCAGAACGGCGAGGAGCTCTCCGCGATCGGCGGAATGAAGGCGGCTGGGGCGGTCGCCCTCTCGGAGGACGGCAAGAGCGTCGTCAACACCAAACTCATGGCAAACGCCATGCTCTATGCGAGCGATTTTTCGATGAAATGCCTCTGCCACTGCGAGGATCTCTCCCTTGTGGACGGCGGGGTCGTCAACGAGGGCTACTATTCGACGCTCACGGGCCTCAAAGGGAGCGTCCGCGCGGCGGAGGACATCATCATCGCGCGGGAGATCTGTCTTGCAGAGAGTTTGCATCTTCCCGTACACATCTGCCATGTTTCGACTTACAGCGGCATTCAACTCATTCGCGAGGCGAAGGCGCGGGGGGTCGAGGTCACGGCGGAGACCTGTCCGCACTACTTCACGCTCACGGACGCCGTCATCGAACACTTCGATACCAACACCAAGGTCAATCCCCCGCTGCGCGAGGAAAAGGATCGCCTCGCCGTCATCGAGGGCTTGAGGGACGGAACCCTCGACTGTATCGTCACAGATCACGCCCCGCACCATGAGGATGACAAGAACGTGGAGTACAACCTTGCGGCGTTCGGGATCAGCGGACTCGAGACGAGCTTCGCGCTCGGCTATACCCAGCTTGTAAAATCGGGAATTTTGTCTCTTCCCGCGCTTATGGAGAAGATGAGCGAAAATCCCGCCCGCATTCTCTCCCTCGAAGGGGGAAAGATCGAGGTGGGCGAGCGGGCAGACCTCACCCTCGTCGATCTCAATGAGGCGTGGACGATCGACCCTGCGAAATTCCTCTCGAAGGGGAAAAATTCTCCCTTCGGCGGAAGAAACGTGTTCGGAAAAGTCAAAATGACCGTCGTAGACGGAGAAATCAAATACGAGGAAGGCAAATGATATTCGACAGCTTACAAAAAAAGATCATCGAAATGCAAAACCCGACCTGCGTCGGGCTGGACACCTCCTTTTCCTATCTGCCCGAGGAGATGCGGGCGGGCGTCAAGGACTTTTCGGGAGTCTCCGAGGCGATCCTGACTTTCAATAAGACATTGATAGACAACCTTTGCGACCTCGTTCCCGCGGTCAAAGTACAGATTGCCTACTACGAGGCATACGGCGCGGCGGGACTTGAGTGCTTTCAAAAGACCTGCGAGTATGCAAGAAATAAGGGGCTCTTTGTCATCGCCGACTGCAAGCGCAACGACATCGGCGCGACCGCTTCCCGCTATGCGGAGGCATATCTGGGGGAGGGGGAGTTCGGAAGAGCCTTCCCCGCCGACCTTCTGACCGTCAACGGCTACCTCGGAACGGACGGGATCGCTCCCTTCCTCGAGGAGTGCAAAAAGCATGACGGCGGAATTTTCGTCCTCGTCAAGACGAGCAATCCCTCAAGCGGAGAACTTCAGGACTTAAAGCTTGAAAACGGCTGCACCGTGTATGAGTATATGGGAGACCTCGTCGAACAGTGGGGAGAGGGGACTTTAGGCGAGTACGGCTTCTCCCGCGTCGGCGCGGTTGTCGGCGCGACCTATCCCGAAGAGGCGAAAATTTTAAGGGAGAAACTTGAGCATACCTTCTTCCTGATCCCAGGCTACGGAGCGCAGGGCGGGAAGGCGGAGACGCTGAAAAATTGCTTCAAAAATGGGGGATGGGGCGGAATTGTCAACAATTCCCGCGGCATTCTCTGCGCCTATCAAAAGCGGGGCGGCAGCTATTTCGAGGCAGCGCGGGCGGCTGCCGTCGACATGAAGAAGGATCTTCTCTCAGCCCTGGGGGAAATATGCGCGAAGTAATCGCCAGAGTGCTTGAAAATGCGCCCATCACCGAGGATGTCTTCTCCCTCACCTTTTGCTGTGAGGAGGAGATCCCCGTCCGCGCGGGACAATTTGCGATGATCGGCGTCAGCGGATTTCCTTTGAGGAGACCCATCGCGATCTGCAAGGCGGAGGGGGAACGGATCACCGTCTGCTACCGTCTCAAGGGGGAGGGGACGAAGAGAATGTCCCGCGAGCTCAAACCGGGGGAGAACCTCTCGGTGCTGCTTCCGCTCGGAAACGGCTTCTATGCGGCGGAGGAGGAGCGGCGCATCGCCCTCGTGGGCGGCGGCGCGGGCGTCTTTCCGCTGATCTCCGCGCTCCGTCAATATGCCGATAAGAAGCAGGTTTTTGCATACATGGGGTTCAAAAATAAGGAAAACCTTTGCATGGAACATGAAATTTACAGGGCGAGCGGCGGCCTGATCGCGACGGATGACGGCTCCTTCGGCTTTCACGGCAGCGCGGTCGCGGCGTTCGAGAGCGAGGCGGACAAGATCAAGCCTGAAGTGGTTTTCTCCTGCGGGCCCCTTCCCATGATGCGCGCCCTCGCGGAGTATACAAAGAGAAAAAATATCAAGACCTTCGTCTCCCTCGAGGAGCGCATGGGCTGCGGGCTGGGCGCCTGCCTTGTCTGCATCTGCGAAAAGACGAACGGCGAACATGCGAGAGTCTGTAAGGACGGGCCCGTGTTCGACGCGCGAGAGATCTTCGGATGATAAAAATGGGGGATGGGGTAAGAAAATGGTAGATTTGAGCGTGAATATCTGCGGGGTGGAATTGAAAAACCCCGTCATTCCCGCCTCGGGGACATTTGGATTCGGAAGGGAGTTCAACGAAATTTACGACATCTCCGTCCTGGGCGGCGTTGCAACGAAGGGACTCACTCTGGAGCCCCGCGCGGGCAATCCCGTGCCGAGAATTGCCGAGAGCAAGGGGGTCATTTTAAACTCCGTCGGGCTGCAAAATCCCGGCGTCGAAAGTTTTATCGAAAACGATCTGAATTGGCTTAAAAATAAGACCCGTGTGCTTGCAAATGTTGCGGGAAAGACCCTCTCCGACTATGAGAAGATCTGCGCCCGTCTCGACGGCATGGTGGATTTTATCGAACTCAACATCTCCTGTCCGAACGTAAAGGCGGGGGGCATGGCGTTCGGGATCAAGCCGGAGAGCGTCAAAGAAGTGACCCATGTCGCAAAAAGCGCATTAAAAAAGACGCCGCTCATCGTCAAACTCTCGCCCAACGTCGAGAGCATCGCCCGCAATGCGATCGCTGCCGAGGAGGGCGGGGCGGACTGCCTCTCCCTCATCAATACGATCACGGGACTTGCCGTGGATATTGAGAATCGGAGACCCATTCTCGCCAACAACACGGGCGGCGTATCGGGCGCGGGCGTCAAGCCAATCGCCCTGCGCATGGTCTACGAGGCGGCGCACGCCGTCAATATCCCCGTCATCGGCATGGGGGGGATCACCTGCGCGGAGGACGCGGTGGAATTTTTGATGGCGGGAGCCGTCGCCGTCCAGGTGGGCACCCGCAACTTCAAGAACAGCCGCGCCTGTCCCGACATCATCGAGGGCCTTCGGGGGTGGTGCGAGCGTCACGGGGTAGAAAAAGTTTCTTCGCTTACGGGGACTTTGAAATTTTATCAATGAGGAGAAAAATCATGCTGGAGTACAAGAAAAACTTTTTGAAATTCATGGTGGAGAACGACGCGCTCATCTTCGGCGAAGTCACTTTGAAGAGCGGCAGAATTGCCCCCTATTTCATCAATTCGGGGAGATTTCGCATGGGGAGACATCTCTCCAAGCTCGGAGAGTACTACGCCTCCTGTTTTATCGAGCATCACATTCCCTCTAAAACCCTGATCGGTCCCGCCTACAAGGGCATTCCGCTCGCGGTCGCGACAGCTTCTGCGCTCTTTGACAACCATGGGATCGACGTCGGCATCTGCTTCGACCGAAAGGAGGCAAAGGACCACGGCGAGGGCGGACTTTTTGTCGGAATGCCCCTCGAGGACGGGGACGATGTCTGTATCATCGAGGACGTGATGACTTCGGGCAAAGCCCTTCGGGAGATCATGCCCAAGATCAAGCAAGAGGCGGACGTCAAGGTGAGCTCCATGATCATTTCCGTCGACCGCAAAGAGCGGGGGCTCGGCGAAAAGTCCGCCGTACAGGAGGCGTATGACGAGTTCGGCGTCCGCGTCTTTTCCATCGTCACCATCGACGACATCCTCGAAGGCATCGAGGAGGGCTTCATTCCGGGGAAGCAGTTCCTTCCCAAGATGAGGGCCTACCGCGAAGAGTACGGAGTGTAAGGGCAAGTCATTTTCCCTGCGCAGCGCAAACCCCTTTTGTCATTCTGAGCAGGCACCCCGCGGCAGTTGCCGCGGGGTGCCTGCTCAGAATGACAGAAAAAAAGATTTCGTTCGAAACAATTCAGCGCAGGATAAACCCGGGAGTTCGCGGGGGCTCGGAATCGTCTATCACATTGACCGAAGAGAGAAATTTCAAAATGAAAGGATCGTTCAAAAAGTCTTTTACGGATTTTGCAGGGGTGGTTCTTGCGCGGGTAGTCTTCGTCGCGTAATCCATGATCTTGATAGTGAGAATGGTTTTCTGCTCATGCTGTCCGATGACGAATATTTCTTCGTAGAGAGAGTATTCCTTGTTTTCCTCACTCTTGTAATACCTGTTATTAATATAAGAAGGATAGTAATTCTTAAGGTCGGGAATGGGCCCCGGCTCAATATTGACCGTGATGCGTCCGATTTCGGGATTTAGTTCAACATATAAGCTGTTTTCCGAAAAACATACATGCCCGTCCATTTCGGCTTGGAATCTGATCGATTCGTGCTCAGTTTCAAAAACAAAATCCATAAACACTCCTTTTCGGAGCGGCGATCATTGGCGCGGATAGATTATATTTCCGTCGCCTTTAAAGGTAAAATAAAACGCGCCAAAAGGCGCGTCCCCTTTGCCGCACCTGTTTTAAGTTTGCGACAACTTTCTTACGAGACAGGGTATGTCGAGGTAAGAGACGGAGTGCAGCGAAAAGGCTGTTTGACCATCTCTTCCCGGGACATACCTATAAAATTAAAAAAATGCTCCTTTTTTTTGCAAGAAAGTCGTCGCAAGACCCATTCTACCAGAAAACCTTTTCCCTGTCAACCCTTTTTGAAAAATAAAGTGCGCCTATAAGAAAGACGCGTTTTCGGTTTACAACATTCTATCGACCGGGGGGATCCCTCGATTCCGCTACGCTTCACTCGGGATGACAGGAGGAAAACATATAAAGCAATGTCATTCCGAGCGTAGTCGAGGAATCCCCTTGAGTTTCGACGGGACGTTTCTAAAAATCGTATTACAACTTTCTAACGACCGGGGGGATCCTTACTCGCCCCTTTTCAAGGACGAGATGTTTCGACTCCACTTCGTTCCGCTCAACATGACAGGAAAGGGGCTCGTGCGCCGCGCTTGGATAACAATAGAACGGCGCGTCGTCGACTGCGTGCCGCTGCGCGTCACTTCGCTCAGGATGACGACGGAGGGCACACGTGAGGCGCTTATGACGTCGGTTTTAAGAATTTTTCAACCTTCCGAGAGGACGGCGGCGGTCAGTTCGAGCAGGCGGTTGCTCTCGTGCGCGCGGGCGATCATCTGTTTGGAGACGATTTCGCCTTTGAGCGCGATCCCCTCGAGATCGGCTTTGAGTTTCTTCCCCAAGAGATTGTTTTTATAGATTTCATCCGGGTCCTCCGCGGGAGCTCTTTCCTCCTCGGGGGCCTTTTTTTGGGGCTTTTTGCTACCTGTATTGAGTTTTGCGCGGAGAAAGACGGTGTCTCCCACGCAAATTCGCTTGGCGGGGTACTCCTTTTCGCCCAAAGGTGAGAGGACGGTGAGCGCCCCCGAATTTCCGCTCGTGAGCGAAGTCGCCTTGCCGAGATAGCTCCCGTTTTCGTCATAGACGGTCTTCCCGACGGGGCAGGGCACCCCGTGGGGCGCTTCGATCTTCTTGTTCTCCGCGATCAGCGCGTCGCCGATCTTCGTCACAGAATCGAAGGAGAGAAAAAATTCCTCCTCTTCCTCGTCCGCGCAGGAAAGCGCGGAGGCGGATGCGAGATCCTCGCTCAGATAAAGTCCCGTCACATATCCCAAAAGTTTTCCCCTTGCGGTAAAGACCTGTTTTCCGATGAGTTTCGAATATTCCATAATTGTTACCTCCGCCGATAACATACGAGAAAAAACCTGCGAAAATTTCTCAAAGAGATGGAGAAGGGGGCGGGATTTTGTCGAAGAGCCCGATTTCTGTTCTCCCAAGAGAGAAATCCTTGAGCAAAATCATTGACTTTGCGGGAAAAAAGTGGTAGAATACCCAAAGATAGGGTGCTGTGCACCATCGGAGGTTATTCATGTCAAATGTAAGAGTGGCAATCAACGGATTCGGGCGGATCGGACGGCTCGCATTCAGGCAGATGTTCGGAGCCGAAGGGTATGAGATCGTCGCGATCAACGACCTCACGAGCCCGAGTATGCTGGCGCATCTTTTGAAGTACGACTCCGCGCAGGGCAGATACGAGCACGCGGACTCCGTGTATGCGGACGATGAGGGCGGAACGATCACCGTTCTCGGTCAGACGATCAAAATCTACAAGGAAAAAGAGGCGCAAAACCTTCCCTGGAAGGAGATCGGCGTCGACGTCGTCCTCGAATGCACGGGATTTTACTGCTCCAAGGAAAAAGCCGAAGCGCACATCACGGCGGGCGCAAAGAAGGTCGTCATCTCCGCTCCCGCGGGCAACGATCTGCCCACCATCGTCTTCGGCGTCAACGAAAAGACCCTGAAAAAGACGGACACGGTGATCTCCGCGGCGTCCTGCACGACCAACTGCCTCGCGCCCATGGCGGACGCGCTCAATAAGACCTTCCCCATCGTCTCCGGGATCATGACGACTGTCCATGCCTACACGGGCGACCAGATGCTGCTCGACGGGCCCCACAGAAAGGCCGATCTTCGGCGTGCGAGAGCGGCGGCTGTGAACATCGTCCCCAACTCGACGGGCGCAGCCAAGGCGATCGGTCTTGTCATTCCCGAACTCAAGGGCAAACTCATCGGCTCCGCGCAGCGCGTGCCCGTTCCGACCGGCTCCACGACCATTCTGGTCGCCGTCGTCAAGGGAAAGAATATCACCGTCGACGCCGTCAACGGCGCGATGAAGACGGCTGCCTCCGCTTCCTTCGGCTACACCGAGGAACTTCTGGTCTCCTCCGACGTCATCGGAATGCGCTACGGCTCTCTCTTCGACGCGACGCAGACGATGGTCAACCCCATCGACGAGGACACCGCACAGGTGCAGGTCGTCGCCTGGTACGACAACGAAAATTCCTACACCACGCAGATGGTCAGGACCATCAAGTACTTCGCGGAACTTTAAGAGAAAAAACGGAAGATATAAGATGCAAGCTCTCGGACAAATTCGTCCGAGAGCTCTTGCTATTCTGCAATATGAATTTCCCAAGTGGTTATCTCTTCTTTTCATTGACTATTCAATGATTTGACCGTCTGTGGAAATCGTCACAATGCTCCAAGGGATAAACTTTCCGCTATTTTGTAGCGCCTGCTTTACCGCATTTTCGATGCCGCCGCAGCAGGGTACTTCCATTCGGACGACGGTCACGCTCTTGATGTCGTTCCCGGAGATGATCTGCGTCAGTTTTTCGGTGTAGTCCACCATATCCAACTTCGGGCAGCCAATCAAGGTTATCCTGTTTTTGATAAAATCGTTGTGGAAGTTTCCGTAAGCGTAAGCGGTGCAATCGGCGGCGACCAGCAGATTTGCGCCGTCAAGATAGGGCGCATTTACGGGGACCAGCTTGATTTGTACCGGCCACTGGGAGAGATGGCTGTGGACTGTTACATTTTCGGCCTGCGTTTCTTCACGACGAATTGTTTTTAAAGCTGTGCCGGGGCAGCCGCAAGGCAGTTTTTCTGCGCTCTTATTTCGCCTTGCTTCCTTTACCGCAGCTTCGTTGTATGCCGGCGCTTCCCGTTCCTCAAAAGAAATTGCTCCTGCCGGGCAGGCGGGTAAGCAGTCGCCGAGACCGTCGCAGTAGTCCTCTCGGAGCAGTTTCGCCTTGCCGTCAACGATACCGATTGCTCCCTCGTGGCAGGCGTCGGCGCAGATCCCGCAGCCATTGCATTTTTCCCTGTCGATTTTGATGATTTTTCGAAGCATAATAATTTTCCTCCCGCTTTATGTGTCCGATTCCATTTCGATTTTAAAAATATTGATCACATCGCTGTCCGGGCAGCAAAACTGAATATTGCCGTTTTGCGCCACAGGCGGCGTGCCACCGTATCTGAGGATATCAATATACGGGAAAGCGACGTGCATGGCCATGGGACAAAGCGCGCCCCGGTCTGCATCAAAATCGAATACGTCTCCGATCTTATGCCCTCGATGACAGGCATGATCTCCCTTTCGATCAATTAAGGTAATTTTTATTTTCGGCTTCATTCCGTTTGCCTCCTTCTTGACTTTCTGATTTTATGATAGTACAATAAGAATAAAAAGTCTGTTGTTTTTCCAACAGAAAGGATGTTTTTATGAAAAAATTTATTACGCTTCTAAAAAGAACGAAGTTGTTCTCCGGTGTAGGCGATGCCGACATTCTCTCCATGCTGAATTGCCTGAACGCCACCGTCCGAGTGTATAGCAAGGGTGAATATGCGTTTCGTCAAGGCGAGTACATTCGCAATCTGATGATTCTTGCAGAGGGTAGGCTTCACATTCAGAAAGAGGACTATTGGGGCAATCTCAATATTCTGAATGAGATTCGCCCCGGAGAAATGTTCGGAGAAGCCTACATTGTTCCCGACAGTGGCCCTTTGATGAACGATGTCATTGCTATTGATGAAAGCGTGGTTCTCTTTTTCGATATGGAACGAATACTGACCGTATGCCCCTCTGCTTGTCCTTTTCACACACGGCTGGTAAAGAATATATTTTATACAATCTCGGATAAGAATAAAAGCCTTGTTCAAAAACTCAGCTATATGTCGGAGCGTTCCACAAGAGAAAAGCTGCTGTCCTACCTTTCCGATGAGGCGAAGCGGCAAAACAGCAGTTCTTTTTCAATTCCCTTTAACCGACAGCAGCTTGCGGACTATCTTTCGGTAGACCGAAGCGCCATGTCCAATGAACTATGCAAACTGCGTGACGAAGGTATGCTTGATTTTCATAAGAGTGAATTTAAATTGTCTCAAGCAAAATAGTACAAAATCGAGTTTTACAAAAAGGTAGAGATGTTTCGACTACGCTCAACATGACAAAAGAGAACGTCCCGTCGTAACTTAAGGGAATCATTACTCGCCCTTTGGCAGATTTCACAATAAGGTAGAGATCCTTACTTGCCTAAAGGCTCGTGAGGCGCGTATAGATTCTCAATAGAATGACGCGCCTTCGACTACGCTCAGGATGACATCGGTTTTTAACAGCAATGCCTGTTATTGGAGAACAGAAAACAAAGCATAAGTGTCCCGTAATTTTTTTGCGCTACTTTTTTGTTTTCGTAAAAAAGTAACAACGTACGTCTGTCGGCAATGACAATCCCTAGCGATTACGCTTTGGCATGGAAAAAATTCTTCTCTCATACAATAATACCGTATGAGACTGATTCGGGAAATTTTCAAGGCGCTCTCGGCGGAGGCGGGCGCGGAAGTGCAATATACCGTCGTGGAGGGACAGGGGGGATATTTTCAGAACGTCAAGCGCATTCTCGAATTTACGCCCGAGCGGATTGTCCTCCGCGGCAAGAAGAACAGCGTCCGCATCGAGGGGAAAAACTTAAAGATCGGGAAATATTATTCGGGCGACGTCGCCGTCGGCGGCGAGATCGTGCGCGTGGAGAAAGAAGTATGATGAGAAAAACCCGCCTGACCGTCGACTCCCTCGCGGCGGAGCGCGTGCTCGACAAGCTCGCGCGGGAGAAAATTCCCGTCTATTCCGCCGAAAAAAGCGCAAAAAACAAAATAACTTTCTGTGTGGCGACAAAAGACCTCGAAAAAGTTTTTGCAATTTTTTCGGGATTATGCTATAATGTGACCGAGGTACGTCCGCGCGGGCTCAGCTTGCTCTCCCGCAAGCTTTTGGAGGGGGTCGGACTCTTGGTCGGATTTCTCCTCTTCTGCCTCTTCGTGCTGTCGGCACAGAGCCGCGTTCTCAAGATCGAAGTCGTCGGAAGCGGCGCATACTATGAGGAGCGCGTGCTGGACGTTCTGACGCGTGCGGGGGTTTCGCCCCTCTCCGAAATGCCGAAGGACACTGCGAAGCTCTCCTCCGAAATTCTGGGATTTCCGGACGTCGACTATTGTTCCTTCCGCTCCTCGGGCGGCATTCTCACCGTCGAGGTCGAGGTGGGGACAAACCATACCTTCCGTTCTGTCAAGGGACTTTGTTCCCCCGTCAAGGGAAAAGTGGAGGAAATTTTGCTCGTGCGCGGCACGCCCGTCGTCAAAGAGGGCGACGAAGTCGAAGAGGGACAGCTCCTCGTGGACAGCTATGCGCTGTATGGGGAGGAGAAGCGTTCGGTCGTCGTCATCGCGCGGGTGAAGATCGCCTGTCCCGTCTCCGAGGTGTTCGAGGGGGACGAGGAGAGCGCGCGCTCGGGAGCATACCTCAAATACGGAGAATTGACACAAATTGAGACGAAACAGGTCGACGGGGGATATCTTGTGACGGGGATCCGCCACGTCGAAGCTACCATGAACCTCAATTGAGAGCCTATAAATCGGCACAGGAGGAAATTTTACGGGAAAAACCATTGCGATAGAGACGGGCGGGTCGGACAAGCTCCAAAAACTCCTCGGGATCTTTGACGAAAATCTGAATACCATCGCGCACGAACTCTCCCTGTCCGCGAGGGTGGACGGCACCAAGATCGTCCTCGAAGGGGAACAGGCGGAGTTCGGCGAAGAGGCGATCAAAAACCTGATGGCGATCGCCGAGACGGGCGAAGAGATCGACAAGGGGAATCTTTTGTACTGTATCGAACTTGCCAAGGACAGAGAGGAGGGGGACATCGGCGCGATCATGCGTGACGTCATCGCCGTCACTTCCCGCGGCAAGCCCGTCAAGTGTAAGACGGTGGGGCAGAAAAAATATGTCGCCGCCATTCAAAAAAACACGGTCACATTCGGCGTGGGACCCGCGGGAACGGGCAAGACCTATCTTGCCGTCTGTCTCGCCGCCGCCGCATACAAGAGCAAGCAGGTCGAAAAGATCATTCTGACCCGTCCCGCCGTCGAGGCGGGCGAAAAGCTCGGCTTTCTTCCGGGCGATCTGCAGATGAAGGTGGACCCCTATCTTCGGCCCCTCTATGACGCCCTTCAGGAGATGTTCGGGCTGGAGACCTATCAGAAATTGCTCGAAAAGGGGGCGATCGAGGTCGCGCCGCTCGCCTATATGCGCGGCAGGACCCTCTCGGACGCCTTCATCATCCTCGACGAGGCGCAGAATGCGACCTGCGAGCAGATGAAGATGTTTTTGACCCGCCTCGGCGAGAATGCAAAGATGGTCGTCACGGGCGATCTGACGCAGACCGACCTTCCGGACGGAAAGAAAAGCGGACTTAGACAAGCCGTCTCCATTTTGAAGGACGTGGAGGAGATCGGCATCATCAGGCTCACCGACAAGGACGTCGTGCGCCATCCGCTCGTCATGAAGATCGTCCGCGCCTATGAAAAGAACGAGGGAATATCTTCCGCAAAACGAAACAGAGGAGGTGACAGATCGTGAAGTATCGTGAAGAGAGAAAAAAGATGAAGATGAAACTTCTGCGCAGCGGACTTCTGTATGCCGCCTGCTATTTCATCTTTATCCTCTATATCTTTTTCCTGATCGTCATCAACAATTTATCTGATTGGCAGGAGTATTTCAGCGACTTTTCCCGCTTCTTGTCCCTCTGCGTCTGCGTTTTATTGCTGTTTGCGATCGTCTGCTTCTATTTCTATCGCGAGGACAAGGAATTTTTGTCCAACGGGAAGAACGTCTTTCTGGTCTATTCGCTGATGGCGCTCGCCGTGTTGATGTGCTATCTGTTCGGCAGATTCGTCAGCGTGTTCGCACGGCCGATGGCGCTTTTAGCGCTTCTGTGCCTCTTCCTCTTCAACCGAAGACAGGCGATTTTCCTGAATACCATCTTCTCCGTCCTCATCTTCTTTACGGACTACTACACGGGGAATTTTTCGGCAACGGGGTCGGGTTTTGCGACGCTCCCGAGCATGGAACAGGTCGTCGGCCACAATGAAATTTACTTCTCGCTCATGCTCGGCTTCGTCTGCGGCACCTTCGCCGCACTCACTGCGGGCGACATCAAGACGAGAGGGGGACTTCTGCTTCTCGGCACCTTCCTCTCCCTTCCGACGGTCATCATTATATTGCTTTTGGAACTTCCCGAACTTCACACCGCGTCCGCCTGGCTCGCTTATGTCGCCTCCGCGGGCTTTGGAATTTTGGGCTGCTACGTCTCGACGGCGCTCGCCCTCTGCTTCATGCCCGCCTTCGAGCTCACGTTCGGAAGACTGACCGTCTTCCGTCTGCGCGAGCTGACGAGCCCCAACGTGCCCCTCATTCAGCAGCTGCGCTCGGAGGCGCCCGGGACCTTCAACCACTCCCTCATCGTCGCACAGCTCGCCGAGACCTGCGCCATCGCGATCGGCGAAAATGCCGAGCTCGCCCGTGCCGCCGCTTACTATCACGACGTCGGAAAATTAAAGGAGCCCGACTGCTTCACCGAGAACCAGCAGGGCTACAACATGCACGACGAACTCACCCCCGAGCTCTCCGCGGACATCATCCGCTCCCATGCAAAGGACGGGTACGATCTTCTGATCGCCGCTAAGCTCCCCAAGGAGATCGCCGACGTCGCCAAGGAGCACCACGGCACCCTTCCCATCAAATATTTTTATGACAAGGCGATGCGCCTTTCGGGCGGCGACGCGCGGATCGAGGACTATTCCTATTTGGGCCCCACTCCGCGGAGCAAAATTTCTGCGATCATCATGATCGCGGACGCCTCCGAGGCGGCGGCGAGAAGCCTCAAGGACCGCTCTCCCGAGAACGTGGAGCGGGTCGTCCGGACCATCATCGAGGAGAGAATGGACCTCGACCAGTTCTCCAACTGCGACGTCACCATGCGCGATCTTTCCACCATCAAGGGAAGTCTTGTGGACGCGCTCTCCGGCGTGCACCATCACCGCGTCAAATATCCCTCCATCCGCTTCAACCGCGCACGGCAGGCGGTCAAGGAGGATGAATTTTAATGGACGCTTCCTTTTTCATCGACTCCGAGGACTTCCCCGAGGAGGAAAAACACGCCTTCGAAGAGGCGTTGAAAGGACTTGCAAACTCGGACATGCCCCTTTCTGTCGAAGTCGAGCTCGTCTCCGAGGAGGAGATCAGGCGGCTCAACCGCGAGATCAGGGGAAAGGATTCCGTGACGGATGTTTTGAGCTTTCCCGCCATGGAACTTGTCCCGGGGGAGGAAATTTCCGCCGAGGAAAACGCCGACTGCATTGACGAGGAGAACCGGCTGCTCTTGGGCAGCGTCGCCGTCTGCGAAAAGCGGGCGAGAGAGCAGGCGGAGGAGTACGGTCACAGCGTCCGAAGGGAGCTCTATTATCTGACCGTCCACGGAATTTTACACTGTCTCGGCTATGATCACGAGACGGAAGAAGAGCGTGCAAAAATGCGCGAAAGAGAGGAATGGGTCATGAAAAAGATGAACTTAGGGAGAGGATCATGAGGTGCGGGACGGTCGCCGTCATCGGCAAAGCCAATGCGGGGAAGAGCACTCTCGTCAACGTTCTCGTGGGGGAGAAGGTCGCCATCGTCTCCCCCAAGCCGCAGACGACGCGGGACCGCATTTTGGGCATTCTCAACCGCGAAGAGGGGCAGATCGTCTTCGCCGACACCCCCGGCTTCTACCGCCGCAGGAACGAGCTCACCTCCCTCATGATGCGCACGACGGAGAACACGGCGAAGGAAGTCGATGCGATCGTCTTTGTCCACGACGGACACAAGGGGATCGAGCCGAGCGACGTCGCCCTCATGAAAAAATATTCCGAGATGGGTCTTCCCATGCTCATCGCCTATACGAAGACGGACATCATGCCCGAGGAGCAGATCCCCGCGGACATCAAAAAACTCTTCGAGGCGGGAATCGAAAGAGACGTCTTCCCCGTCTCCGCGCGGAAGGGAAAAAATTTAAAGCCTCTTTTGAAGGCGATCTTCGAAATGCTCCCCGAAGAGGAGCCCCTCTATCCCGAGGGGATCGTCTCGGACAAGAGCGAAAAATTCATGGTCGCCGAGATCATGCGCGAAAAAATTCTGCTCAAATACGACCAGGAAATTCCCCACGGGGCGGCGATTTCCGTCAACCGCTTCGAGGAGATCGACGGAGTCTATCACATCGACCTCGATATCATCTGCGAAAAGAAGAACCACAAGGCGATCTTGATCGGAAAACAGGGCAAGGCGCTCAAAGAGACCGCCTCTTTTGCCCGTCAAGATATGGAAAAACTGCTCGGAAAGAAGGTCTACCTTACTGTCTTTGTCAAAGTCAGCGAGGATTGGCGGGACCGCGGAAAATTACTCCGCGAATTGGGGTATTCGGGCGAGGAATAGAGGTATAAGCACGCCGCCGCTTCTCATACTATGAAAGGTGAAGGAGTTCGATTTTCTTCACCTTAAGGGGAGGAGTGCAAATGCAAAAAGATCGCGGCGGTGAAAAAAATGCCAGGCAGCTCGCCTGGGAGATGTTCGAACAGACCGGCAACGTCACATATTATATGTTATACAAACAGCTGAAGGATTGAGAAACATGGAAAAGAAGACGGACGCATTGGTATTGAAGAGCACGGACTATCGGGAGAGCGACAGAATCGTCACCCTTCTCACGGCGGAGTACGGAAAACTCGGCGCGGCGGTGAAGGGAGTCAAAAAGGCGGGCGCGAAGCTCAGATTTGCCGCCCAGCCCTTCTGTTTTGCGGAATACGTTCTCGTGCAGAAGAGCGACCGACATACCGTGGTGTCCGCCTCTCTCCACAACAGTTTCTTCTCTCTCAGCGAGGACCTCGGAGCCTATTACACGGGCTGTGCGATCCTCGAAGTATGCGACAAACTCACGTATGAAAATATGGACGCGCGTAAGCTGCTCGTTTTGGCCGTCTCTTCGCTCAAGGAGCTTGAGGAGGGGAGGGAAGCGGAGCAGCTCGCGCGTTTTTTGATCTTTGCGCTCGACTTTGCGGGCTATCCCGTCCGCGCGGAGAAGTGTCCCTTCTGCGGAAGGGAACTGAAGGGGAGAATGCGCTTCGATCTTGACGGCGGCGCCTTCGCCTGTTCCGAATGCGGAAAAGGGGTCCCCGCGAGCGAGAGTACATACCTTGCCGTCCGCGCACTTTTGCGCGGAGAGGAAATTCCCTCCCGCGACGGCTGCATCCGCGCCCTCCGCCTTTTGAAGACCTTCCTCTCCAAACACACCGAACTCGACTTCCCCGCTTTGCAAGAGGCGATATCGATCATTGAAGAATAAAAATTTCGTCGAAAAGCTCGCTTCGCGATCTTTCTCGACGAGGAAATGAGCTCTCGAGTTCCCACAGCCCCGGTTCGGCG
>CANQBW010000034.1 GCA_947589565.1 uncultured Clostridia bacterium | reverse complement strand
GACAAAGCAACCCTATGGCACACGCGCGGCTCCGTTTAGTGCTGCTGTATCCCTACCCTGACACGGTTCGCGGACGCACGTTGCATAAGACCTTGTTATCAACATCCCTTATCGCGTGCAGCCTTCCATGAAGCGCACCGAGAAAAGCGTTCGGCTCTGCTATAGCGGATTGCAGATACAGGGCACCGCTAACTCCCCGCCTATCACAGCTTTTACAGTATATCCTATTTTGATGGATTTTGCAAGCGTTTTTCGCTTTGTTCCTTCTTTTGGTTGACTTTTCCGCGGAGGGAGGGTAAAATAATATTCAGGTTTCGGCAAAAATCTTCCTTCGGAATATTTTTGTCGAGGAAACTTGCCTGTTTGCCATAAATTAAGTAACTCTCACGGTCGCTTTCACGACAATAAGCCGAAGGGGTTCGGCAAATTGTGTGCCGCTCCGGCAAGGGAACCTTGCCTCGCGCAGTGAATTTTGGAACGTCCCGTCGAAACTCAAGGGGATTCTTCAACTTCGCTAACGCTTCGTTCAGAATGACATGCTTTTTACCGCTGTCATGTTGAGCGGAACGAAGTGGAGTCGAAACATCTCGCCCTTTGTTCTAAAAATTAATGGTGCGAGAAGAATCACAATTCTTCGCTGCACGACTCAATTTGCGCCCCACGGGACGCACATTGTTGTGAAAGCGAACAAGAGGGCCAAACGAAACGAAGCAAATGAGTTAATTTCCTCGAAGAAAATATTCCGTAGGAAGATTTTCTTCGAAAACGAAAAAACATTTTTCAGGAGGTATATTATGTCGGATTGTACGCATGATTGTTCCACTTGCGGCAGCAATTGCAGCTCCCGCAAAAAGGATTCGCTCATCAAATCCCCGCATCGGCGCTCGCACATCAAGCGCGTCATTGCGGTCGCGAGCGGAAAGGGGGGAGTCGGAAAATCCCTCGTCACCGCGCTGCTTGCGGCAAGGTCGGCAGCGAGAGGATATCGCACCGCCATCATCGACGCGGACATCACGGGCCCCTCGATCCCCAAGATGTTCGGCGTCACCGACCGCGCCACGGGCACGGACGGAAACATTCGTCCCGTCACGGCGAAGGGGGGGATCAAGCTCATCTCCATGAACACCCTGCTCGATCATGATGACGACCCCGTCGTCTGGCGCGGAGCGCTCATTGCGGGCGCATGTCTTCAATTCTGGACGGACGTCATCTGGGACGATATCGACATCATGTTCATCGACATGCCCCCGGGAACGGGCGATGTGCCTCTGTCCGTCTTCCAGAGCATTCCCATCAGCGGCACGGTCATCGTGATGACCCCGCAGGAGCTCGTCGAGATGATCGTCGGGAAAGCCCTCAACATGACAAAGATGATGAAAATTCCCGTTCTGGGCCTCGTGGAAAACATGAGCTACTTCTCCTGCCCCGATTGCGGGAAGCGGGTAGAGCTCTTCGGAAAGAGCAAAGTGGAGGAGCTTGCCAAGAAGTACAACTTCCCCGCCACGGCAAAGCTCCCGCTCGACCCCGCGATCGCCGCGCTTGCCGACGAGGGAAACATTCTCTCTGCGGACACAGACCCTTTGCAAGATATCTTCCTGCAGATCGAAAAATCGAGAGAGATCAAAGGATAAAAAGAAAGGACGCAGCCGACGGCTGCGCCCTCTCCCTATAGGGAAAATCTTAAGCGTATAAGCGTTTGTTATCTCCCGCCGGGAGTGCTGCAATGGTCGCAGCGTTGGATTCGGTGCCAATGTTCCATTCTTTCTTAATTTCATCTGCATTTTTATCCGTTGCCACTTGGACAGTTTTACCCAATTGCGTTTCCTTAAATTTTTGCGCAAAATTCCAACTCATTACTCCATCCGCAACAATCTTAGTGTTCCACTCCGTTTCAGAGCCCTCGTAATAAATAGTTTTAAGTCCTGTCCCCTCAAAAGCATTTGTACCAATAGCTAAAATACTTTTCGGTATATAAATCTCAGTAAGGTTCTTGAAGTCCTTAAAAGCGCCCAAATCAATTCCATGCACAGCCTTCCCTCCAATATTGTTTCCAATAAAAATCTTTGAAACATTTTGGAGCTCTTGCGTGTAAATTATTTTATTTAAGGAATATCCTCCATTTTGCGACAATTTTCCATTCACACACTGAAGTCCGTCTTGATGACAAACATCACAGAAATTTGATTCAGTATATTTATGCCCCGGAGTTTCTACAGTCTTCACCTGGTTGCATTTGCTGCAGTGATAGGTGATTGAACCTTTCTGACCGCAATTTCCTTCTTGTTTGGATCCTTCTCCGAAGTCGCATTCTTCCGTGCCAAACTCTTTATTTGCACAGCAAGCGCGCGCGCAACGTTTTGTATGAGAATGACCGTCCTTATTCGAAGTATACTCCCATGAATGCTCAAGTTTATTTAAGTTTTCAGATTGCAGGTGGTAATGGCACTCTTTGCATTCACGTGTATCCTCTCCCGCCTTCTCGCAAGTCGGAGCCTTGATTTCGCCCGTGAACTCGCATTCTGCAATTTCAACATATGTGCAGTTTTTATTGCCGCAATGTCTTTCATGTTGAGAGGCGGTCGCAGTCACGGTGTGACTTGTTCCCTCTATATGTGTCCACGACTGACCGTCAAAATTATGACCTGTCTTGGGATATTTGACATTCATCGTCTTGATGTCAAAGCCATAATATACGAGAACTTGTTTGCAGACGGAGCAAGTGTAGCTGTCGTAACCGTCCTCGGTGCAGGTGGGGTCAACATGTTTCGAGATCGTCCCGAGCGTGCAGTTCGTAGGGCCGATTTTTTTATGGCACTTTGTGCACTCCCCGTAATGCATTCTGTTGTTGAGGTCGTCACCGATCACCGTATAGGTCCAACTGTGCTCACATTCATCTTTGGGTTCTTCGGGCTCGGTTTTCTCTTCGGGATTTTTGTCTTTCTCGGGTTCCTTTTTCTCGGGGTCGGAGGGGGTAGGTTTTTCGGGATCGGGGTCGCTCACTTCGGGTTCGTTGCCCTGAGGGGGCTCCTCTTCCTTGCCATCGTTCTTCTCCTCTTCGTCCTTTTTATCCTCTTCCTTATCCTCTTCTTTCTGCTCCTCGTCCTTGGGTTCCTCGGGATTCGGCTTCTGAGGTTCGGGAGTCACGGGAGGATCCTTTTCTCCGGGTTTTGTGGGATTTTCGCTCCCCGTCTCGCCCTTTTCGTCCTCTTTTTCCTCGTCGTCCTTGTTATTTTCGCCCTGATTTTGGTTGGGCTTTGGCTCTTCTTTTTCCTTATCCTTATTCTGCTCGACCTGGCCCTGATTTTGTTCGGGTTCGGGCTCCTTGCCGCACGCCGCAATGCCGACTGCGCCGCAGACGGTCATCGCCAAAACGAGCAGCATCATGATGATTTTCCTCATTTTTCTTCTCCTTTCGCAAAAAATTTCGAATGGATTTTATCATCTTTTTTTGGCCTTGTCAAGAGGGTTTTTAAAAATTTTTTACTCAAGTTTTTTAGTGCTGTTTTTGTCGAATTGGGAACACTTCTGCAACGACCGGGGGGATTGCTCGACTACGCTCGGAATGACAGAGAGGATGGCTCAGAATGACACGCTTTTTATTTGCTCGTCTTCCTGTCATCCTGAGCGGAGTGGCTTTAGCCACGGAGTCGAATGGATCCCCTCGGTCGATAGACGAGTGGTGAACGTTTCGTCGATAGCTACTAATATAACATACAAAAAAGGCGCGGGAGAGAGATCTCCTGCGCCGAAAAGGTCGGTTTTCTTATTTTTCCTCGTCGTTTTCGGTGACGATCGCGGTGCTCTGCGCCCAGCGTTTGATGGAGGCGAGGGCGCTCTCACAGCTCGAGCGGGTCGGATAATCTGCGCTTGTTGCGAGCATCCGTTTGCTTGCGTTGTTGATCTGCACGAAGAAGTTTCCCTTCTTGGTCTCGACGACTTCCAGTCTGTCGGCGGCGATGTTGTCCTGATAGGTCTTGATCCCCGCCTTCGCGCTCTGCATACTTGCGTAGGGGGAACTGCTTCTGAGCATCACTTCTCCGTTGGAGGCGAGGAGCTTGAAGCCGAATCCGCCCCTGTCCTCCTCATAGAGGACCCACTTTCCCGCGGCGCTCGGCTTGGCGGGAGCGGGCTTTGCTGCCTTTGCCGCAGTTTTTGCCGGGGGAGCGGCCTTTGCGGGAGCTGCTTTTTCCGTTGCAGCCGCCTTTTGAGGGGTCTTCTGAGGTTGAGGTTTCTTTTCGGGTTCTTTCTTTTTCATATCGTCTTCCTCCTGCTTTGAGATGAGTTCCTGTTCCTTTTCCTCCGCTTCTGCGGAAGATCCCTGTGTGACCGCTTGTTCGGCGGAAACTGTTGTCTTCTGCTCTTCCGAGGGCGGCGTCTCGGCTTCCATGGGCACATCTTCCTGCGGCTGTTTCTTCTTTCGATATAAAAGAATGAGCAGCCATACGACGAGCGCTGCGATCATCAAAACGATGAGGATCATGATGACGAGCAGCGCAACATGACTTTTCAGATATTCCAGCATCTGTATTCTCCTTGGTGGTATCATAACATAAAAGGAAAAATTTGTCAACGGTTGACAAAAAGATTTATTCGCGATATGATAGAAATATGAAACGTTTTGTTGTGATCGGCGGCGGAGCGGCGGGACTTGCCGCAGCCGTCCTGTTGAGTCAAAAGGGAGAGGTCACCGTCCTCGAGCGCGGGGAACGGGTGGGAAGAAAGCTCTCCGCGAGCGGAAACGGGCAGGGGAACATCACCAACCTGCACATGGGGAAGGAGCACTACTTTTCGGACGATCTCGAAAAGGTGGGACGCATTCTGCAAAAATACGGCGCGGAGGAGACGATCTCCTTCTTCGAGCGCATGGGCGGGATCTATCTTCCCGACGAGCGTGGGAGGGTGTATCCCGCGGGAAGACAGGCGTCCGCCCTCACCGATCTTTTGCGCACGCGGCTCGCACGAGAGGAGGTGCGGGTGATCTACGGCGCAAAAGTCGATAAAATCGATTTTTCGGGGGACTTTTCCGTCGAATGGGAGCGCGGGAGCCTTCATGCGGACGCCGTTCTTTTGGCGGCAGGCGGGAAAGCCGCGCCCAACTACGGCACCGACGGGCAGAGTTATGCGCTTGCCGAAAAATTCGGACACACCGTGACCCCCTTAAAGCCGGTGCTCGTGCAAATCAAATGTGACCCCGACGCGGTAAGAGGGTTGAGGGGCATCCGCGTGGACGGGAACATCCGCGTTCTGCGCGGGGCGAAACTTATCGTCGAGCGGAGAGGGGACATTCTCTTTACGGAGAGCGGCATTTCGGGGGACGCGAGCTTTTTCATCTCCTCCTATGCGGAGACAGGAGATGCTCTCGAACTCGACTTTCTGCCCGCAGTCTCCGAGGAGAGATTGCTCCCCGTCCTCGGCGACGGAAGGATCGAGCGGCTTTTATGCGTCGTCAACAATGGGCTCGCACGGGCGCTCGCCCGCATGGGAGAGGGAAATCCGCAGACGCTGCTCCGCCTCATCAAACATTATCCGCTCACCGTCACGGGGACGCTCGGATTCGCCTATGCGCAGGCGACGAGAGGGGGGATCCCCCTTTCGGAGACCGATGAAAATCTGATGAGTCTCAAAAGAAGAGGACTTTACTTTGCGGGGGAAATTTTGAACGTGGACGGCGAGTGCGGGGGATACAATCTGCAGTGGGCGTTCGCCTCCGCCCGCGCTGCGGCAGAGGGAATGCTCACATGATCTTAAAGCTCACGCTGCGTCCCGGGGAGAGCGAGGAGAAGCTGAAAAACATCTGCTCCCGAAAACTGCACGCGCCCTGTAATCACTTCGAAATCCTGAAAAAATCCCTCGACGCACGCGACAAGGGGGACATCCGTTGGGTGTACTCGGTGGAGTGCGCCGCAAAGCAAATTCCGAGAAAAAAAGAAGTTTTGCCGCAAATATTCCGACCCATTCCGCGAATTTACATCGCAGGCGCGGGGCCTGCGGGGCTCTTTTGCGCCCTGCGGCTCGTCGAACACGGCATTCGTCCCGTCATTTTGGAGCGCGGAAAGCGCGTCGAGGAGCGCGAGCGTGATATCCTCGATTTTATCAAGACGGGTCGGCTCGATCCCTCTTCCAACGTACAGTTCGGCGAAGGGGGCGCGGGCGCGTTCTCGGACGGAAAACTCAACACGCAGACCAACGGTCCCCATCAAAAGGAGATCTTGGAGACCTTTGTGAGATTCGGTGCGCCCAAGGAAGTTTCTTACCTCTCCAAGCCGCATGTCGGCAGCGACAATTTAAAAATCTTTTTGAAAAATCTCCGTGCCTACCTTCTCGAGAACGGGGTCGAGTTCCGCTTCTCTTCCTGCCTTACCGACGTCTTTCTGAGAGATGGAAAACTCCACGCGATCGCGGTCAACGGGAAAAAAGAGGACGCTGAAATGCTCGTCCTCGCCGTCGGCCACAGCGCGAGGGACACCTTCGAAATGCTCTGCGAAAGAGGTTTTTTGATGGAGCAGAAGGAGTTCGCCGTCGGCGTTCGCGTCGAACACTTGCAGGAGAAGATCAACTTCGCCCAGTACGGCGACCTTGCGCCCCTTCTTCCCCCTGCGGACTACAAGCTCGCCTCTCATGCGTCCGACCGCGCTGTCTTCACCTTCTGCATGTGCCCCGGGGGGATCGTCATTCCCTCCGCCTCCGAAGAGGGGAGGGTGGTCACCAACGGCATGAGCAATTTTTTGCGCAATGAGAGAAACGCCAACTCCGCGCTCATCGCGCAGGTGAAAAGAGAGGACTTTTCAAGCGAACATCCGCTTGCGGGGATCTCCTTTCAGCGGAACCTGGAGGAGGCTGCCTATCTTGCGGGCGGCGGAGATTTCCGTGCGCCCGTCCAGCGGATGGGGGACTTTCTCGAACGGAAAAACAGCAGCTTCTTCGGAGAAGTTCTGCCGAGCTACGGAAGGGGGACGGGCTTTGCCCCCGTCGACTCCTACCTTCCCGCTGCCCTTTGCGACGCGCTCCGCGCGGCAGTGCCCGATCTTGAAAGAAGGCTCAAGGGCTTCTCTGCCCAAGATGCCCTTTTGACGGGCGTCGAGTCGCGGACAAGCTCGCCTCTTCGCGTGCTGCGGGGAGAGGACCTGCAGGCTGTCGGCAAAGAGGGGATCTACCCCTGCGGCGAGGGCTGCGGATATGCGGGGGGGATTTCCTCCGCGGCGGGGGACGGCATTCGCGTCGCGGAGAGCATTTTTGCAAGGCTTTCGGAAATGAAATAACACAATAGCACCTTCTCAGATGAGAAGGCGCCATTGTGAGAGAATATGAAAAAAATGTGGAGTATGGTCTTTTTGTTGGGGGATTTCTCCCCTTTGCAATGATACAATACACCATGAAAGTGATTCTTTCGTGAAAACTGTATTAAAATTCAGAGAAAATTTATAAAATTACCGTTTCAAAGGGATTTATAAAACGATTATTCAAAATATTAAATAGCCCATTTGCCCGCAGATCGATCTGAAAGCACTCCGCAGCCTCGGAAGAGAGTTTTTCGAAGTCGCTCTTTCTTGCAACCAAGGGAAAACTCGCCTCTCCGAGCGCGGAGAGAAGTTCTCTGCGCCCCTCTTTTTTCAGGGCGAGGACTTTGAGATAGAGAGGGGAGAAGAGGAACCGTTTGACGTCGCCACGGTAAATTCCCAAAAAATTCTGCATGAGAATGCGCTTGATCCGCGAGAGGGTGTATCGCTTACTGACGGCTTCTTCGAGGAGCTTGTCATAGTCCGTCTCTTTTTGAGCCAAATCGAAGAGTTTGTTCTCAAGCCCCTCCGAGCAGTCTGTGGTCTTTGCGATCTTCTCCCTTCCCGCGCTGAGAAGAGCGCACAGAATGGCAGTTTTAGCCTGATTGGGACGGACGAGGGAGAGGTCTTGAAAGACGTCCTCGGGAACATTTTTCTTGATAAGATGATGAGAAGGAGAGCCGATCGCCGCCCGAATTGCCGAAGCGGAGGAGAAGTTCTCGTGGAGTTCTCTGTCCGCATATCCTCCCCCCTTGCGGAGAATGGGAAGGGGTTCTATTTTGCTGTTACGGGAGAAAATCGCACGGCAGTATTCGAGCCCCAAAATGTTGTTGGGGGAGAGGAAGAGGGACTTGTCAAGTTCGGGGTGCAGCTTTATGACCGTCTCCGAACGCGCTTTGACGTAGGATTCGCCCTCTTTCAGCTTCTTTTTGAGAAGATTTCGGAACGTTTCGTCCTCTGTCGGGGCGGCGGCGCGGAGGAAATCCTCTTTTTTTCCGCTCTCACAGCCGAAGGCGAGCTTTTCGACGGCGGGGATCGACGAGAGCAGCGCGACCGCTCCCGAGGCGAAAACTTCCGCAGGGGCGACTGCAAACGCCGCGGGAAGTTCGAGCACGATGTCCGCGCCGTTTTGAACGGCGTGCCTCGCCCGCGTGAACTTATCGAGAATTGCAATCTCTCCCCGCTGGGTGAAGCTCCCGCTCATGAGACAGAGAATTTTATCGCACCCGCTTTCCCGCTTGATTTGCTCCAGCTGGTACTTGTGCCCGTTGTGAAAGGGATTGTATTCGCAAATTACCGCACAAAATTTCACTTTTTGCCCTCTCGTTCCTTTACAATTTTCGAAAAATGGTATATAATGGTTCTCGATATTCCGATTATACAGGAATATCACGAAAAAATAAAGCGTTTACGGAGATATTTTTATGGCAGGATTTGTGGACAGTTTGAAGGGCTTCGGCAGAAAGGTCGTCGAGAGCGGCACCATCGTCGAAGACATCAAGAAGAGAGCGAGAGAGCTCAACAAGAAGATCGTCCTCTGCGAGGGAGAGGATCCCCGCGTCGTCGAGGCGGCGTCCATCTGCGTGCAGGATAGGATCGCACGCATCGTCCTTCTCGGGAAAGAGGAAGAGATCAAAAAGAACAATCCCAAGGTCGATTTGAGCCTCATCGAGATCATCGATCCCGAGACCTCGCCCAAACTCGAGGAATATGCCAACCTTCTCTATGAGCTGAGAAAGAACAAGGGCATGACCGAGGAGCAGGCGAGAGAGCAGGCGAAGGAGTCCACCTTCTTTGGAGCTCTCATGCTCAAGGCGGGCGATGTGGACGGCCTTGTCTCGGGTGCCTGCCATTCGACGGCGAACACCCTTCGTCCAGGACTTCAGATCATCAAGACGGCTCCCGGCGTCTCCGCCGTTTCGAGCTTCATGCTCATGGTCGCCCCTCCGACCGGCAACCAATATGTGCCCGACGGCAAGATCTTCTTCGCCGATTGCGGCCTCAATCCCACCTATACCCCCGAGGGACTTGCGGAGTGCGCCATCGCGACCGCGAAGAGCGCAAAAGAGATCGCGGGACTCGATCCCAAGGTCGCCATGCTCTCCTTCTCCTCGAAGGGCAGCGCAAAGCACGACAACGTCACGGCAGTCCAGGAGGCAGTCCGCATCGCAAAAGAGAAGGCGCCCGAGCTTAAAATCGACGGCGAACTTCAGTTCGACGCTGCGATCGTGCCCTCCGTCGGCGAGAAGAAGGCGCCGGGAAGCGAAGTTGCGGGACATGCGAACGTGTTCATCTTCCCCGACCTTCAGGCGGGCAACATCGGCTACAAGATCGCAGAGCGCCTCGGCGGATTCCAGGCGATCGGCCCCATCACGCAGGGCTTTGCAAAGCCCATGAACGACCTGTCGCGCGGCTGCAAGGCAAGCGACGTCGTCTGTGCCGTCGCGGTCACCGCCCTTCAGGCAAAGTAAGGAAAGGGGGAAACTTTCATGAAAATTTTGGTCATCAACGCGGGCAGCTCCTCGCTCAAGTATCAGCTCATCGACATGGAGACTGAGAAAGTCCTTGCAAAGGGCGGCTGCGAGCGCATCGGCATTCAAGGCGGAAAACTCACCCACAAGGCAAACGGGGAGACCTTCGTCATCGAAAAGGAACTTCCCAATCACACGGAGGCGATCACCCTCGTGCTGCAGCAGCTCGTCGACAAGAAGGCGGGCGTCATCAAGTCGATGGACGAGATCGACGCCGTCGGTCACCGCGTCGTCGCTTCGGGGGAGACCTTCACCAAGACGACCCTCATCACCGACGAAAACATGAAGGAGCTCGAAAAGCTCTCCGAGCTTGCACCCCTTCACAATCCCGCGGCGATCCTCGGGATCAACGCCTGCCGTGCGATCATGCCGAATAAGAAGATGGCGATGGTCTTCGACACTTCCTTCCATGCGACGATGCCCGACTATGCGTATATGTACGCGATCGACTACGACGACTACAAGAAGTACAAGGTGCGCCGCTACGGATTCCACGGCACTTCTCACAAATTTGTCTCGGGAGAGGCGGCAAAATACCTCAAAAAGAAGCCCGAAGAGCTCAAGATCATCACCTGCCACCTCGGCAACGGTTCCTCGATCTCCGCAGTCAAGGGCGGAAAGTGCATTGATACGTCCATGGGATTCACCCCCCTCGCGGGCGTGCCCATGGGAACGCGCAGCGGCGACATCGACTGCGCGGCGGTCGAATTTCTCTGCCGCAAGAAGGGCATGGACATGGCCGAGGGGAACACCTACCTCAATAAGAAGTGCGGTATGCTCGGAATTTCGGGCGTCTCGTCCGACTTCCGCGATCTTGCCGCTGCCCGCGATGAGGGGAACGACAGGGCGCGTCTCGCACTTGAGATGTTCGAATACTCCTGCAAGAAGTATATCGGCGCCTACATGGCGGCCCTCGGCGGGCTCGATTGCATCGTCTTCACGGCGGGCGTGGGGGAGAACGACGTCGGCGTGAGAGCTGCGATCCTCAAAGACCTCGACGGGCTCGGGATCAAGCTCGATCCAAAGAAGAACAGCTTCAAAAACGACGGCAGCATTCACGAAATCTCGGCAGATGATTCCAAAGTGCGCATTCTCGTGATCCCGACCAATGAGGAACTCGTCATTGCGCGTGAAACTGCGGCCTTGCTCTGATTTTTAAGAAAATTTTTGCGAAAGCTGCGAAAATGAATTGACAAACCGACGGAAATCGTCTATACTTCTAAGGTCAATGATACCGACATTGGATATCCGCAGGCTCATCGCGGAAAAAAAGTATGACTTCGACCTCGATTTCGAGTTCGAACCCGAAGAGGGGCTTGTCGAGATCCCCTATGTGGAACTCGTCCCGCCCGTCAAGGCAGAGCTCCATGGTAAGATCGCAGAGGACAACACCGTCCTCATTCGGGGAAAGGTCATCTATTGTCTCAAAGGGCTCTGCTCGCGGTGCCTCAAGGAGACCTCTTCCACGGTGGAAGGAGAGGCGGAAGGAACCTTTGTCCCCGCCTCCCGAAGAAAAGAGGATGAGAGCTATTCTTACGTCGGAACCATTGATCTGAGGGAATTTTTGCGCGACGCGGTGATGTTCAGCATTCCCAATGGGCTGTATTGCAGCGAGACCTGCAACACTCCCGACTACAAATAGATTGAAAAGAAGAGAGGTATTAAGTTATGGCAGTTCCCAAGGGGAAACAATCAAAGAGCAGAACAAATAAGCGTTTCGCAAATTACAAGGCGGCAATGCCGACGCTCGTCGAGTGCCCTCATTGCCACGAGATGAAGGTTCCGCACAGAGTTTGCAAGAACTGCGGCTTCTACAACGGCAAGGAAGTCGTTGCTCAGAAAGAAGCGGCAAAGAACTAAAAAGGCGCAGGCTTTAAAGCCGCACCTTAATAAAATCACACAAAAAATACCGTTCCGAAAAATCGGGACGGTATTTTTTTGCTTCAAACACTTGACAAGATACCCCGCAGGGTATATAATTTAGATACCCATAGGGGTATATAAGGAGAAAATCATGGAAGAGAAAAAGAGAGTGCGGGACGATACGCAGAAGCGTATTTTGTATGCGCGGATCAACCGCATTGTGGGACAGCTCAACGGCATCAAAAAGATGATCGAAAACGACCGCTATTGCAACGACATTTTAATTCAGCTCTCCTCGATCGAGAGTTCGGTGAGAAGTCTCTCGGGCTCCGTGCTCGAGGATCATATCCGTCACTGCGTCGTGCACGACCTCAAAGAGGGGCATGACGAGACGGTCGACGAACTCATTCGTCTCCTCGGACGGTTTCTTTGAGAAAAAAGAGGCAAACTTTTAATATGAAAAAGAGATTTTCCGTCACGGGAATGACCTGCGCCGCCTGCGCTTCGGGCATCGAACGCACCGTCAAAAAGTTGGACGGCGTGACTTTTTGCGCCGTCTCACTCATGGGGGAGAGCATGGAAGTCGAGTTCGACGAGAATATTCTGAAGGAAGAGAAGATCAAAAGCGCCGTCTTTTCGCTCGGCTACGGAGCTTATGATTACGGCAAGGCTCCCCAAAAGAAAAAAAGCGTCGATTCGCTCTTTCTGCGGTTTCTGATCTCCATCGTGCTGCTCGTCCCGCTCATGTATTTTTCGATGGGACACATGCTGCACCTGCCTGTTCCGCACGGATGGGGGAATTTTGCCGCCCAGCTTGCGATCTCAACGGTCATTCTCGCCGTCAACTACAAATTTTTTACGAGCGGGTTCCGCGCCGCCTTCAAACTTGTCCCCAATATGGACACTTTGATCACGGTGGGCTCTCTTGTCTCCTATATCTATAGTATTGTCTGCGGGAGCATGGACCCCACGTCGCACCTCTACTTCGAGTCGGCGGCGATGATCTGTGCGCTCGTCTGCCTCGGCAAATGGCTGGAGGACAGGTCGAAAAAGCGCACGGGAAGGGAGATCGAAAAACTCATGTCCCTTGCGCCCGACACCGTCTCCGTTGAGCGGGAGGGAGAGGAACAAAAGATCCCGCTCTCCGAGGTCAAAGAGGGGGATACCGTTCTCGTGCGGCAGGGGGAATCGATCGCCGTGGACGGAATTGTCCTTGAAGGGCACGCCTTTGTCGATCAGGCGGCGATCACGGGGGAGAGTCTTCCCGTCGAACTTGCCGAAGGGGGAAGGGCGATCAGCGCCTCCCTGTTGAAAAGCGGATTTTTGAAAATCAGGGCGGAGAAGGTCGGCGAGGACACGATGCTCTCGGGCATCATCCGCATGGTGAAGGAGGCGGGCGCGAGCAAGGCGCCCATTCAGAAGCTTGCGGACAGAATCGCGGCATGGTTCGTGCCCGCGGTCGTCGGGATCGCGCTTGTGACCTTTGCGATCTGGATGATCGCGACAAGGGACGTCGGCAGAGCGGTCAACTTCGGCGTGAGCGTGCTCGTCATCTCCTGTCCCTGTGCGCTGGGACTTGCAACGCCCGTTGCGGTCATGGCGGCGACGGGGCGGGGCGCGGCGATCGGAATTTTATATAAGAATGCGGAGGCTCTTCAAAAGATGGCGACCGTTCATGACGTTCTTCTCGACAAGACGGCGACGATCACCGAGGGAAGACCCAAAGTCGTCTCCTTCGACGGCGACGAAGAGGCGCGTAAAATCGCATATGCGCTCGAAAACAAGCTCAACCATCCGCTCTCGCAGTGCATTGTCGACTTCTGCAAGGAGGGCTACGAGGCGGAAAACGTCGAGTATCTCACGGGACAGGGCGCAAAAGGCACCGTTGCGGGCAAGACCTATCTTCTCGGCAACGAGCGCATGATGCAGGCACACGGAATCAAATTCGAAGAGAAGTTCTCAACTTTTGAGAATTTGAGCAGAGAGGGCAAGACCGTTCTCTTTCTTTCGGACGAGAGACAAGTTTTGGCGCTCTTCGCGCTCGCGGATACTCTCAAAGAGGGGAGCAGGGCGGCGATCTCCGCGCTTGAGGCGTTAGGATGCCTTCCCGTCATGCTGACGGGGGACAATCGGGCGGTCGCAAGCTATATCGCAAGAGAGGCGGGCTTCCCGCCCTATGATTATTGTCTCCTGGCGGAACTTCTTCCCGAGGATAAGCTGCGCTATGTCAAGGAGAGAAGAGAGGAGAACGAGACCGCAAAGAAAACCTCGCGGGAGGCAAGGCGGGCAAACCGCTATGTCGCCATGGTCGGCGACGGGATCAACGACGCGCCCGCCCTCAAGGAAGCGGACGTGGGGATCGCCATGGGGAACGGCACGGACGTTGCGATCGAGAGTGCGGACGCCGTCCTCATCAGCGGGGACCTCTCCGCGCTGCCGCGTGCGATCTCCCTCTCCAAAAAGACGATGAGAATCATTCGTCAGAATCTGTTCTGGGCGTTCTTCTACAATGTCATCGGGATTCCCGTCGCGGCGGGCGTCTTTGCCTGGGCGGGATTTACCCTCAATCCGATGATCGCCGCCGCGGCGATGAGCTTAAGTTCCCTCTTCGTCGTCACAAACGCCCTGCGGCTCACGAGATTTTCAGTCAAAAAAACAAATCCGGAAACGGAAAAAGGAGATAACGGTATGAAAAAGACACTTACGATCGAAGGCATGATGTGCAATCACTGCGTCGCACACGTCACGGAAGCTTTAAAGGGCGTTCCCGGCGTCGAAAAAGCGGACGTCAAGCTCAAGGGAAAGCGCGGCTCTGCGGAGGTCACCTGCTCGGACGAAGTCTCCGAGGAAGCTTTGAAAAAGGCAGTCGCCGACGCTGGCTACTCCGTCACGGCTGTGAAATAATCCAAATAGACTGATTTTTCGACCGAAAAGGGCAAATTTGCAGATGTGAACATCTGTTATACTGTCATAAGATGAAGGGGGCGACTCCTTCCTTTCAAAAAAAGAAAGAGGTATCTATTTATGACAGAAACTTTGCTCCTTGATAAGCGCACGCAGAGCCTCGTTGAGGGCTATGTCCCCGACGGGGAGATTTTGCAATCGCTCGTGCGCTTTTTTTCGGTATTTTCGGATTCGACGAGACTGAGAATTTTGTCCGCGCTCGCCATCTCCGAGATGTGCGTGACGGACATTTCGCGCGTGCTCGACATCAACCAGACGACGGTCTCCCATCAGCTCCGCTTTTTGAAGGACGCGGGCATGGTCCGCATGGACCGCCACGGAAAGATCATCTTCTACTCCGTGATGAGCGACGTCGTCAACGACATTCTCCTCAAAGGGGTGGAGTTTTTGGGGTATTGAGAGGTTTCGGCAAAAATCTTGCTACGCAATATTTTTGTCGAGGAAATGAGCTCTCGAGTTCCCACATCTTGGTCCTCTCGTTCGTTTCAAACGACAATAAGCCGAAGGGGTTCGGCAAATGGGGTGCCGCTCCGGCAAGGGAACCTTGCCTCGCGCAGTAAAAAGAACAAAGGGCTTTTTTAGACATGTCATTTCGAGCGCAGTCGAGAAATCCCCTAAGCAAGCGACGGGGCGTTCCGAATCATAAAAAACCGATTTTTAATGCTCTTTGCTTGAAAAATCGCGGAAAGGCGTGTATAATAGTAGTATGAGCGAGAGCGTCATACGGGAAAAACTCAAGCTGCTGCCGGATTGCCCCGGCGTCTATCTCATGCTCGACAAGGACGGCACGATCATCTACGTCGGCAAGGCACGCGTCCTCAAAAACCGCGTCAGGCAATACTTCCACTCCTCGGAAAAGCCCTCCAAGGTGCAGGCGATGGTGGACTGTATCGCCGACTTTTCCTATGTCGTCGCACCCACGGAGGTGGACGCGCTCGCCCTCGAAAACAATTTCATCAAAAAATATAAGCCGAAATACAACATCCTCCTCAAGGACGACAAGACCTACCCCTACATCAAAGTCCACACGCGGGAGGCTTTTCCGCATATTTCGATCACCCGCCGCGTGAAAAAGGACGGAAGATACTTCGGCCCCTTCATGGGCGGCATTTCCTGCAAAGAGATTCTCGACATCGCCGCAAAAGTCTATCAAGTTCGTCTTTGTACGGTTTCCGTCACGAAGACGCCCAAAAAAGCCTGTCTCGATCATGATTTAAACCGCTGCCTCGCCCCCTGCGCGGGGCTCGTTTCGGAGGAGGAATATCATGAGCGGGTCGAAAAGGTCTGCTCCTTCCTTTCGGGAAACTACGAGGAGGCGCAGGCCGTCCTCGAGCAAAAGATGAACTTCTTCGCGGAGCGGGAGGAGTTCGAACTCGCACTCGACTACCGCAACAAGATCGAGATGCTCAAAAAACTTCAACTCAAGCGGATCACCGCCATGCCGCGGGACGTGGACGCGGACGTTTGGGCGATCGAGAGCAACGGGCTGTACGCCGCGATCAGCGTGCTCATCACCCGCAAGGGGATCATGCAGGGGGGCAGAAATTTCTCCCTCGAAGAGGGAGCCGACGAGCGGGCAGAGAGCTTTCTCTCCTTTCTCATTCAATACTATACAAATCACGAGCTGCCGCATGAGATCATCACCGACGAGGTGTTCGACGAGACTCTTTTAAAGGAGTATGCGGCGCAAAAATCGGGGCGGAATTTGCAGATCGTCCATCCGAAATTCGGCGTCAAGCGGGAGCTTCTTAATATGGCAGAGGGGAACGCCAAGGAACATCTCGAAAAGTCCATTCTTTCGATCGAACACAAGAACGACCGCACGGTCAACGCCTGCAAGCGGCTTCAGGAGCTCTTGCACCTTTCCAAATACCCCAAGCGCATGGAGTGCTACGATATTTCCAACATTTCGGGTGTGGACAAGGTCGGCAGCATGGTCGTCTTCACCGACGGCGAGGCGGATCGGCAGGCATACCGCAGATTTCGCATCAAGACGGTCGAGGGGGCGAACGACTTCGCCTCTCTGCAAGAGGTGCTGCGCCGAAGACTCCAAAAACTCGGCACCGACGAAGAGGAACGCTTTCCCAAGCCCCAACTCATCGTCATCGACGGCGGCAAGGGACAATTGAGCTCGGTGAAGGAAATTTTCGACGAGCTTCAGATCACGGACATCGACCTCGTCTCTCTTGCAAAGCAAGAGGAGGAAATTTTCACGCTTCTAAGCCCCGAGAGCGTCAAGCTCTCCAAGCGGGACTATG
The DNA here is from genome assembly GCA_947589565.1 of uncultured Clostridia bacterium. Classification (GTDB taxonomy): domain Bacteria; phylum Bacillota; class Clostridia; order Christensenellales; family Borkfalkiaceae; genus Gallimonas. Next base: position 3,236 of record CANQBW010000034.1, on the reverse strand, counting down.
CCCTTCAGACGATGCAGCGCATCCGAGACGAGGCGCACCGTTTCGCCATCACCTACTTCCGAAGTCTCCACTCGAAGAGAAATCTATCCTCTGTTTTAAGCGAGATCGAGGGGGTGGGCGAGCAGAAGAGAAAGGCGCTCATGAAGCAGTTCACGACCATCGACAAAATTTTGAATGCTTCCCAAGAGGAGCTTGAAAAGACGGAGGGCATTGGCCCCGAGCTCGCCGCAAGGATCAAAAAACATTTCGAGGAACTATGAAGTACACACTTTTTTTAAGCGACTTTGACCGCACGCTCGTCCGCGAGGACGGCACGATCTCCGAAAAAAACGTCGAAGCGATCCACGCCTACCGCAAAGAGGGCGGCATCTTTACCGTTGTCACGGGCAGAATGATCGCCTCCATCCGTCCGAGGCTCTTGGAGATGGGACTTTCCGATACCCTCGTCGCGGGCTATCAGGGCGCTGTGGTCGCACGCACGGACACGGGGGAGAAACTTTTCGAAAACGATCTTCCCCCCGCAGAGTGCGCGGAAATTTTACGCCTTCTCGAAAAGAAGAAGGGACTTCATGTGCAAATTTATTCCAATGAAGTGCTCTACAGCAACCAAGAGGACGGCTTTTTGCGCTACTACGAGCACAAGTGCGGGGTGAAGGGGATCGTCGAGGAGGAGCCCCTCTCCGAAAAGGTGGAACGGGAACAGCTGCTCGTTCCGAAAATTTGTATCATTGCCGAGCCGCCCGAGAAGGAAAGACTTTACGAAGAACTTTATCCTATCTTGGGGGAAAAGTATCATGTGACGAGTTCCTCCGAATACATGGTCGAAATTCTCTCTCAAAAAGCGCAGAAGGGGAACGCCTTGAAGTATCTTGCCGGGTATTATCAAATTCCCCTTGAAAAAGTTGCCGCGATCGGAGACCAGCGGAACGATCTTTCGATGGTCGAGGCGGCGGGGGGAAGATTCGCCGTCGAAAACGCCGTGGAAGAGCTCAAAAGGATCGCGACCGTCGTCCGTTCCAACGAGGAGGACGGCGTAGCCGAGGCGCTCTCCCTCGCGATGGAGAAAGTATGACGGAAATTTTGGCTCCCGCGGGGGATGAAGCAACCGCAAAGCGGGCATATCTTGCGGGCGCGGACGCGGTCTATTTGGGGCTGAAAAGCTTTTCTGCGCGGAGCAGTGCCGAAAATTTCGACTTTGACGCCCTCAAACGTACGGCGGACTTTGCGCATCTCCTCGGCAAAAAGCTGTACGTCTGCCTGAATACCCTCGTCAAGGACAGCGAGACGGAAGAGTTTTTCCGCCATGCCTTAAAAAGCGCGGAGTGCGGGGCGGACGCGATCATCATGCAAGACCTCTTTTTGGGGAAGATTCTCAAAAAAGGCTGTCCCGAGCTCACCCTGCATTTGAGTACACAGGCGGGCTGCTGTAACGAATACGGCGCAAAACTTGCAAAAGAGTGCGGTTTTTCGCGCGTCGTACTCGCGCGGGAGACGGCGCTTGAGGATATCGAAAAAATTTCCAAGATCATCGAGACAGAGGTCTTTGTGCAGGGCGCCCTCTGTTCGGGATTTTCGGGTCAGTGCTACTTTTCCTCCTTTGCGGGGAACAACAGCGGCAACCGCGGCAGGTGCAAACAGCCCTGCCGAAAACAGTATTCCATCGACCGAGCGGGCTTCGAAGAGTACGCTTACGCGCTCTCTCCTGCCGATCTGTGTGTGGGAGAAAAGATCGCAGAGCTTCAAAGGGCGGGAGTTACTTCCTTCAAGATCGAGGGGAGAATGCGAAGGAGCGAATATGTCGCCTCCGCCGTAGGCTACTACCGCACTTTGCTCGAAGGCGGGGAAAAAGAAGCCGCCTTTTCCGACTTAAAGCGTGCCTACAACCGTGGGGATTATACCCAAGGGCTTGCCTTTGGGGAGAAGCATTTTCTCTCGCGAAATGTGCAGGGACACATCGGAGAGAAGGTCGGAATTTTGGGAAATCGCATGTTTCTCCAAAGCGATTATCCCGCAAAAGTGGGGGATGGGTTCAAAATTCTGCGCAAAGGGAGAGAGGTCGGCGGCGCGAGCTTTTTGAGAAGCGGGACGGGCGGATTCTACCTCTCCTCTTCCGAAAAACTTCTTCCCGGGGACGAAGTTCGTCTCACGACGGACGTCTCCCTTTCCTCTCGCCTGCCCGAGAGGAAGAGAAAACTTATCCTTTCCCTCTTTTTCCGCGCTGGTGAACCCGCACGGGTCACCTGCGAGGGATTTGAATTTATCGGACCCATTCCCCAAAGAGCGCAAAATGCGCCCCTGTCGCGGGAAATCTTGAAAGAATGCTTCTCTAAGACGGGGGAGGACCCCTTTGAGGCGGCATTTTCCGAAATTGTCTGCGAGGACGCTTTTCTCCCCATGTCTTCGCTCAATGAAATGCGAAGGAACTTCTATGCGGGACTTAAAAATTCTCTCTTGAAATCGCCTTTTGCGCTCTCCTTTGTGCCTCCGGAAGTCAAAATCGAGGCCGGCGAGGAGCGAAAAACCGCCGTCATTTGTTCGGATGGGGTCGAAAATGCGGACATTCTCATCTATAAACCGAAAGATTATCACGAGATGAAAATTCCGAAGGGCAACTTTTTGTGTTTTCTCTATCTTCCCCCCTATTTTACGGGAAAGGACCTTGCCGCAATCGAAGAGAAGCTCTCCCTCTTCGACGGGATCTATTCGGACGGCTGCTATGCGCTTCTGCTTGCAAGGGAGCACTCCATGCCCTTTTTTGCGGGGACGGGGTGGAATTTGACGAACAAGTATGCGGTCTTTGAGGCACAGAGCCGCTGCGATTTCTATGCAATTTCCAAAGAGTTGAGTGAAAGAGAGCAACGCGCTCTCTTGGGAAGGGGGGCGTTCGTCCTCTCTTCGGGGGCGATCAAAGTGATGGACCTCTGTTATTGCCCCTTCGAGCGCAGCTGCGCCACTTGCGACAGGCGGGATACATACACCCTCACGGATGAGGCGGGGAGAAAATTTTCCCTTCGCCGCTATCGCGGAGAGAATTGCCGCTTCGAGGTCTACAACTGTAGCCCCTTATCCGAAAACCCTCTTCCCGCGGGGAAAATTTTCGACAAAAGCGTCCTTCAAAGCGCACCGCCGACGAAGGGACATCTTACAAGGAGTATGCTATGAACAGTCATCTTCAAAGACTCGAACTCGATAAAATCCTGACCCAGGTATCAAATTTCTGCGTTTTGGAGAGCGCG
>CANQBW010000033.1 GCA_947589565.1 uncultured Clostridia bacterium | reverse complement strand
GTAACGGAAGTTACTTTCCCGAGCGATCTCGAAGATATTTCGAACTGTGTGTTCATCGGATGTCATACCTTAAAAAAAGTCACATTTTCCGACAGTATCAAAAGCATTGGATTCGATGCGTTTGATAGCTGCAAAAACTTAACGGATGTCAAATTCGGTAATAGCCAAATGAAAACTTTTGCCGATCAAGTGTTTCTGAACTGTACCTCTCTTGAAAGTATCGTTCTGCCCGATTCGTTAGAGGATATGGGAAGAGGCGTCTTTGACGGGTGCAGAGCTTTGAGCAAAGTGGTGCTCGGCAAGAACATTACAACGATCGGTATGTACACGTTCAAGGATTGCGATTCCTTAAACGAGATTTTCTATAAAGGCTCCGAAGAGGATTGGAAGAAGATAAAGATCCACGGTCTTTGGCTCGGAGAAATCAGAGGGGAACCGAAAGAAATGAAAATAAATTATGACTATCAGGGGGAGTAAACAGTGGAGATCGAACGTTTGATCCAAGAGTATACCAAGAAAGCGAAGCAGCTTGCGCTCAGAAAATCCATCCTTTGCGGAGTTTTTTTCGGATTTGCGCTTGATTTTGTAATGGCGTTGATCTTGTGTTTTGTCAATGTCGGCGTTGCGATGATGTTGCTGCTCTCACTTGGCGTGGGACTCATTGGCGGAATTGCCGCGGGGACGATTTTGTACTTCATGCGGTTCAAGCCTACGACAAAATCGGTCGTGGAAATGATCGACAAGCTCGGGCTCGAAGAGCGTATTGTCACCATGTACGAAATGGAGCATGAGGATTCCAACATCGCGCAGCTTCAACGGGAGGACGCAAAGGAGAAATTGAGTCGGGTCAATCCCGCTATGTTCCGTTTTCGGCTACCCACCGCCATGCTTGCTGCACTCATTACAGTATGCGTTCTCGGTATTTCCATGACGACCGTATCCACGCTCTCGGCGGCGGGCGTCTTTCAACCGGGGAATGAAATTGTGGGTCCTATCGATCCGAATAACCCCGATGATCCTACGGAAGAAGAGCAGACGGAGTATGTGGAAATCAATTACCTTGCGTCCGAGGGCGGCACTGTGCAGGGCGAAACCTATCAGCGCATCGAAAAGGGCAAGGATGCGACTGCCGTTGTGGCAGTAGCGGACGAGGGCTATTCCTTTGCGGAGTGGAGCGACGGCGTCATGACGAGCGAGCGCTGGGATTGGAACGTCATGGACAATATGACCGTGACGGCGATCTTCCTCAAAAATCAGACTGATTCGTCGGCAGGAGAAGGCGAAGGAGAAGGCGAGGGAGAAGGTCAAGGCGAAGGAGAGGGCGAAGGAGAAGGCAGCGGCGAAGGTCAAGGCGAAGGAGAAGGCGGCGGAGAAAGTCAAGGCGAAGGTGACGGACAAGGCGGTCAAGGCGAAAACCAAGGAGAAGGAAACGGCGACGGACAAGGTGGAGAGTCCGAGGGCGATCCCGAAGGAGAACTTCAAGGCGGCGGCGGAGCGTCTGCAAGCGGACAGCTTGACGACAATACTGTGATCGACGGAAAGACGGATTACAGCGACGCGGTCGATTATGAAACCGAGAAAGAGAACGTAGAGAACGACGATACTCTCCCGCCTGATCTTAAAGACGCGCTCAGCGGATATTTGGACGGAATGAAACCGTAAAGAGTTTCGAACGAAATCTTTCCTAAAGCTCTTAGGGCGTGCTGTTTACGGCGGAATCGCATTTGATTGTCATTTTCGCATGACGAGCGTTGTTACTTTTTTTACGAATACAAAAAAAGTAACCAAAAAAAATTTTGGGACACTTGCGACGTGTCCCAAACCCCGCGACGCTTTTCGTAATACTGTGCCCTTTGCTCTAAAATTACTGCGCGAGGCAAGGTTTCCTTGCCGGAGCGGCACCCCATTTGCCGAACCCTTTCGGCTTATTGTCGTTTGAAACGATCGCGAGAGTTACTTATTCAATGCAAATAAGCTCTTTTCCTCGAAAAAATTATTCCGCAGGAAGAATTTTTTCGAAACATCGAGGTTTTTTATGATCAAATGGTTAATGCCGCTTGGGCTTTTGGGTCTTTTGGGGATCCTCGTCCTCATCTTGATCTATATCATTCGGCCCAAGTACCAACAGAAATTTTTATCGAGCACTGTCCTGTGGCGGCAGCTTTTAAAGCGTAAGAGAAAGAAACTTCCCATCGAGCCGATACGGAATATTTTGGTATTCGTGTGTCAGGCGTTGGCGTTTACCTCTCTTGCGCTTTTAATGGCGCAGCCGAAACTGTTCTCGGAGGGGTTCGTCAATGACGAGACCGAGAAGATCATCATCATCGACTCGTCCGCGAGTATGCTTGCCCATACTGCGGGAGATCCCACCTCGCACACCCGTTTTGAAAGGGCGGTCCGGGAAGTCAAGGCGCATATCGACGAATGGCTCATAGACGACGACGGGACAATTTCCATCATTACCGCGGGAAAAGAGGCGGAATATGCGATCGCCGACGCCACGAAAGAGGAATATACGGAGGTAGTCCATGCCCTCGATGGCTTAAAATGTTCCTATGGCACGGCGGATATTCAAGGGGCTTTGAATCTTGCCGAGGAGCGTCTCTTTATCAATCCTGCGGCAAAAATTTTCGTCTATTCGGGAACGGATCTGGGCAATCTCGGTTCTGCCGTGACCGTCAGAAATCTTGCCAACATTCAAAATGAGTGGAATATCGCAGTTTTGGGCTGCACGGTCGCAATCGAAGAGAGCGAGTATGTATTCCATGTAGAGGTGGGGGCGTTCGGCAGAGTTTCCCTCGAAAAGAACCTGTATATCGAGATCAAGGGCGCGGAAAACGGAGAGGACAAGACCTTCGATTTTCCCAAGCTCTATAAAAAAGTCGCCTTTGACGTCAATTCCGACAATTTGGACTATTCGGACATTCAGACCGTAACCCTCCGTATGACCGACCCCGAGATCGGCGGGCAGGAGGATTGGTACTTCTCCTCCTATGCCGAGGCGTCGATCGGATTTGTCGATTTGGAGGATTCCATCGACGAGGACAACGAATTTATGGTCTACGGCGGGGTGAAGGACAAGGTAAAAATCCAATACTATAGCTCGAAGCCGAATATCTTCTACTATTTAAGTTTTCAGTATCTGCGCGACCCCATGAGCAAAGACCGCGAGATCCAGTTTAATCGTGCCTATGCCTTGAGTGAAGTGCAAAACGAGGGGTTCGACTTCTATATTTTCGAGCATAATCTTCCGCAGGATATAAAAAGCGGCGGTGCGCCGAAGGACGGGGTGGTTATTTTCAGCGACCCCAACGACCTCTCCGCATACGGCGTGGAACTCGGCAGCAGCGTCACATTTAACGGTCTCAAATACTTCGAAGGGGGAGAGGCGCACCCGCTCCTTCAATACATCGATCCCCATACCATGGGAGTGACAGAATATCGCAAGATCCTTTCCTATGACGAGAGTTTTGTGCCCATCTTATTCTGCAACGGCGACCCCGTGATGCTCGTAAAGAAAACGGAAACCGAGCGCATCGTCGTCATGCCATTCTCGCTCAATCTTTCTAACCTGTCTGCGGGAACAAATCTTACCAAGTTTTGTTACAATTTAATTCAATACTTTATGCCGCTCACGCTCGACAATTATGAGTTTGAGGCGGACGAGGAAGTGAACGTCAACTGCAAGGGAACGACGGTCACGATGACAGACCCGAACGGGAAAGCGGATACATTGACCGAATTTCCTGCGACGGTGACGCTTGAGGAGCTTGGAACTTATACCTTCACGACGGAATTTCCCTATGAAAAGGAAGCCGAAGTCAGAAAGGCGTTCGTCCATATTCCGGCTGCGGAAAGTGGACTCTTTGAGGTGGAAGCTCTCAACATAAAACTCGACAATGTCGAGGTGTGGGAAGAACTTGGCGAAGATCTTTTCCTGTATTTTGCAATTGCGATGCTTGTCCTGTTCACCGTCGAGTGGTGTATGCAGTTCAAGGGGATTTAGGAGGAGAGGTATGTCGAATTTCAAAGTCAACTTTTCAGTGAGCGGGTGGCTGCTGCTTCTCATCATTCCCGCCTTTCTTATCGCTCTCTTCTTCTTTTTCCGTTCGCCGAGACGGTTTCGGTATAACCGCAACAAGGTCATCTCTCTTGTTCTTCACTGTGTTGTGTCAACACTCTGTATCCTCATTTTGTCGGGGATCAATTTCTCCTATGACATTCCCAATCAAGAAAACGAGCTTGTCATCTTAGTCGACGCCTCTTACAGCAGCGCAAACTATAAGGACAGGGTAAATAGCTTGGTGCACGACGTTCTGACGGCGAACGAGGGACGGAGCAATGTGTCTATCGTGACGTTCGGCTATGACCAACAGGTCGTCCTGCCCATGGGGCAGCACAGTCCCGAATCGGCGTATCAAAAATTTCTCTCTGCCCCGAGTCCCGACATCACTGCGACGGATATTGCGGGAGCTTTGACCTATGTTTGGGATCCCACGCTCGATCAAAGCGGGGGCGAGGATGAGGCGATCATCCACTATCCCGACACTGCGAAGATCTTGCTCATTTCGGACGGACTTGAAACCGACCGCGACGCGCAGAGCGTCGCAAAGCGAATCTCGATGGACGGCGTACAGATCGACACCTCTTTCTATCCCGCCTCTTTCAAGAGCGACGTGTGGATCACGAACGTCAGCTATCCCGAGCGCAAATATTCCCTCGGAGAGGAAGTTTCGTTTGAGGTGACCCTTAAAAGCACCTATCAGGGGAAAGTGTCATTGAAATTTACGGACATGGGAGAATATTCCGAGCAGTCCGACGCGCATGAGAATTTGAGCCTCGTCCTCGGGGAGCAGACCATCAATTTCAACTACGCCTTTTCAACCCCGGGACATCATGATCTTAAATTTACCATCGAGAGCGAGGGGGACTCGCTCACCGAGAATAATTTGTATTATTCCTATTTTGAAATCGAAGAATACACCTCGATGCTCGTCGTGGAGAAGTATAAAGATGAATCGAAACAGCTGGTCGAGAAAATCAAAGGATCCATTGATGCGGAGTTTTTGAGCGTCACGGTTGTGAATATCGAAAGCAATGAACTTCCCAAGAATATGGAGTCGATTGCGATGTACGACGAAGTCGTCTTGGTGAACATTGCCCATAAGGATATGCCGAATGGCTTTGAGGACCTCCTCGAAAGCTATGTGAACGACTACGGCGGGGGTCTCTTCACGGTGGGCGGCGTAGAGAAAGACGGCAGCGGAAACGTCGTCATGGGGAAGAATCCCGCAGGAGAGGATGTTCCCATGGCACATTCCTATAATAAAGAGGACATGGCAGGAACGACGTTTGAAAAGATGCTTCCCGTCAATGCCGTCGATTATACGCCTCCCGTTGCGCTCGCGATCATCATCGACCGCTCGGGTTCCATGGACGAGGATCGGGGGGGAATGGGACTTTCTCCACTCGACGTCGCGATCAAAGGTGCGATCGACGCGCTCGATGCGCTCTCTCCGCGCGACCAAGTAGGCGTTTTGTCGCTCGAGGACAATTACCGTGTGGGGCTTGATATGACCTCCATGAAGCAGAAGTCCAAGATTGTCAGTGCAATCCGTCACATTGCCGACGGCGGCGGGCAGGGGACAAGGTACGCGCCTTCCATTGATTTGGCGTGCAAGACGCTTAACACCATTCAGGGCGCGGAGAGAAAGCATATTCTCTTTTTGTCTGACTCGAATCCGGGAGATAGTTTCAGCCAATACAATCCTATCATGCAAGAGAACTATGAAAAATACGGGATCACAATTACTGTCATGTCCATCGGAAGCCAGCTCACCCAAGACATGATGAATTTTGCACACAACGCCGGTGGCGAGGCGTACTACATTACGGCAGGAGACGTAGATAAGTTTTCGGATTTTCTCAAAGACGATCTCGGATTCGACGAGCTTTCGGGCGCGGTGCCGAGCGAATACCACCCGACGATCATGAACCATACCTTGATCGTAAACGGGGTCAACCAAATTGGACTTGATAGAATCACGATGAAAGGCTTTTTTACAACGGAGGCGAAGGGCTACGGAGACGTGGAAGTTTCGCTTATGGCGGATTATGTGCCGCTCTATGCGCAGTGGAAGTACGGAGAGGGAAAAGTCGGCTCTTTTCTGTGCGATCTGAGCGGCTATTGGTCGCAGGAGTTTTTGGAAAGCGGAGAGGGGAGTACCATCATTCATAATGTCGTTACGAACTTGATCTCGCAAATTGCCGAAGTCTCCGAAAATGTTTTCAGCGCTGCAATTCTCGAGGACAATTACAGAACTCAGGTGAGTATTTACGGATTCGACGGGCAAGAGGAATCGAATAAAAAGCTCGTCGCTATGGTGAGGGGACCCGAAAAGAACATTGAAAAGTTCGACCTTCGCGATCTCTCCGTGAGCGGGAATCGCTTTACGTTCGAGAACAGGACTGCGGGCGTCTATGAAATTATCGTCGTGAAAGTCCCCGAGAATTTCAATATCAATAGTGTGAATAGTTTCAATGACATTCCCGACTCTCAGGTGAGCGGCTTGATCCGAGCTTTTCGAGCTTTTTCCTACTCCAAGGAATACGATTCGGGCGCCGATTCGTTTGCGGACGGCAGAGGGCTGCTCCTTTCGATCTCGACCCGCGAAATCGAAGAGGAAGCCGATCCGACCGAAAAGCTCGTCTATGACGCGGAGAAGCTTTTGAGCTATTTTGCGGACGTGCATATCGTCTATGACCCGCAGCTTCTCTTTGCGATCCTTGCGCTCGTGTTGGGGCTACTCGACATTGCGATCCGCAAATTCAAGATCAGGTGGCTGCACGAAATTTTAAGAACGCGCAAACAGCAAAAGACCCAATTCGGCGAATGACGGGAAGATATCTCAAGCAACATTGAAAAGCTGATCTCAATCAAACCAAACTCGAAAAAGGCATACGGATCGTATGCCTTTATTGGTCTGCAAAAGAAATTTTCGAAAGTTAGCAAAATGAAAGTGAGCTTCGGATAAACTTGACTTTCGATTTCAAAAGATGTAAAATATCAAAAAGGAGCAGCGTATCATGTCAAAGCCTATGGCCGAACAACAGAAGTATAGCGAGATCTTACAGGAACTTGCGATATGCTATCGCAGGATGCAAGCCCTGCGTCCGCTTGATAAAAGCGAACTCGCCTACTTCAATCGTGAATTTTCGATCAGCGCCAGTCACAATTCCAACGCGATCGAGGGGAATACGTTTACCTTTGACGAAACGAAAATTCTGATCGAAAAGGGGATCGTGACCGGCGCGCACTCTTTGCGGGAAGGCGAGGATATCCTCGGCTATAAGCAAGCATTCGATCATCTCTATGTCGCGGTGAAAGACTATCGGCCGATCACGGAAGAATTTATCAAAAAATTACACGGATTTGTCTTGAGGGGCGATCCGGATGCGGGAAGTTATCGGCGGATCCAAAACTATGTCGGAAGTCTTTCGAGAGTCGTTTTCACGCCTTGTCCGCCCAAAGACGTTCCTTCCGAAATGCAAAAATATGCGGAAACCGTGCAAAGCGATCTCAAGAAATTCCTCGATGAAAAAAAAGAAGGGGAATTTGATTGGTTAAAACTTTTGCATATGATTTCCGGGCATCATATCCTGTTTGAGAATATTCATCCGTTTATTGACGGAAACGGAAGGACCGGTCGGCTCTTGCTTTCCTATGAGATGATCTTACTCGGGCTTCTTCCCGTAGATATCCGCTATGAGGAGCGGGATCGGTATTATGCCGCAATCCAGCATTATCGGGACAAAGAGAAATACAGCGATCGCCCCGAGAGCAAGACCGAAAATCTCGCGAAGCTTCTTGCGGAGTGTGAACTCGAGAGCATGAAACAGTGGCTGGGCGTTTTCGGTGGATAACGCACAAACGAGAAAGTGTTCCTCAACGATCCGACGAGAGGCTGCGGGATCGGTATTGAGAATGAAAAAGGCATACGGATCGTATGCCTTTTTTCTGTGGATTCAATATGTTAGGGGGATTATTTTTCATGCGGTTATTGACTATTGGTCGGAAATGTGATAGAATGGTTAAGGTTTGGGATATCAAAGGCTTTAGGAGAGCCGAGATATTAAAACTCGCATATTCTGTGTTTTTGGCGATCAATCTCTTCATAAGGAGGAAATCGAACATGAATCATAAGATCAGAAAATGTTTGGCGGTCTCGGCTGCAGCGGTTTCCTTATGCTGTTTTTCCGCCTGCGGCAAGCATGAACATTCCTATGTGGACGGCTGGTTCTATGATGAGAACACGCATTGGAGAATCGCGACCTGCGATGACATGAACGGTCAAAAAGATAAAGAGGCCATGCACAACTTTGTAGACGGATTCTGCACGCTCTGCGAATGTCCCGATCCCAACTACGTCGCTCCGTCCGAGGACCCGGGGTCGGATGACCCCGATCCCGACGAGGACGACCCCGGGACGGAGGAGCCGAAAGAGGACCCCGAACTTCCCGACGACGATCCGGAAAATGCCGAGCGTCCCAAGCCGCCCGAAGGCGGTGAGGAAGATCCCGTCGATCCCGACGACGAGCCTCTCGATGACCCGCTCGACGACTCCTATTACGATTCCTTCTATCTTCCCGAAAGTGAATATACTTGGGGACAGAGTTCTACAGAAGGCAAACTGAAATATACCGAACTTTTGAAAGAGGGCACGCTTTCCGGTTACGCCGTGGCAACAAGTACCGAAAAAAGCAGCGAAAGCGAAGTGACCATTCCCAAGACCTATCAAAATCTGCCCGTTCTCATGGTGGACAAAGAGGGCTTTTCAGATTGCGCCTCGCTCACAAAAATGACCTTGCCCGAAGGATTGCTGTTTATCGGCGAGGGGGCTTTTAAAGGGTGTACTTCGCTGAAATCTGTCGTCATTCCTTCCTCTGCATGGCTCATCAGCCGTGAGGCATTTTCAGGCTGCAACTCCCTTTCCGAAGCAACCCTTCCCGAGGGCGTGCGCGATATCCGATACGCGGCGTTCGAAGGGTGCGCGATCGGAAATCTGACCATTCCGAACAGCGTTCATTCGATCGCTTCGAGGGCATTTTTCGGGTGTAAAATTTCGGAAGTGACGTTCGGGACGGGCGTCAGGAATGTCGGCGGGCAGGCGTTTTACGGTTGCGGGGTGAGCAGGGTGAACATTTCCGACCTCAAAGCCTGGTGCGACGTCACCTTTGTCTATGATAATTCCAACCCGCTCATCGGCGGGGCAAGCCTCTATATAAACGGCGTGCGCGAAACCAAAATAGAGATCCCCGAAGGATGCGGGGTAAAGCAGTATAGTTTTTCCGGCTGCGCTTCGATCGAGGAGGTGACGATCCCTTCTTCGGCAGGCATCATAGGGGAAGGCGCCTTTACAAAGTGCTATGCGCTGCACACCGTCAATTTCCGGGAGGGAGCATATGAGATCGAAGAATTTGCCTTCGGCTACTGCTATAAACTGACCGAACTCATTCTTCCAAACAGCATGAAGACGATCAGAAGGGATGCCATCTACAACTGCACAAACTTAAGTAAGATCGTCTTGGGCAAGGGAATTTCGCTCCTCGAAATGGACGCCTTTACCATGATTTCAAATTCACCGAAATTTTACTATCGGGGCTCGGAGGCCGATTGGGGAAAAATCGTCAAAAACTCGTCTTGGACGACGAATATGGGTAAAATCGAATATAACTATACAGATCAATAAGAAGTTTGATCATGAGCGTGAAATGCAAAACTGGAGGCTACAATGAAAAAATTTTTTCCAATTTTTTTGATTGGTTGCATCATTGCAATCTTCACAAGTTGTGCGATCGTGTTCTTATCTGCTCCCAAATCAAAGCTGAGTCGAAAACTCGGCGTCAAATTGCCTCGGGATACGGAGATCGTCTATTCCTATCTTGGGACGGAGGATAGTTGGTTTGGTGACGGTACGGATTATTATGTTTTAAGATTCGAAAGAGAACCGACGGAACTCATGGAGGAATTTCAGAGTTTGAATCTGAAACAGGGAGAAGATCCGGACGAATTAAAGAAAGACGTCATGCTGTTTTTTGATTCGGCCGCGGTTGAGCTTGCCGGTGAAATTCCCCAAGAATATCTGCCAACATGGGAAGAAGAGTGCACTTGGGACGATGGCGGGGCGCTGAAAGGTGTAAGAGCCGCATATTTTCCCCGGCATTATATGATGTATCTATGTTTGAGCCGATCATAATCATAAAGGGGGTACACAATGACAACGCTTGAACTTCTCAAGGATTACCGTAAAAAGGCAAAGAAAATAGCCATTCGAAAAGCGGCGCTCAGCGGCGTCTTTTTGGGATTTTGCGTCAATTTTCTTGTGGCGTTTATACTTCTTTTCTGCCGCATGGGGGCGCTTTGGGTGCTGCTCGGCTCGGTCGTTCCGGGCATTGCCGCAGGAATTTGTTCAGGTTTTGCATTATACTTTTTGAAATTCAGCCCTTCGGCGAAGAAAGTCGCCGCCATGGTCGACGGCCTCGGACTCGAAGAGCGCGTCATCACCATGCTCGAATGCGAAAACGACAACTCCGAAGTCGCCCGTCTGCAGCGGGAGGACGCGAGGGAGAAATTGACTCGTGTCGATCCCACCATGTTCCGTTTTCGGCTGCCCACCGCAATGCTCACGGCGTTGATCGTGGTGTGTATCCTCGGAATTTCCATGACGACGGTCTCCGCACTCACTTCCTCTCATATCCAAGGTCCCGGAAACGTTGGCGAAGTGATTGATCCCGAGCATCCCTCTCAACAACAGCCCGAAAAGGAGATCGAGTATGTGGAACTCAACTACTATGCGGGCGAGGGCGGCACGCTCATGGGCGAGACCTATCAGAAGATCGAAAAGGGCACGGACGCAACGCCCGTGATCGCCGTTCCCGACGAGGGCTATGTCTTCGATCAATGGGACGACGGCGTGATGACGAGCGAGCGCTGGGATTGGAGCGTCGTCGAAGATCTCAATGTGACCGCGGTCTTCATCAAGGCGCCGACCGTTCAGGGCGGTGAAGGAGAAGGTGAAGGCGGCGAAGGAGAAGGTGAGGGAGAAGGTGAAGGCCAGGGTGAAGGCGAAGGAGAAGGTGAGGGAGAGGGAGAAGGACAAGGTCAAGGTGAAGGCGAAGGAGAAGGTCAAGGCGAGGGAGAGGGAGAAGGTGAAGGAGACGGCAAAGGGGAAGGCGAGGGCAAAGGACCCGGACATGGTGAAGGAGAAGGACTCGGCGAAGGCGAAGGAGAAGGCGGGGGAGACAGCCAAAACAGCGACTCGAGCGGTGAAAAGACGCCGTCGGGCGGAGGCGGTGGCGGCGCAGGCATGGGGGGAGGACCTATCGACAACAACAGCGTGATCGACGGTTCCACCGACTATAAGGACGCGACCGACTACGAAGCCGAAAAAGAGGAAGTCGAAAACGACGACAGTCTCCCTCAGGAACTCAAAGACGCACTGAGCGGGTATTTCGATGGAATGAAACCTTAAATTTTTCGACGAAAATCTTCCCTTCGGGAATATTTATCGTCGAGGAAACTGACCCGTTTGCCTTGAATTGTTTGGTCGTCTCGTTCGCTTTCACAACAGTAAGCCGAAGGGGTTCGGCAAATGGGGTGCCGCTCCGACAAGGAAACCTTGCCTCGCGCAGTGGGATTAGAACAAAGGGCATGTGTTAGACGTGTCATTCTGAGCGAAGTGGCGTAGCCACGGAGTCGAAAGTGAGCGCAGCGAACGTGAATCCCCCGAGTAAGCGACGGGACGCTCTAAAAATCGCAATACCACTTGTCTAATGACCAGGGGGATCCATTCGACTCCGTGGCTTAAGACACTCCGCTCAGGATGACAACGGTAGTCGAGCATGTAAAAAACTGTCACCCTGAGCGTAGTCGAAGGGTCTCGTCCTTTGTTCTGATGAATGCCCTTGTGCGCGCCCAAAAATCGCATTTTCCATAAGCGCACTCAATAGGCGCCCTACAGGACGCACATTGTCGTGAAAGCGACCGAGACGACCAAACAAATCAAGGCAAAAAAGTTTCTTTCCTCGACGATAAATATTGCGCAGCAAGATTTTCGTCGAAAATCGAAAGAGGTTATTATGATCAAATGGATTTTACCATTAGGGCTTTTGGGGCTCTTGAGCTTGATCGGGCTGATTCTCATCTATCTCATCAAGCCGAATTTGCAGCAAAGGTTTCTGTCGAGCACCTATATCTGGCGCGTCATGCTCAAAAAGCGCAAGAGAAAGGTGCCCATTCAGCCCATCAGAAATATCATCATTTTCGTGTGTCAGGCGCTTGCCCTCACGATGCTTGCTTTTATCCTTGCAGAGCCGAAGCTCTTCACGGAGGGCTTTGTCAATGACGATACGGAGCGCATTGTCATTATCGACGCCTCCGCAAACATGCGGGCCAGGTTCGCGGACGACAAAAATTCGCCCACCCGTTTCGACCGTGCCTTGAAAGAGGTCAGAATGCACATCGACGAGTGGCTCATCACCAATGAGGGCACACTCTCCATCATTCTTGCGGGAAAGGAGGCAAGCTATGTTGTAAGCAATGCGACGAGCGACAACTATTCCGACGTCGTTATGGCTTTGAATGATCTTGAATGTTACTACGGCTCGGCGGATATGGAGGGCGCTTTGAAACTTGCCGAGGAGCGTCTCGCCGTCAATCCCGCCGCGCAGGTGATTTTGTATTCGGGTTCGGATTACGGAAATCTCGGCTCTGCCGTGACCGTCCGAAACCTTGCCAATATTTCCAACGAATGGGACGTGGGGATCCTCGACTGCGTGGCCTCTATAGAGGGGAATGAGTACGTCTTCCATGTCACCGTGGGAGCTTACGGGCGGATCTCCGGAAAATATGAGCTCTATGTACAAATTTACGGCGCAGACATGGGCGATGGGGGGATCATGGACTATCCCGCGCTCGTCAAAGAGATCACCGTCGACGTCAACAGCGACAGCAGCGAGTATTCTCAGGTCCAGTACATCGATTTTCGTGCGACCGACCCCGAAGTGGGCGGGAACGAAGAGTGGTATTATGATTCCTTCCGGGAAGTGAAGGTGAGTTTTAAGGGGCTCAACGACTCTGTTCCCGACGACGATACCTTTATGGTGTACGGCGGGGAGCGGCAGAAGGTGCGCGTGCAATACTATAGCGCCGAGCAGAACATCTTCTACTACCTCGGCTTTCATTACCTGCGCGACCCCTTGAGCAAGACATACGACATTCAATACAAGCAGTTGTACAATCGGGGTGAAATAGAGACGTCCGGCTACGAGTTCTATATCTTCGAGCATACCTCTTTTGAAAGTTATCCCACGGACGGGATCCTCATTTTGAGCGACCCCGACGATCTGAGCAATTTCGGGATCGAGATGGGGGGAGAGCAGAGCTTCGGGGGACTGCAATATTTTACCTCGCCCGAGGAGCACCCGCTCACCGAATTTCTCAAAGTGGAGAAGATGGGCGTCACGAGCTACAAAAAGATCACAAGCTACGGCTCGGATTTTCAGCCCATCCTCTTTTGCAACGGCGACCCCATGTTGCTGATAAGGACGGTCGGACAGCCTGTCATCGTCATGCCGTTCTCGCTCAATAAGTCCAATTTGCCCACTTCTACGCATTTGACGGTGCTCCTTTTCAACTTCATCAGGACCTTTCTTCCGCAGACGCTTGAAAGATACAACTTCGAGGCGGATGAAGTCGCGATCGTGAACGGGATGGGCTCTCTTTTCACGGTCACAGACCCCGACGGTGAAACTCAAATTTTGAATGAACTTCCCGCCGAAGTGGAGCTCAAAAAACTCGGCACCTATACCTTCACGACCCAATATGACTATGACAAAGATCCGAAGGAGTGCAAGGCATATGTGCACATTCCGTCGGACGAGTGCGGGCTCTTCCGCATCATTGCGCTCGATATTCGGCTCGACAAAGTCGAGGCGTGGAAGGAGCTCGGGACCTCTCTCTTCATGTATCTTGCCATCATACTCTTGGTTCTCTCTACCGTCGAGTGGGCTCTTCAAATAAAGGAAGTGGTTTAATATGTACGATTTCAAAACTGATTTTTCGGTAAGCGCGTGGGTATTTCTATTGCTCATTCCCTTATTTGCGTTTTCTTTCTTCATGTATTTCCGCATGAAGAAAAAGTATCGCAGGACGCGCAACCGCATTATATCGCTGGTCCTTCATTGCCTCGTTCTGCTGCTCTGCGTCGGAATTTTGTCGGGGATCACCTTCTCTTACAACATTCCCAATGAACAGAACGAACTTGTCATCCTCGTAGACGCCTCTTTTTCAAGCGGCTATGCAAAGGACCGCGCGAACAATTTCGTGCATGATATTCTCCTCTCCAACGAAAATCGCTGCAAAGTGTCCATCGTGACCTTCGGCTTCGATCAAAAAGTTGCCCTCGAAATGGGCGAGCACGATCCCGAGGAAGCATATGAAATCTACCTTCAGTCGCCTCTTCCCGATATCACCGCGACGGATATCGCGAGCGCTCTGACCTTTATCTGGGATCCCAATACCGATCAGAGCGGGGGAGAGGACGGAAAGGCGATCATTTCCCATCCCGAGACCTCGAAAATCGTCCTGATCAGCGACGGACTCCAGACCGACCGCGACGCGATGAGCGTCGTCAAAGGGATCACAATGGACGGAGTGGAGATCGATACTTCCTTCTATCCGACGAGCTACAAGGGGGACGTCTGGATCACGGACGTGACTTATCCCGACCGAAAATACAATGTGGGGGAGGAAATTCCCTTTGCCTTGGAGGTTCGGAGCGCATTTGAGGGCGAGATCGATATCACTTTCAAGGATAAACACGAAAAAGAGGTCAAGACCTTCGAGAGAAAAGGGGTAAAACTGAGCACGAGCAAACAAACTTATGACTTTCCCTATGCTTTTCAAACGCCCGGGCATCATGAACTGAGTTTCGAGATCGCAAGCTCCGTGGATTCCATGCCCGAAAACAACATCTGGAACTTGACTTATGACATCGCAGAAGATTCCTCCGTCCTCATCATCGAAAAGTACAAGGGAGAATCGCTGCCGCTGATGAGTTCCCTCATGGAGTCCTCGAAGGGCACCAACGTGAGCTTTGACGTCGTTCAGGTCGACGATAAACCTTCTCTTCCGAGCGATATCGGGGGGCTCGTCGTCTATGACGAGGTGATCCTCGTCAATATTGCAAACGGCGACATGGGCGAGAGCTTTGTAAAATTGCTCGAGTCCTATGTCGGCGACTACGGCGGAGGGGTCTTTACGGTGGGCGGCGCCGAAAAGGACGCAAATGGAAACGTCGTCACGGTGCAGAACGAGAAGGGAGAGACGGTGCCCAAGGCTCATGCCTACAATGAGGACGATATGAAGGGGAGCCTCTTTCAGCAGATGCTGCCCGTGAACATCACCGACTACACGCCGTCCGTCGCGCTTGCCATCATCATCGACCGCTCCGGTTCGATGGAGTCGGATACCGAGTACGGAATGCCCGTCAACATTGCGATTTCGGGCGCGATCGACGCGCTCGAGGCGCTCTCGCCGCACGATCAAGTGGGCATCGTGACCCTGCAAGACTACTACACCTTCGGGCTGGATATGACGCCGATGACGCAGAAAAACCGCATCATCAACTCTATTCGCGCTGTTGCAAACGGCAGCGGGGGCGGCACCATGTATGAGCCGTCCATCAATATGGCGGGACAGACGCTGCAATCTCTTTTGAGCGCCGAGCGCAAGCACATTCTGTTCTTCTCGGACTCCCAGCCCGCCGACCAATTTTCCTCCTACAACGCGACGATGCAGCGGTATTTTAAGAACTACGGCATCACGCTCACCTATGTCTCGGTCGTGAAGCCCTTGACCGACGACATGAGAAATCTTGCCGAAGGCGCGGGCGGCCATGCGTACTCCATGGACGGCAGCGACGTCGGAAAGATCAGCGACTATTTGACGGAAGACCTTCAGCTCGATGGACTCTCGGGCGCCGTCGCCGAGCAGTATTCGCCCACCGTTCGAAATCACACGACGATCGTCGACGGCGTGAGCGAGAATGCGCTCAAAGAGATCACCATGGGCGGCTTCTTTACGAGCGTCGAAAAGGGATACGGCGACGTCGAAGTCTCCCTGATGGCGCAGTATGTCCCGCTGTATGCGCAGTGGAAATACGGTCGGGGGAAGGTGGGCAGCTTCATGTGCGACCTCGAAAATATGTGGTCGAAGGAATTTTTGGAAGACGATTCGGGCAAAAAGACCCTGTATAATATCCTCGTCAGCGTCATTTCGCAGATGACTTATGCCGAAAATATCTTTTCGACAACGGTCATCGAGGACAATTACCGGACGCAGATCAGCGTCTACGGCTTTCATGTTCAAGAGGAGGAGGGGCGAAAGCTCGTCGCCTTTGTGAACGGGCCGAATGACGAGCTCGAAAAATTCGACCTCTCCCAAGAGTCTTACACCGGGAACAGGTTCACCTTTCTCAACAAGTCGCAGGGCGTCTATGAGATCACCATCGTAAAAGTTGCCGATGATTTCAGCATTGACAGCGTCAACAGTCTCGCCGAAATTCCGACCGCGTCTGTTTACGGGTATTACACGACTTACAGAGCCTTTTCCTACTCCAAAGAATACGATCCCGCGTCCGATTCCTTTGCGGACGGCAGAAGTTTGCTCGTCGAGCTCTCGACGCGGGAGATCGAAGAGGGGGAGGACCCGACAGCAAAGCTCGTCGATGACCCGGAAACCATTCTCGATTATTTTGCGGATATCCATATCGTCTATGACCCTCAGAAATTGTTTGCGATCCTGGCGATCGTCCTCATGCTGCTCGACATTGCGATCCGCAAATTCAAATTCAAGTGGCCGCATGAAATGATTCGGACCTATCGGCAGCGCAAGACTCAATTCGGGGAGGGAGTGAAATGAGCGAAAATATCTTAAGCGACGAATTTTTCAGCCGCCTCGAAATGTTGGCATTCCATTTGCAGGCGAATTTGTCGGGGTACTTCGGCGGCAAACATCAGATCAAAAAGTACGGACAGACGATGGAGTTTGCAGATTACAGGAACTACGAGCTCGGCGACGACATCCGAAGGATCGACTGGAACCTCTTTGCAAGGCTTGAAAAGTACTTTCTGAAATTATTTACCGACGAGCGGCAGATGCACATTCAGATCTTTCTCGACTGCTCCGCGTCGATGGCATTGGATCCCGAAAAGGCGAACTATGCCGTCCGTCTTGCCGCCGCGCTCGGGTTTTTAGCGGTCAGGAACATGGATAAAGTGTCCTTCCATTTATTAAAAGAGGGGAAGGCGGAGGATCCGTTCGGAATTATCGTCGGCAAGAATAAGTTTTTCGGGGCGATCGGGCAGCTCGAAAAGATCAAATTCGAGGGCGAGGCGGACTTTTCGACTTCCATTCCCCGAACGCCGCGCACAGGCACGAACGACGGCTTGTCCATCGTCATCTCCGACTTTTTTACGGACAACGATTGGAAAGCGGGGATCAATTACCTTCTCTATAAGCGAAGGCAAGTGCTGATGTTGCAATTACTGACGAAAGAAGAGCGCGACCCCCTGTATTCGGGACGGTTTACCCTCATCGATTCGGAGTCGCAGGTTCTGGAGGACTATCGCAACATAAGGCTCAGAATTTCCCGTTCCATGCTCGAGGAATACAGTGAAACAGTGGCGGAGGAGATCGAGAAGATCAATCAGTTCTGTATCTCCCGCGGGATCACCTTCCTCTCCTTCGATACGGACGAGCCGATCGAGAGGGTGATTTTTAAGGAGCTTCTTCAAGCCGATCTTGTCAATTAAGTGCCTCTTCCTCTGAACGTCGCAATACTGTGTCGAACTTGCGCGCTCCTTGGTCACGTACGTCTTTGTACGCTCCCGTCGTCGCTTACGCGTTCTCCTTGTCTTGCTCGTTCATAGAAAGAGGCGTCCTGCCTCCTTCTTTTCAATTAAAGTGCCTCTTCCTCTGAACGTCGCAATACTATATAGAAAAGACATACGAACGGTATGTCTTTTTTTCTTTCAACTCAAAAAAATCCCCGAAAAAAATTTTTGAAAAATTTTTATTTTTATGCCGAAATTTGCTTGCATTTCTTTTTTGCATATGCTATATTATGGGTGAAGTGAGTACTCACTCACCTAAATCACATCGAGGGGGGTATGTATGGATAAGAAAAAGCTGCTGCGACGCACATTTTTCTCGATCTGGATCTTTCTGATCGCCTTTTTCGGATTTCTCTTGGTCTGCAACATCGTCGTCTTGATCAAGAGCACGGTAAACCCCGACAGCCCGCCCAAAATTTTCGGAATGTTGCCGATGGCGGTCAAATCCGGTTCGATGAGCGGGGACAGAGAGGGGCATATCGAGATGGACGATCTCATCTTTGTCTTTAACGTAAAAACGGACGCGCTCGGAGAGGGCGACGTCATCGCCTATCAAAGACAGGGCGAGCCGATCGTCACACACAGGATCGTTTCGATCGAACAGGGCGAAGACGGCGCCTCGAAGTTCATCACAAAGGGGGACGCAAACAACGTCTGCGACGACCCGGTGGACGAGAGCGAGCTCGTCGGAATCTACAAGGGCAGGATCCCCAAACTCGGGCGTGCGGTGCTCTTTTTGCAGACGCCGCTCGGAATTGTCCTCGGCGTAGGTGTTCCCATTCTGCTGTTCTGTGGGTTTGAATTTCTCTTTTGCAGAAGGAAGAAAAATGCAGAGACCTCGGACGAAAAGGCAGAAAAAACTGAAAATATCGGAGCAAAACGCTTCGAAAAATAAGGAGATTATTATGAAAAAACAAACAAGACGCTCTCACAGCAAAAAAGCCCTCATGCTTCTGATGTCGATGACGCTTGCGACAACCTGCGTTGTCGGCTCGACGTACGCAAAGTATGCGACTTCGGAATTGAGCACAAGCAAAGCGCGCGTCGCAAAGTTCGGCGTCCAGATCAAGCCGAACGGGCAGTCCTTCAAAACGAGCTACGACGACGAAAATTTCGTATCTGTACTTTCCGCAACAGAAGAAAATGTCATCGCACCCGGCACAAAGGGGACGATGGAAGCAATGGAAATTACGGGAAATCCCGAAGTTTCCATCAAGGTAACATTTAAAGGGAAATTCGATATCAAAAATTGGAAAGTGATCGATGAGAAAGAGGCGGAGACATACTATTGCCCGCTTAAGATCACGGTCGGGGAAACAGAAATCTTCGGAATGGATCATGCAGATGAGACAGAGTTCGAAAATGCCGTCAACAATGCGATCAATAGCTCAAAAGACTATAGCGTAAAGGGATTTAATGGCGAAATCGATGTTCCTTCCATTTCCTGGGAATGGGCCTTTGAGACCGAAAAGAAGGGTAGCGTAGGTGAAAACTACGATCATTATGATACCCAACTTGCAAATAGTGGCAATGCGACCGTTGAGCTTGCCGTCGAAACCGTGATCGAGCAGATCGACTGAGGATTCTCCCCGAAAGTAGGGTTAAGGCAAGTTATCGGCAAAAAAGGAGTCGCAACACGATGAACTCGTCTTTGGAAATTCTCTCAAGGCGTTTGCGCCTTCTCTGCAGTCTGATCCTGCTGTATGCGCTTACCATTTGCATCTCCGCCGCAAAGTTTTGCGTCTCGGAGACAAGCAGGGATTCCGCCCGCGCCGCCCGCTTCTGCGTGAAGACGAGAATAGATAAAAGTAATTTTTTTCTAGATAGTCTTGTTCTGCGTGTTGGGGCTCGCGAAAAAAGCGTTAAATTTTTCGTCTCAAACTATGACGATGAGATAGGAGTTTCGGAAGTGAAGATCAAGTACGATCTCGTCTTCACTCTTCCCAAAGAAGCAGCGGATATCATCGAACTTGAGCTGTATTTTCAGAATCAATCCAAAGACATGCAGAGGACGGACGAAGGAAAGAATGCTGTTTTCACTTGCCCCGGTGTGGGGATCTTCGAGGCGGGAGTGAAGTCAGAGCACAGTTATTCTCTTCTCGTCAGGGTGACAAAATTCGAATGGCTCTCTAATTTTGATTTAAATTGTTCTGTCTCGGCACGCCAAATCTTTTCGGAGGGATAGTATGAAACGTATGAAAAAAATGCTGATAATTCTGATCTTTTCAACGCTCTTTTTCAGCTTCACAACCCCTTCGACAAGTGCAAAATATGCACAGGATGTGGAGTTTGCGATAAACGTTTGGCTCGTTATTACCTACTGATCACACTCACTTCTCCCTTTCAATTGCGTCGCTTAGAAATAAGCGGCGCAACTTTTTCATCTTTCGTGCATTTGAGTTGACAAAATATGATTTTTGCGGTAAAATAGAGGGGAAAAGTGAACAAAAAAAGGGAGAAAAATGGCAAGAAAGAGCGAAAAGAAGGAATTGTTACTCGACTGTACCATGCGGGCTGTGGCGGAAAACGGACTGATGGCGGTCTCCATGCAGATGGTCACCAAGATGGCTTCCACGGCGGAGGGACTCATCTACAAGCATTTTCAAAACAAGGAAAACCTTCTCCTCGAGTGTTATCTCAACCTGTATGAGGAGATTCGGCAAAAGATCGAGGTCGGTTTTGCGGCTGCGAAAAAGGTCAAAACGAAGGAGGAAATGTTCGCCTTCCTGCGCGGGATCTGGAAAAAATATTTTGACTATCTCATCTCGAACCCCTACAAGACCAAGTATTTTTACGAATACCGCAATTCCGCGTATATCAGGAGCGCGGCGGATTGCGGAAAGATCGACCCGAAGAATTTTTTCTCCAAGACGGTCGCGCTGTTTGACGCGTTTGACGAGAAATTTCACATCTTCGAAAAAATCGATATGAAATGGTTCTTCTACTACGTTAC
>CANQBW010000032.1 GCA_947589565.1 uncultured Clostridia bacterium | reverse complement strand
GGCATGAAAATTATCCCTTGCCAAACAAGCGAAATAAAAACCATATTGGAAAAACAAAAAACCTATTCGCAACTCTACCAAATTTTTGAGCAAGCATATCAGTCCAGTGCTGTTCCAAATGTTTGGTACCAACAAGAAATTCATGAAAAAATATAGGTGACATATGGAAAAAGAGATTGTTGAAAATATGAAAACAGATGAAGAAATAGCTAAAACGTTTTCTGAAGAAGAGCTAAAAACGTTTTTAGAAATACTGTCTTCAAACGAAAGCGATGTAAAACGACAAGAACAATTTAATCGTTTTATCAAAGGAGAGTTGAAGTGATTATTCTATCCGTTGAAATAAATTGCATGCGTGGCATTAAGCATCTCAATTTGGATTTTAGGGGGAAGAATGCTGTTGTATATGGTGACAATGGCACTGGAAAAAGTGGCGTTATTGATGCCTTGGATTTTTTAATCAAGGGCGATATTACTAGATTGTCTGGCTTAGGATCAAAAAATTTAACATTAAATAAACACGGTATATATGTTACGGAGAATATTGACCAATCTTGGATTAAGGCTATTGTTAGGCTTCCAAACCATCAGGAAGAAATAGAAATCAAAAGATGTTTGAATAATCCGGGTATCTTATTGTGTGATCCAAAATATAAAGCTGATTTTGATCGAATCAATAAATTAGCCAATTTGCAAGTTCATTATCTTTCGCGTCGAGAAATTTTACAGTTTATTAATGCAACAGATCAAGAAAGAGCTAAAAGCATAGAAAAACTTCTTAACTTATCATCATTGGAAAAAAATAGGACTTCGTTACAAAAAGCAAAAAAAGCCATTGATGATGAAGTGAAATTAATTCATGTTCAAGAAGCGGAATATATTAGAAAAATTTCGGAAAAACTCGGAGTCGAACAAAAATATTGGTTAGACGAGATAAACGAGATAAGACTGCAATTGGGCATGAAACCAATAGTTGATTTGGATGAGTATACTATTACATCTGATCTATCATTAACCAAATCCACTATTGCTAATACGGAAGTAACATTTCTAATACAAAAAATTGAAGATATATATAGAACGTTTTATGATGGCGCTCATTGTTTGGATGCTCAAATAATGACAGCAAAACTTGTTTTGGAAAAAGTGCTATTATCTAAAGAATACGAGGAGCAAATTAGTTCTATTCGCCTATATGAAGAAGGGCAAAAACTCTTAAAAGATGATATTTGTCCTCTTTGTGGGCAGGAAATTGATAACAGAGAAAAACTGTTGAAAACCCTAAAAGATAAAATCAACACCCTAAAGGAAACAAAAAATGTTTTTATCGATTATCAAAATACTATAAAACTTTTACAACAAACACTGGCCACAATCAAAAAACAATTTTCTTTAATAGACTTTGCTAAACTTTCGAATTATGTAAATGCGAAATGCCTGCAAGATGTATCCTCTGCGGTTGATGATCTTTATGCCAATATCGAGAATGATAGATTTTCTCCGGATTTAGCACAATGCTTTTTAGAACATAAATATGCCGAAACGATAAAATCACTGTATATAGATGAGCTGTGTAAAATTTCAGCTAGATTAGCACTAAATCAAAAGGAAGCCAATTATAAGAAACTTATAGATGTGGGTGCGGCTTATTGTTTATTAGTTCAAACTCAGCGTAATAAAAATACATTGACGAATCAAGCCCATAGGGCCTCTGTACTTTTTGAGGCTTATGTGGCTTCTCAAACGCATGTATTAAATGGGATGTATGATTCTATACAAGAGCGCTTTACACAATTCTATAAAATCATACACGAATCCGATGAAAGCGCATTCTCTAGTGCCTTTAACAGAAAAGCCGCAAGTTTAGAATTACAAGTAAAATTTAAAGATGACAAAATGTATCCACCCAATGCTGTCCACAGTGAAGGACATCAAGATAGCATGGGTATCTGCTTATTTTTTGCTTTATCAGAGAAGATTTCTGATAGTCAATTAAACTTGGTTTTACTTGATGACGTAGTTATGTCAATCGATATAGACCATAGAAAAAATTTTTGTAAATTATTGAAAGAACAATTTCCGCAAAAGCAATTTATTATAACTACACACGATTATATTTGGCGGAAAGAATTAGAGGCTCAAGGTATTGTCGCTAAGCAGAATATCATTCATTTCAAATCATGGGATATTAAACATGGTCCATATGTAGAAATAGGCACTAATGTTTGGGAAGCAATCAACAGCCATTTGGGGAAAGGTGAAAAAAATGAAGCAATCGGGCTTATGCGCTATTATATGGAAGAGTTTTTTTCTGACATCTGCGCTAAATATAGATTAAAAGTCCCATATTCGACTTCTGGTAGATGGAGTCTAGAGGATGTTCTTGCACCTGTAATTTCTATCTACAGTACCGCAATTAAAAAAGCTAAGGAGTCTGCGGTTTCTTTTAATAAGCCTGTAGATAAAATCGAGGCTTATGAGAAGGTCTATAAAACAGCATTAAGCAATTTGCAAGCAGAACGGTGGGCTATTAATCCAAGTACACATTTCACAACTTGGGCGCAATCCTTATCTATCGATGAACTTAAATTAACCTGTTCTGCCGTTAAAGCATTTTGCGAAACATTTGAATGCCCTAACTGTAAAAGCTTTATTACAATAAATTCTGACATTAATCTTGCGCCGCTGAATATTTGTTGCGACTGTGGAGATTATTCATTCTCGTGCATTAAAAAGAAGTCATAGTAAACCAACTTGTTTCTATTAGACAAAGATGGCGGAATCTTTTGATTTCGCCATCTTTGTTTTGACTCGCCCAAAGGTGTATTCCGATAATAAATTAAGATTTTCTTGATTCCCTATGGAATACACCCTTGAGCCGCTCTTTTTTATCGGTTGTTTTTCAGTTGTCCCACTCGTAATGGCAATCGGAAATCTGTGTGGGGGGCATGGTTTCGCCCTCGCCGACATAGATCGTATTGACGACCTTGCCATCCTTGTTGACTACCTTGTAGGAACCCGTCTTGGGACAGATGTCTCCGCAATTGAGTCTCATGTTTTTACCTCCGATAGTCCCAGTATTTGCGGACTTTAAAAAAATATACGCCTTTGGAACCATTTTTTTCCTGCTTGCATAGGCTGAACGTATAGAATCGGAAATCGGGGGTGCCAAATGGAGCAGACGGAGCGCAGCGCATATCCTACCATGAAGGGGATCGGAGAGGACGAGAAGACATTGAGACTGATCTCTCCCGCATATGCGGGCAGAGAGGGGGAACTGACGGCAGTCTTGCAGTACGTCTATCAGTCCATCATGTTCGGAAAACTCGGAAAGACGGACTTTTCCAAGGAGGTTTTGAGAATCGCCGTCAACGAGATGGAACATCTGGAGATTTTGGCGACCATGATTTCTAAGCTCGGCGCACCGCCCATCTACACTTCCTGCCCGCCCTATCCCGTGGGCTACTATTCCGCGTCCTGCGTCAACTATTGCAAGGCGCCCCGCCAGATGATCTGTGCGGACATCTGTGCGGAGGAGAATGCGATCTCCCAGTACGAGCGGATGCTCCTGCGCGTCAAAAACCCGGAGGTCGCCGAGGTCCTCACCCGCATTTTGCAGGACGAGAGGGAACATCTCCGTACCTTCAACGACCTTCTGGCGCAGTTATGAGTCCGCGCTCGGCGGACCCTTCAATTCCGGCGTGAACCTTTGGCAGCGCACGGGGGGATAGCTTTTGAGTTTTGCGAGCTGTTCGCGGGAGGGGAGGCTCACGCCCTCGAAATACTTTCTCCATAGCGCCTGCCACTCCGCCTCGTTTGAAGAGAGGACTGTCTCCGCCCGCTCGAGCGGCGCGGAAAAGAGGTTGGTCCCGTCGAAGACGGCTGCCTTTCTTCGGGAGACGTCGTGCAGCACAAAGGCGGGAATGCGGGTGCGGAAGTGCACGGCGAGCAGGTCGACGATGTCGCTGTCGGGGGAGAGGGGAGCATAGGGAATGCCGCTCTCCGTCCCGAGAAAGCGCAGAAAACCCTGCGTTCTCTTGACCTCGAAGGTGACTCTGTTCATACATTCGACTGCCTCACTGACTTCGGGCTCGGTCAGCATCTTGCGGACGGGCTCCTTTTTTTCGGAGAGCAGTTTGAGATACCCGAAGGCGATCTGCTCGCGGCGCAGGGAAGACGAGCGAAGAAGAAGATCGAGGTCCTCCATACACTTTCTGTCAAACTCGAGCAGCCGCTTTTCGGCGCGGGCGGCGCGGGGCGGGTCCGCCTTGATAAAGGCGCTCTCCTGTCCCAGGACAAGCTGTTTCTGTGAAGATGTGATACAGGGCTCCTCGTCATGATAGGCGAGCAGGAATGCGGTCAGAAACGCCTCCTTGGAGCCGTCGGTAAAATAGATCATAATTCTCCCGTGAGCGCGTTCAACGCGCTTTTAAATATTCTAAGCCGTCTTTCCTCGATCATATTTCCATTATAGCAGATATTTTTTACAATGTCAAACAAATGTTTCTGAAATTTGTAAAAAAATTTCTTGCTATTTTCCGCATATTATGGTATAATTTTCACATAATTTTTGTTTAACTATAAAATACTTATGAAACAGAAAAGATATACTGAAGTCGGAGGAGAAAAATGAAGGTATTGATCGTAGACGACGAAGAGATGATCCGTGCGGTCCTTAGGGAGTACATCGAGTTCGAGGGCGGCGAAGCGGAGGAAGCGCAGGAGGGCATGGAGGCGGTCCGCCGCTGCCGTGAGGAGCAGTTCGACGTAGTCCTGATGGACGTGATGATGCCGAAGCTCGACGGCTTTTCCGCGGTCAAGGAGATCCGGAAATTTTCCCAGGTGCCTGTGATCATGCTCTCCGCCCGCGGCGAGGAGTACGACAAGCTGTTCGGCTTCGAGATCGGCTCGGACGACTATGTCACGAAGCCCTTCTCCCCGAAGGAAGTCATGGCGCGGATCCATGCGGTCATGAAGCGCACGTCGACGGAGCCCAAGAAGGAGCGCGGCGTATACGAGTTCGAGGGACTTCGGGTGGACATCGAAGGAAGGAGCGTCACCGTTGACGGCGTGCCCGCGGAACTGACGCCGAAGGAGTACGAGCTTCTTTTCTACCTCGTGGAGAATGCGGGCGTCGCCCTGACGCGGGAGAAGCTTTTAAACCAGGTCTGGGGCTACGATTTCTATGGAGACGACCGCACGGTGGACACGCATGTCAAAATGCTGCGCGGAAACTTAAAGGAATACCGGAAATTCATCGTGACGCTTCGCGGATTGGGCTACAAATTCGAGGCGACCAAATAGATCATGTCGAGAAAGAGAGAAAACAAAGTCGGAGATCGAAAGACGGAAAAAAAACAGAGATCACATGCGATGGGATTAAGTCCCATTCTGTGGTTCTGTTTTTTGCTGTTCGCACTCCTCATTATCGTCTTTTTGACGCTCGTGCAGGTCATTCAATACCGCGCCCATTATCGTCAGAAGATCGTGAACGACCTCGCGCAGGCGTGTACGGAGATCAAGAACCAGATCACCGTGCAAATCGAATATTTCGAAGAGGACATCGCCTGGACCATCGTCTACTACGCGAACAAGTATTCCATCAGCATCTATTTCATGTCGGAGAGGCCGGAAGAAAAGCTGGCCGTCTTTCCCGCCGTTCCGGTCGGACAGGAACAGGTCTACGTCGAACGCTATCTTTACTTGAGGGATTTTTACAAATCCTTTGAAGAAGATCCCTGGGAGATGGAGGGGGAGGAGGAGTACAAGACGCGCATTTCCTTTCTCGAAAAGGACTTTGCGGCGCACGCGAGTACCGTCACGGTCGGTCAGGAAAGGGCGATCCTCTACCTCTACAGCTCCTTCGAAAACCTCAACTCCATGCTCAAGGACATGGTCTTAAATGCCGTCTATTCGGGGCTGTTTGCGATCACGCTCTGCTTTATCATGAGCGGATTTGTCTCCGTTCTCGTCAGCCAACCCGTTGCAAGCGTGACAAAGCGCGCCAAGACGCTGGCGAACGGCGATTACGATACGAATTTCAGCGGGCATTACTTCATCCGCGAAGTCAACGACCTGTCCGACGCACTCAACTATGCAAACTCGGAGCTTTCCAAGACGGATAAGATCCAGAAGGAGCTCATCGCCAACGTCTCGCACGACTTCCGCACGCCGCTCACGATGATCAAAGCGTATGCGGCAATGATCCAGGAGATTTCGGGCGAGGACCCCGTCAAGCGGCAGAAGCACACGCAGATCATCATCGACGAGGCGGACCGTCTCGCCGCGCTCGTGAGGGACCTTCTCGACCTCTCCCGCCTTCAGGCGGGGGTCTACAGTTTCGACTACACCGTCTTCAACCTCTCGGAGGACCTCTATAGCGTCGCGAACAGATTCGGCTTTTTGGAACAGACCAAGGGGTATAAAATTGTTACGGAGATCGAGGACGACCTCTACACCTATGCGAACAAACCGCGCGTCGAGCAAGTTTTATACAACCTGATCGGCAACGCGGTCAACTATACGGGGGAGGACAAGACGGTCGTCATCCGCCTCTTCAAAAAGGAAACTTGCTCTCGGTTCGAGGTCATCGACAGCGGACGGGGGATCCCCCCCGACGAGGTCGCGACGATCTGGGAGAGATACTACCGCTCCTCCGAGACGCACAAGCGTCCCGTCGAGGGGACGGGACTTGGGCTCTCCATCGTCAAAAATGTCCTCAAGATGCACAACTTCAACTTCGGGGTGGAGTCCGAGATGGGCAAGGGCAGCTGCTTCTGGGTGGAATTTCCCGCCCCCGAACCCACGCCCGAGAAGGATGGGGCTTCGGAGTAAGCGCGGAACTTTGTTTCCGTCGCCTGATAGGCTTCGGGAGAGGCTTCGGCGGAATGGGGATACGCTCATCGGGCGGCGGAGGCGGAAGTTCTCCGGGACAAGCCTTCTCTTCGGAGACAGAACCCTTTTCCTCTCCCTTGCAGGCGGCTGAAAAGAAGAGGAGAAGGAGACAAAGGCAGAACATCGATAATATTTTGAACTTTCTCATACGGTCAGCTTGCGGAAAATTTTGCAAACTATGATAAAAAGGCGTAAATTAAAAGCAAATGCAGAACAATAAGAGGAGGAGAAACATGAAAAAGACTTTTGTTTTTGCGGCAACAGCCGCCCTTCTGTGCGCCTGCACGACGGCGGGCTGCGGAACAAGCGGGGATCTTTCCGTCTACGCTCCCGACGGGGCGCCCGCCCTTGCGCTTGCAAAGGCGATCCGGACGGAGGAGATGAGGCAAGACGATCTGTTCGACTTCGACATTGTCGACTCAAGCAGGATCACAGGTTATGTGACGGGGGAGCGGCCGAGAGCCGACCTCTGCATTCTTCCCGTCAACCAGGCGGCAAAGACGCTCGGAGATGGAACGCAGTACACCCTCATGGGGACGGTCACAAACGGAAATCTGTACTTTCTCTCGACGGACGGGGTCTCCCTCACGCGGGAGAACATGAAGGAGACGCTCGCGGGCAAGAAAGTGGGCGTCGTGCAGCTCAAAAATGTGCCCGGGCTCACTTTGCAGGTCGTCCTGAAGGATTTGGGGATAGATTACCGCATTGCGCAGTCCGCTACCGAAGAGACGGAGGAGGGGAAGGTGAGCCTCATTCCCTTCGACCCGACGGACATCACGCCCGCGGGCGGCTGCGACTACTACCTCTGCCCCGAACCCGCTGCGAGCGCAAAGATCAAGGGGACCGCAGAGTCCCCCAAACCCTTCCAAATGGCGGGCGATCTTCAACAGCTCTATGGGGGTGGCGGCTATCCGCAGGCGGTTTTGGTCGTCAAAAAGAGCGTGCTCAAAAAGCGGAGAGCGGACGTCGACGAATTGATAAACGACCTCAAAGCCTCCGAGGAATTTTTGGAGAGCGCGGAGATCACCGAGATTTTGCACCTTCTTGCGGAGGAGCGCGAGGACGGCGTGACGCCCTCCTTCAACCAAAATAATCTGACCCATGCGGTCATTTCACGCTGCGGCGTGCACTTTAGGGCGGCTGCCGACTGCAAAGACGAGATCAACGGCTTCTTGCAGAAGCTCATCGAAGTCAACGCGGAGTCGACAGCGCTTCCGAGCGACGGTTTTTACGATATGGGGTGAGTTTTCGGAAAAATATTCTCTTCTCGACGCTCTCCCTCGTCTTCGTCTGGCTGCTGTGGCTGATCGTGTATGCGATTTTGCGCAACGACTATATTCTGCCCTCATTCTGGGAGACGATGCGCTCGACGGGGTCGATCTTGGGCGAAGCCGAATTTTGGCAAGCCTTTTTTCGGACGCTCGGACGCGTCTTTGTCGCCTTCCTCATTTCGATGGTTTTGGGGGCGGGCCTTGCGCTTTTGTCCGGGCTGCACCCCTTTGTGCGCAGCTTCTTTTCGCCGATCGTCTCCATTTTGCGGACGGTCCCGACCATGGCGATCATTTTAATGCTGCTCTTTTGGACGAATCCGCGCGTCGCGCCCGTCATCGTCTCGCTGCTCGTCCTCATGCCCGCCTTCTATGCGGCGACCCTCTCCGCAATCGACGAGGTCAAAGAGCGCTACGGCGGCTTTGCCCGCGCCTTCGGCGTGAACGCGGGGAGAAAGATCATGAAGATGTATCTGCCCCTCGCGGGTCCCGCCGTGCTCTCCCAGGCGGGTGCGATCTTCTCGATGGGGCTCAAGATCACGATCTCGGGCGAAGTGCTCTGCAATACCTTTCAGAGCATCGGCGGACTCATGCAGGAGGCGAAAATGTTCCTCGAAATGCCCATGCTCATGGCGCTCACTTTGATCTCCATTCTGATGGGATTTCTCTTCGAGGGATTGGGTGTGCTCTTCTACCGTCTGTCCGTGAGGTGGCGGCAATGATTTTAAAAGACGTCTCAAAACAGTATAAGGACATCTGCGCCCTCAAGAATGTTACGATGGAGATCGAGGAGGGGAAGATCACGGCAGTCCTCGGCGAGAGCGGCGCGGGAAAGACGACCCTTTTGAATGTTTTGGCGGGACTCATTCCCTTCGAGGGGGAGATCGACGGCGAAAAATACAGCCCAAAACACAGAAAAAACTGCTCCTACCTTTATCAGGACGCGAAACTTCTGCCCAACCTGACCGCGGAGGGAAATTTGAAATTTGTCCTCAAAAAGGAGGAATGGGGCGGAATTTCCGACATGCTCGAGAAAGTCGGACTCGGGGAAAAGAAAAACGTGCGCCCCGGGGAACTTTCGGGCGGCGAGCGGCAGAGAGTTGCGATCGCGCGGGCGTTTCTCTTCCCGCATCGGATTTTACTGATGGACGAACCCTTCTCTTCGCTCGACTTATATTTGAAGCGCGGGCTCATGGAACTTGTCTATTCTCTCTGGAAGGAGCGGGGGAGCACGGTCGTCTTCGTGACGCACGACGTGCGCGAAGCGGCGGTCCTCGCCCACCGCGCCGTCATTCTGCAAAAAGGGGAACTCAGGGAGCAAATCGAGATCGATGCGCCATTCCCCCGCGACTTTTTGAACCCGCCCGCAGAAATGAATGTCCTCGTCGAAAAACTTCTTCGCCGCGATCCGTGAAAAAAATCACAAAAGGGCAGGAAAATTGCTTGACGAAAAGAGAATATTTTGCTATTCTTATCCATGTTGAACGGTGAAGTACAAAGCGATGTCATTCTGAGCGAAACGGAGCGTGAGCGAAGTGAAGTCGAAAGCGAGCCTTTAGGCGAGCGTGAATCCCCTAAGCTATCGACGGGACGTTTTAGGATAAAGGGAGATGTCTCGACTACGCTCGACATGACAAAATGAATATGCTGGTGTAGCTCAGCAGGTAGAGCGCGTTCGAGAGGCGGTCCGCGGACCGCCGACAAAGTAAAACAAACAATAAAATATGCTGGTGTAGCTCAGCAGGTAGAGCGCGTCCTTGGTAAGGACGAGGTCGGCGGTCCGAGTCCGCTCATCAGCTCCACCCCCCCCCAAGACGGAATGTCTTGGGGGTTTTGTTTCGAACGCATTCGAGGAAATAGGCTTTTGCGCCTTAACCTGCTCACTCTCACGGTTGCTTCCACGACAATAAGCCGAAGGGGTTCGGCAAATGGGGTGCCGCTCCGGCAAGGGAACCTTGCCTCGCGCAGTTTATTTAGAACGAAGGGCGAGACCATAGAACGACGCGCCTTCGACTACGCTCAGGGTGACAGTAGTGGGCGCGTCGTCGACTGCGCTCGGAATGACAGTAAAAAAGCGATGTCATTTTGAGCGTCGTAACGTAGCCTTACGGCTTTATAATTCTGATTTCAAGTCCCTGCTGATTTGCATATTCTATAGTTTTCTTGGTTCCCCCGGGCAACCCGTCAAAAAGGGCTATCAGCAAGGAGGAGCGATTTACCATATACCGATTCCGTTCAAGCATACACTCCGCCCCGAAATAATGATCATAAATACATCGCTTCCCGTCCAACTGTTTCCATGTTTCATATTTTCGAAAGAGCTTTTCTCCATCTTTTATCTCCTTTCGCCCAATTTGCAATACATATTCTAACATAATAAATAGAAAAAGAAAGCATTTGACCCAATTAAAATACATATTTACAAAAATGCGTATGCTAAAATAGTCATAAAAAACGGAGAAAAGTATGACCTTCAATCAAGCGTTTGCGGTGAGAGTGAGAGAAATTTTAAAGGAAAAGAAAATGACGCAATATCGTCTGGAACAGCAGACGGGAATATACCACAGCAGCATGACAAATATCCTCAATAATACGGTCAAAGCGTCCAATGTGAGAAGTATTGCACTCATCATTCGGGAACTTGGTATGACAATGACGGAATTTTTCGACAGCTCGGTTTTCGATTTTGAAAATCTTGAACTTGAATGAATCGATATGACCCTAAGCAAGCGGCGGGACGTTCCGAAAATCGCAATACCACTTGTCTAACGACCGGGGGGATTTATACTCGCCTTTGGCTCGTGCGCCGCGCATGGATAACAATAGAATGGCGCGTCGTCGACTGCGCTCGGAATGACAAAAGGGGACGCTCGGAATGACAAAAGGGGACGCTCGGAATGACAGTTTCGCGACAAAATTCCGCAAAAAGAGGGGGATACTCAGTATAATTATATTAAGTTTTTGATATTTTTGCGGTTTCGCGCTTGACAAGGTGACAGAAAGGTGATAAAATGCTTATGTGCGATGTACAGAGGGGGCCCTTTTTCCGCATAGAATGGAGTGGGGGACGCTTTGAAAATCGCACATTGGGCGAATGAGGAAACGGAAGAATTTGGAGGTAGACGGGTGGCATCCTATCTGAACAGCGCATTTTTCAACCGTCTGGAGACGCTTACGCTCCGGATGCAGCCGGATCTGCGCGGGTTTTTCGGGGGAAAGCATCTTGTCAAGTCCTACGGCCAGACGGTCGACTTTGCGGACTACCGCGAGTACACCATCGGAGACGACATCCGCCGTATCGACTGGAACCTCTACTGCCGTTTCGAAAAGTACTATCTCAAACTGTTCACCGACGAGCGTCAGATGCATGTTCAGATCTTTCTCGACTGCTCTGCTTCGATGGACGTAAGTTCCCAAAAATCGGAGTATGCCGTCGCTTTGGCGGCTGCACTCGGCTATCTCGCCGTGCACAACAACGACAAGGTCTCCTTCCATTTCATCCGCGGGCAGCGGGCGGCGGATCCCTTCGGGATCATCGTCGGAAGGGCGTCCTTCTTTGCGGCGATGGGGGAACTCGAAAGACAGAAATACGAGAGCGAGGCGGACTTCTACTCCGCCTTCCGCTCGACGCCGATTGGCACGAGCGACGGGCTCACCGTCCTCATCTCCGACTTTTTCACGGACGAAAAGTGGAAGAGTGCGGTAAGCTACCTCTGCCGGAAGAAGCGGCAAGTTCTGCTCATTCATCTGCTCACACCCGAAGAGGCGGACCCCGGCTTTCTCGGGCGGACCCAGCTCATCGACTCGGAAGTGCCCGAGCTTGCAGACCGCAGAAATGTGCGCGTCCGCGTCACAAAGGCGCTGCTTGAGGCATATAAAGAGGTCATCGACGAAATGCGGGCGGACATCAAGGCGTTCAGCATTTCCCACGGAATACAATTTTTACCGGTCATCACGAGCAGACCCATCGAAAAGGTGATTTTCGACGATCTGTTCGGCGTCGGTCTGATCAAATAAAATCAAGGAGGAGGGGCAATGAAGAAAGGATTTTTCGGAAAGCTTTTGATAAAGCTCTCCTGCGTTGTGCTGGCGCTCATGTGCGGATTTGCCTGCTGCGCTTGTAAAAAGAACGAGCTGTACGGAGATTGGCAGCGCGACGAAAAATATCATTGGCGATATAACTCCAAGGGGGAGATCGTGGATAAGGGGATCCACAACTTCCTCTGGTGGCAGTGCACCCTCTGCGGCTATACGATCGATCCGCCCGAGCCGGAGGCGCCGCCTCCCGAACTTCCCGAGGACCCCGATCCTCCCGTTCAGGAAGAGGAGCCGGACGACGAGCCCACTTACGACGATCCCCTTCCCGAGGATCCCTGGGTCGACGACCCCGAGGACCCCTGGGACGATCCCATCGAAGACCCTCCCGAAGAGTTGCCCGAAGAGCCCTCCGAGGACGATCCCGAGGAGGACCCGCCTGTAGAGGAACCTCCCCAAGAGGATCCCCCCGAAGAGGAGGAACCTCCCGAAGAAGACCCTCCCGCTGAGGATCCCCCCGAAGAAGAGGATCCGCCCAAGCAGGAAGACCCTCCCAAGCAGGAGGAACCGCCCAAACAGGAACAAAAACCCCAGGAGCAGACAAAGCCCTCTACTCCCTCTACTCCCTCTACTCCCTCTACGCCCTCCAAGCCCGAATCGAACTATGAGAACGAGTCGGATTGGTCGGATTGGAAGGAGACGCCCATCGGCGGCGACGGCAGCGGACAGGGGGGAACGCAGGGCGGCGAAGGCACCGGCGGCGACGGCGGCAGCGCGGGCGGCGGGACGGTCCCCGTCCAGCCCAACGAAGAGGCGCAGAAAGATCTCATCTTTACGCCCATCTACGACGGAAACGACAAGACGACCATCGTCGCCTACAGCGTCAAGGCGGACAAGGAACACAATACAAATAAATATATCGAAATTCCGGACAAATATCTCGATAAACCCGTGACGCAGATCGAAGAGAAGGGCTTTATGGAGCTATTGACGCTCGAGACGATCCGTCTTCCGAGCTGTCTCGACAGGATCGGTTACGAGGCGTTCTGCGGGAGCAATCTCAAGGAAATTTATATTCCCGATTCGGTGACCTATATCGACCAAAGAGCGTTCGCAGCCTGCAACTACCTCAACAAGGTCAGGCTGCCCGTCAACGAGAAGTATACCAAGATCGAGTACGAGCTCTTCCACGCATGTCCCAAGCTCGGAAGGATCGTCATTCCCGATCAGGTCACCCTCGTCACGACGCGCGCCTTCGAGTATGCAAAGCTTCAGGCTCTCGTCGTCGGAAAGGGCATGAAGACCTTCGGTCATCAGGCATTCAACGAGAGCTCCATTAAGCAAGGCGTCTTGATCTACGACCTCGTGCAGTGGTGCAACATCAAGATCGATTCCCAGATCTCTTCGCCCCTCTATTGGGGACACCGCTTCTTCCTCTGGGAGAACGGGAAGGCGAAGGAGATCAGGGAACTCGTCATTCCCGACGAGATCAAGGAGCTCGGCAGATTTCAGTTCGGCGGCTGCACTTCGATCACAAAGGTGGATATGTCCAAGGTGGAGACCGTCCTCGACGAGGTGTTCATTCACTGCACCAACATCAAGGAAGTCATCCTTCCCAAGAGCCTTCCCGAGTTCACCGCAAACCTCTTCTACGACTGCAGATCGCTCGAAGAGATGGTGATCCCCGACGGCATTCCGCAAATTCCCTATTGCTGCTTCTATAACTGCAAGAGTTTGAAAAAGCTCACCATCCCCAAGAGCGTGAACTACATCGGCTCGCTGTCCATCAACGGCTGCACGAGCCTCAAAGAGATCGTCTACAAGGGGAACATGGAGGATTGGCAGAAGATCCCCAACCGTGACGGATACATGTGGTACAGCAGCACGGGGGACTTCGTCATCACCTGTGAAGACGGCACGATCAAAAAGGCGGACGATCGAAACCGCTTCCCCGATCCCGTCGAAGAGGCGCGGAAAGAGGCGGAGAAAAAGTACGGCACCGGGTATCTGACGGCAGGCAGAAGGGAAGACTACTCCGACTGAGGTGAGGACGCATGGATATCGAAAAACTCTTTGAAAAATACAGGCGCAGACTCTCCGCGATCGGGTGGAGAAAGGCGTTTTTGTGGGGACTCACGATCGGATTCGCGCTTGTGTTCGTCGCGGCGTCCGTCATCTGGTTCTATGGATTTTCCGTCCCCGTCGCCATTGTCATTCTGTTGGGGACGCTGCCTGTTGCGACTTTCGGCTCCGCGCCCCTCATCTATACGCTCTTTTACCGTCCGACGCGGGACAAAGTCGCGCGGAGGATCGACAGACTCGGCCTCGAAGAGCGCTACATCACGATGTGCGACCGCGAGGGGGACGATTCCTTCATCGCAGCCCTCCAGAGAAAAGACGCAGAGGAGAAACTCTCCTCCGTCGACGCGAAACAGTTCGTCTTTCACCTCTCCAAGGCGGCGTCGATCCTGCTCATCGTCGCGGTCACGCTGGGACTCGTCATGGCGACGGTCTCCATGCTCTCCTCGGGCGGGATCATCGAGAGCGGGAACGAGATCTTCGCACCCAACGACCCCGACGACGGGGAGGAGCCGGGCGAAGAGGACGATTCTCTCTGCGTCATCGTTTATGCGGCGGGAGAGGGCGGGATCGTCGAAGGCGAGACGGTCCAGCGCCTTGAAAAGGGGCAAGATACTACCCCCGTGACGGCAGTTCCCGACCCGGGATATGATTTTGTCGGCTGGTCGGACGGCGATCCGCGGGCGACCCGCATCGACTACTCTGTGCAGGAGAGCAAGACGCTCACCGCAAAATTCGCGAAGCAAGTGGAGCCGGACATTCCCGTCATCGAGGGCGGTCCCGGCGGTGATTCTGGAATGGCAGGGGAAGTCCCGGGCGGCGACGTCGGTCTCGGCGGCGGCGCAGGCGGCAGCGGCAACAGCGGCATGATGGAGGGCGACGACGTCAACGGCGACTCGGGCGGCGGCGCGGGCGCCATGGAGGACAAGGAGGACAACTCCGTCATCGACGGCGTCACCGACTACAAGTACGAGTTTGACTACGACGCCGAAATCGAGGCGCTTTTGAACGATGAAACTCTTTCCGACGAAGTCAAAGACTATTTGAGCGATTATCTCGACGCCCTGAGGCAGATCCAGGAATCGGAGCGGGAGTCGTAAAATCAAAATCCCGTCTGCGAAATACGATGTGTTGAAGGGGGAAAACGAGTGATATTCCAATGGTTGCTGCCCTTGGGCTTCTTGGGGCTCTTGAGTCTTGCCGCTCTTCTATTGATCTATATCCTCAAACCGAAATATCAACAGAGGGTCGTGGCAAGCTCGATCCCCTGGCTTTTGGCGATCAAAAAGAGGAAGAAGAAGTTTCCCTTCGACCGTTTTTCGAATATCATCGTCTTCTTATGCCAGGTGGCGATCTTCACGGCAGCCGCCATGATCTTAGCGCAGCCCACCCTCGTCAACGAGGAGATGGTCAACGCCGGAAACGAAAGAATCATCATTTTGGACGCGGGCATGAACATGCACGCGACGTTTGCAGAGTACGACGGGACTTACAACCTCACGCGGTTCGAAAAGGCGATCAACGAGATCAAGGCGGAGATCGACCGCGTGCTCTATGAGGAGGACGGGACGATCTCCATCATCGTTGCGGAGAAGGAGCCCCGCTTTTTGATCGAGGACATGGGCAGGGATTCCTATACCGAGATCGTCACCGCGCTCGACGAGGCGGAATGCTCCTACAGCGTACCCGACCTCGAGGGGGCGGTCCTTTTCGCGCAGGAGAAGGTCAATGTCAACCCGCAGGCGAAGGTGGAGGTCTTTTCGGGGACGGACTTCGGCTACATGGGGGACGCCGTCACCGTGCACAACCTCTCCAACACCGCGCACGAGTGGAACATCGCCATCATGAGCGCGGTCCCTTCCTATGTGGACAACGAGTACATCTTCGAAGTGGACGTTGCGGCATACGGCAACGTCTCCAAGATCACAAATCTATATATCGACATTTTGGGAGTCGACGACGGGGTGGAAGTCAAGGACTTTGAGGGGATGAAACTCCCCGTCACCTTCGAGGTCGACTCCAATCATTTGGAGAAGGGGCAGACCCAACACCTCACTCTCAAGGCGACGGACACGCAGATCGGCGGAAATGCGGACTGGCTCGTCCCTTCCTTCCGCGAGGCGAAGCTTTCCTTCCGCGACATCGAGGACTCCATCGAGGCGGACAATCACATCTCCGTCTTCGGCGGCGA
Organism: uncultured Clostridia bacterium; assembly: GCA_947589565.1. Lineage (GTDB taxonomy): Bacteria > Bacillota > Clostridia > Christensenellales > Borkfalkiaceae > Gallimonas. Next base: position 5,637 of record CANQBW010000032.1, on the reverse strand, counting down.
GCGGGACGAGGTCAAGGTGCAGTACTACAGCGAACGGCGCAACATGTTCTCCTTCTTGACCTTCTATACGATGCAGGAGTCCATGCGCCGCACGCGGGACATCGTCTTCGACCCCGTCTATGACATCGACGAAATTCCTCAAAGCAAGGGCTTTGATTTCTACATCTATGAGCACGACGTTCCCCTCGAGACCTTCGACGGCGGACTTCCCGATGACGGCGTGCTCATCTTTTTCGATCCCTCGCCGGAAATTTTGGAGAGCCTGAACCTCGGCGTCGAAGTCGGAAACTATGTCTCCGTCGAAGAGGATGACGTGTTCACGCGGGGAGCGAGCAATCCCATCTTCGCAAATCTCGATCCGGAGGACATCACGATCTCCGAATATCTTCAGATCAAACCCACGGCGGGCTCCGGGTATTCCTCTCTTCTCAATTGCGGGGATGACCCTCTGCTTCTCGCAAAGAAAGAGGGCGCGTCGCAGGTCGTCATTTTGCCCTTCTCGGTCAACCAGTCGAATTTAGCGTTCACCGCGCTCGCGCTGCTGTACCGGAACATTCTCGAGTACTATATGCCCCTCACCTTGACGGAGTATAACTATCAGATCGACGAGACGGCGACGTTAAACTGCAAGGGCGTCCGCATCGATGTGACCGACCCCGAGGGCGAAAAGGTGGAGGAACTCAGGGAGTTTCCCGCCGAGTATGAGCTCAGTGAGATCGGCACCTATACCTTTACGACTCTCTTTGCACTCAACAAGCCGAGCGAGATAAGGTCGGTCTTTGTCCGTCCGCCCCTCTCGGAGAGCAGCCTCTTTCAAGTCGCAGACCTTGGGCTCATCATCAACAACGAGGATATCTTTGCCAAAAATACGAAGGACATGTTCCTGATCTTTGCCTGCATCATCCTGGCGCTTCTCTTCGTCGAGTGGATCTTGCAGTTCAAGGACATCATTTAAGGAGGAGGGGAGTATGACGAACTTTAAGCCCGAATTTACCGTAAGTCCCTGGCTGCTGTTTCTGCTCATTCCCGCCTTCGGGGTCAGCCTGTGGCTGTATCTTCGCACCAACAAAAAGTATCGGAACACCCGCAACCGCATCACGGCGATCGTGCTCCACTCCATCGTCATGACCCTCTGCATTCTCGTCGTCGCGGGTCTGGTCTTCACCTGGACGCAGCCCAATCTTCAGAGCGAGCTCGTCATTCTCATCGACTCCTCCTACACGGAGGGCTCCGCGAAAGAGCGGGTGGACGACTTCGTCAAAAAGATCATCGACGCAAACAACGGCAGCACCAATCTTGCCATTGTCAAATTCGGATACGAGCAGGAAGTTGTGCTTGAGATGGGGCTCTATCCCCCCGAAGAGGCATACGCCGCCTATCAAAATTCGGAGTCTGCGGAAGTGGACGAGACCGCGACGGACATCTGCGCAGCCCTCAGCTATTGCTGGGATCCCGTCACCGATTTGAGCGGCGGAGAGGACGAGATTCCCGTCATTCACAACCCGCAGGAGGCGAGAATTTTGCTCTTGAGCGACGGACTTCAGACCGACCAAGACGCCATGAACGTGGCGCGGCGCATCGCGCGCGACGGCATCCGCATCGACGTCGCCTTCCTGCCCGGCTCGGGCAAGACGGACGTGTGGCTCACGGGAGTCACTTATCCTCCCAGAAGATATTCTCTCGGCGAGAACGTCGAGTACGAAGTCAGCGTCAACAGCACCTACGAGGGCGCCGCGACCCTCACCCTCTATGACGAGAGCGACAGCGGGGAGATCACCGAGCCCAAGTCCCAGAGCATTACCGTCGGATTCGGTCCGCAGACCTTCAAGTTCAACCACAATTTTATGACGCCCGGCTTTCACACTCTGCGCTTCGAGCTCTTCTGCGAGGGAGACGAAGTCCCCGAGAACAACGTCTACTATTCCTACTACGATTTAAACCAGTTGAGCAGGGTGTTGATCCTCGAAAAGTACGCCGACGAATCGATGGAGGTGCAAAAGCTCCTCGACGAGAAGGCGCAGAACCAATACCTGACGAAGACGGTCATTCAGATCGACAACACCGACCTCGTTCCCTCGACCGCCTCTGCCATGCTCGAGTACGACGAGATGATCCTCGTCAACATCGCCCACTCCGATCTTGCTCAGATCGAGGGCTTCGAGGAAGAGCTCGACGAGTATGTCTACACCTACGGCGGGAGCGTGTTCACGGTCGGCGGCTTCGAGCGGGACAGCAGCGGCGCGGTCATCTATGAGGAGAAACCCGTCGTCGGGGGAGACGGACATCAGATGCAGTCCACCCCCAAGCCTCATGCCTATGACGAAGAGGACATGAAGGGGACGGTCTACGAGCGGATGCTTCCCGTCGACATCACCAAGTACACCCCGCCCGTGGGGATCGTCTTCATCATCGACCGCTCGGCATCCATGGAGAACGACAGCACGACGGGAGGGCCCCTCGACTGTGCCATTCACGGCGCCGTCGCCACCCTCGACGTGCTCTCCCCGCGGGACTATGTCGGCGTCATGACCCTCGAGAGCTCTTCGACGCTCGCCCTCTCCATGACGCCCATGACGCAGAAGGCGCAGATCGTGCAGGCGATCCGCTCGGTCGGCGAGGGTTCGGGCGGCGGCACCGCCTATACGCCCTCCATTCGCGCGGCGCAGCGGCTGCTCGTCACCTTCCAGTCCGCGGACATCAAACACATCGTCTTAATTTCGGACGGTATGCCCGCAGACGACGCGGGCGACTACGGCCGCGCCATTCGGGGGCTCGCTTCCTCGGATATCTCCTTCACCTATTTCAGTATCAACAACAATGTCCCCCAGGGAATGGACGAGGCGTGCAAGGCAACGGGCGGAAACGCCTACCGCATCACCAAGGAGTCCATCGCGGAGGACCTTCCCGACCTTCTCTATGAGGAGATGCAGCTCGACGATTACACGGGCGCCGTCAACGAGGAGTACAGCCCCGAGATCGACGATCGTGTGACTTCCATCTTGGGAAAACTCACGCAGGATGACCTGAATACCATCCAAATGCACGGCTTCTTCAGCTCCAAGGAGAAGGGGACCCGCCCCGTCGACACCGTCCTCAAGGCGCACTTTGTTCCCCTGTACTCACAGTGGGAGTACGGAAACGGAAAGGTGGGAAGTTTCCTGTGCGACGCCCAAAATATCTGGTCGCAGGAGTTCTTTGAAAGCGATACGGTCGGAAAACCGATCTTCAACGGCATTCTCGACACCTTGATGCCCGCCAATATTTTGCGGGAACAGTCGCTTCTCGTCAACTTTATCGAGGACAACTACCGCACGCAGGCGAGCGTCTATGGTTTCGACCGCATGAAGGAGAAGGACTACAAGCTCATCGCCTTCGTCGCCTCGCCCGAAAATGAGACGGTCAAGTACGATTTGAATGAGCTCTCGACGGGCGGCAACCGATTTACCTTTGAAAACCGCGCCAAGGGCATTCATAAGGTGACCATCTTCAAGGTGCCCGCCTCCTTCGACGTCCTCTCCGACGCCGTCAAGGGCCCCGAAGACGTGCCCGAGGAGTATAAAATTCTCATCAACGTCACTTACCGCGTGTTCTCCTATTCCTTGGAGTACGATTCCTATGTCGACCCCTTCAAGGAGGGGAAGGAACTTCTGCAGACGGTCTCGACGCGGGAGATCCCCGAATACGCCGACCCCGACGAGAAGTTCATCACCGACCCCGAGGGGTACCTCTATGAGTTCATCGAGATCAAGTACGAGTACGACCCGCGCCCCTGGCTCATCATCGCCTCCATCGTGCTCCTGCTTCTCGACATCGCCGTCCGCAAATTCCGCTTTAAGTGGATCCATGAAATGATTTCGTCGAAAAGTTCGCGAAGCGACCTTTCTCGACGAGGAAATTGAGTCTCGAGTTCCCACGACTTGGTCGTCACGTTCGTTTCAAACAACAATGTGCGTCCTGTAGGGCGCCAACAGGGGGCGCTGCCGCAGAATGGCGATTCTGCTCCGCGCAGTAAATTAAGAACAAAGGGCATTCCTCTGTCACCCTGAGCGGAACGAAGTAAAGGAAAGATTTCGTTCGAAACTTTTTCGTCGAAACAAAATAATAGACGAAAAGCAATTTTTGATGTATAATGAACGGAAAGGAGCAAGATCAAAGATGAATGTCGATCCGAACCTCATCAACTTCATCAAAGAGACACTCAAAAGCTTTCCGTCGGTGGAGCGCGCCGCGCTGTTCGGCTCCCGCGCCCGCGGAGACAATCGCGAGCGCAGCGACTATGACATCGCGATCTATGGAACTCTCTCCCAAAGTGATACCGCAAAGCTGAGATACCTTCTGCAAGAGGAGCTCCCCACACTGCACAAGATCGACGTCATCTTTATGCAGGGGAAATATGACGAGGCTTTCATCGAAAACATCGAAAAGGAGGGGATCACCTTTTATGAAAAAATTCGCCGATAAGAATACGAATTTTTTTGGTGCCCTCAAGCGCTTGAATGAAGCGAATACCATCTATAAGTTCAATAAGAAGAATGATATCTGTCAGGACGCGCTCATCAAGCGTTTCGAGTTCACTTTTGAGCTTGCTTGGAAGACGCTGCGCGAGTTTCTGTTTGAACAGGGCTATGCGGAGGAAATTTCCTCGCCGAAAAGAGTTCTTGCCCTCGCTTATCAGGAGGGCTACCTCGAGAGCGAGGAGCAGTGGCTGAGTATGCTCGAGGACAGAAATCTGACCTCTCATGACTACAGCCGCGAACTCTCTTCCGCGATCGCAGAGAGAATTTCCGGTCAATACTTGAAAGAATTTGCAAGACTCTCAAAATTGTTTTCTTCATAAGTTATGTTTCGTCGAAAAGCTCGCTCCGCGATCTTTCTGACGAGGAAAGTTGTGTTAAACATGTCATTCTGAGTGGAGCGAAGCGGAATCGAAGAATCCCCCCGGCCGATAGAATGTTGTATGATCTTGCTTTCAGGACGAAAAAATTTTTTGAAAAAACGGAATTTTTTCAAAAATCGGGCGAAAATTTGTTGACAAAGGTCAAAAGACGTGATAAAATATCTCTGTAGCACGAAGGAAGTGCGTTTTTTAAGACATCGGAGTTCGCAATGCCTAACCAAGGTAAGCGAATTTTTTCGGGACAATGAGTTCGCTATAGGCAACCGAAAAGGGGGAGGGAATAATGCCGCTTGTACTTGCGCCCATCGGGCAGGAGATGAGGATCGTGCGGATCGCCGCCGACGACAAGACCAAAAAACATCTTGCAAATTTGGGAGTCATTTCCCAGTCGAACATCACAGTCCTCTCCTCGAGCGGGGGAAGCACCGTCTGCGTCGTCAAGGACGGCAGACTCGCGCTCGACCGAGACGTCGCCTCGCGCATTTTTGTAGCTTGAGGGGGAGTTGTAGCACGCACAAAGCGTGCCTATCTTTTGGGATTTGAGTTCGCAAATGCGAACAGAAATTGATACATGGAGGTGGAATTTTGACAAAGACATTGGAAGAATTTACCGTCGGAGAGAGCGGGATCGTAAAAACAGTCTCCGGAGAGGGGAAGATCCGCCGCAGACTCTTCGACATGGGAGTGACCCCGGGCGCGGAAATTTTGCTCCGCAAGAAGGCGCCGCTCGGCGATCCGCT
>CANQBW010000031.1 GCA_947589565.1 uncultured Clostridia bacterium | reverse complement strand
ATAAGCCTCTCTCTTTTTTTGTATAAATTTTTCATGACTGCTCACATTAGCCATAGGAGGAAATTATGAAAAAGATATTGGCAATCGGCGCGTTGACGCTTGCGTTTGCCGCGACCGCGGCGGTCTCGGTGACGGCATTCACGCTGACGCGTGCGCAAAACGGCGAAGCGGCGTTTGCCGCCGTCGCAACAGCTGTTCTCCGTCAGGGGAGCAAGGGTGACGAGGTCAAGGAGGTCCAGCGTCGTTTAAAGCAGTGGGGTTACTACTCGGGAAGCGTTGACGGCGTGTTCGGCTCCGGCACCAAGAACGCAGTCATCGCATTCCAGAAGAAGAACGGACTTACGGCGGACGGGATCGTGGGCAAATCGACCTACGCCGCGCTCGGCATGAACGCGTCCTACAACGCGCTCAACGGAAAGAGCCCTTCAAACGGCGGAAGCTCGAACTACACCTCTTCCGATCTCTACCTCATGGCGAAGGCGATCTACGCCGAGGGAAGAGGGGAGAGCTACACGGGACAGGTCGCGATCGGCGCGGTCATCATGAACCGCGTCAAGAGCCCCAACTTCCCCAACACGATCTCGGGAGTTATCTATCAGAAGGGCGCGTTTACGGCGGTGTCCGACGGGCAGATCAATCTCGAGCCCAATCAGACCGCCTATGACGCGGCGAAGGACGCAATGAACGGATGGGATCCGACCTATGGGTGTCTCTATTATTACAATCCCGCGGTCGCGACCAGCGCATGGATCTTCAACCGCAAGACGGTGACGGTCATCGGCAAGCATGTCTTTGCCATTTAAGGAGGAGTTATGGAAGAGAATAAAACGGGAAAGAACGTATCAAGCGGAGCAAAGAAAGTAGAGCGGATCGAAAACGACAAGGCGAAGGCTGCCGCCAAGGTAAGCGCGCCCGCAGGGGCGAAGAAGACGAAAAAGACGACTTCTTCGACAAAGAAGGCGACGGCGCAGAGGTCGACAAAGACCCCCGCCCATCCGAAGAGTGATGAACGCGCCCAAAAGCGCGAAGAGGCGGCTGCGGAGAAGCGTCTGAACGCCGCCAAGGCCAAGGCGGAAAAGAAGGAGAAGAAGCTTCTCAGCAAAGCGCAGCTCAAGGAGAAGAAGCTCGAAAAGCGCGCAAAACTCAAGGAACAGCGGCTTCAGAAGAAGGCGGCGTTCCTCGAAAAGAAGGCGGAGCGCAAGCAGAAGAAACTCGACCACGCCGCAGAGCTCAAAGCAAGGCGTGAGGAGAGAAAATCGCAGAAGGCAGCCCGCCGCGAAATGCTCAAAAACGAGAGCAAGGCGGACCGCAGCGCACGCCGCGAACGCGAAAAGAAGGAAAAATACGCGCAGAGAAACACGCGCAGAGAGGCGCGGGAAAAGGCGCGCGCAAGGAGAATGGAGTCCCGTCAGGCGTCCAAAGAGCGCCGCTCCCAGGAGAGACGGCACAAGCGGGAGCAGAACACCGAGCGCAGAAAGCACGCGCCCGGCTTCGGGGGATGGCTTGCAGCGGTCATTTCGCTGGGCGTTGCCTGCCTTGCCCTCGGAACCGTCGTGACGGCGGGCGCATTCCGCATGAACCAGATGGATCTGAACACGGCAAACGCCTATCGTTCCACCCTCTATGAACTCGTCTCCGTCTCGGGGGACATGGACAACAGCCTCTCGAAGCTCCGCGTCACTTCGGGCGCGAACGAGCAGAGAAGACTTCTCACCAACCTCATCGTGGACAGTGAACTCATGGAGAGCGCCCTCGAGCGGATGCCCATCGAGAGCATGACGACGACGGACATGACTTCCTTCGTCAACAAGACCTCTCAGTATAGCAACGAACTCATGAGAAAGCTGAATGCGGGCATTCCCCTCTCCGCGGAGGAGAAGGCGAAGGTCGAACAGCTCTACAAGACGAATGCGGGGCTCTACAGCGAACTGAATACCCTCACCACAACGATGGAAGAGAAGGATTTCAAGGAGTTCATCGGCGGAAAAGAGGGGACCGTCATGCAGAAGATGGGCAAAATTTCCAAAGGGACCGCCCGGATCGAAGAGACGGAGGACGCGCCCTTCTCCGAAGAGGGCAATGTCGGCAAGAACCGGCTCTCGGACCGCAAGGAAATTTCGAGGAGCGAGGCGGAGGAGCTTGCAAGAAAATATTTCGAGAACTATCACGTCAAGGACGTGCAGTTCATGGGCGAGACGGCGACGGAGAGCGCGGAGTGCTACAACTTCCGTCTCACCGATGAGGACGACGTGGAACTCTACGCGCAGATCACCAAAAAAGGCGGGGAGCTTGCCTTCTTCAACCTCTATGAGGCTTGTCCGGACAAGAACTTCGACCTCGACACCTGCGATATGCTCGCAAGAGAGTATCTTGAAAGCCTCGGGATCGACGGCGTCGAAGCGGTCTGGCTCTCCGATGCGGGCATGGTTGCGGACATCACCTATGTCGGTGTCCAGAACGGCGTGAGAATTTATCCCGATCTCATTCGCGTCCGCGTCTGCGAATCCAAGGGCAGAGTGGTCGGGATCGACGCGATGGAGTATCATCTCAACCACAAGGAGCGGGAGCTCGAAGCTGCAAGCTCGCGCGAGACGGCGCAGACTTCCCTCGGCGAGGGCCTCGAGCCCTATGCGGTCCACCTTGCACTCATTCCCGTGGACGATCAAGAGGTCTTGACCCATGAGTTCGCCTGCACCTACGGCGACGAGGAATATATCATCTATGTCGACGTCAAGACGGGCGAAGAAGTGCAGATCTACCGCGTCAGAATGGGAGCGCATGGGTCTTATTTAGAGTAAGATTTCGTCGAAAAGCTCGCTACGCGATCTTTCTCGACGAGGAAATGAACTTTCGAGTTCCCACAGCCCCGTCCTCAAAACTGTTTCAAAGGACAATGTGCGTCCTGTAGGGCGCCTATAGGGGGCGCTGCCGCAGAATGGCGATTCTGCTCCGCGCAGTTTATTTAGAACAAAGGGCATTTTTCTGTCATTCCGAGCGTAGTCGAGGAATCCCCTAAGCAAGCAGAAATCAACGGTTGCGCCGCGCTGCGAAAGCAGCGCGGCGCATTTTCTGTTATCGTCGAAACCTTTTGATTGACGAGCGGGCGCAAAAAAGGTATAATGAAAGCACAGGGGGTTGAAATGAAGACTTTGATCCTTGCGTTCGGGAATACGGGTGTGACGAGAAAGGCGGCGGAGCGGCTCGCAGAGCTGCTCGGCGGCGCGGACATTGCGGAAAAACCGCCGAAGGACCTCGGCGGTTACGATCACTATGTGATCGGAACAAACGTCCGCTTCGGGAAGCTCAACAAGAGGTTCCGGAAGTTTGCAAAGAAGAAAAGAGCCTTTCTTGAGGAGCTCCCCGTCTATCTGTATGTCGTGGGCGTCGAAATCGAGCGTTCGGAGAAGTATATCGAGCTTGCCCGCCGCGCCATTCCTTCGGCACGGGAAATTCGTTATGTCTGGGGCGAGCTGAACACGGAGGACGTCTCTTCCTTCGAGCGGTTTTTCATCAAATGCTACATCGACGGCAGAAACGACGACCATCTTCCCAAGCCCCGTCTCCTCGACAAGGAACTCCGCGCTCTGAGCGAGAGCGTAAAAGAAAACTTTTAAGATTTATTTCGAACGAAATCTTTCCTACGGAAATATTTACGTTCGAGGAAATAGGCTCTCGAGTTCCCATAACTCCGTCCTCAAAGCTATTTCAATTAACAATGTGCGTCCCGTGGGGCGCCAATTGAGTCGTGCAGCGCAGGGAAACCCTGCTCGCACCGTGGGATTAGAACAAAGGGCTGCTTTCTGCTTGCTTAGGGGATCCATTCGACTGCGTGATGCATCGCGTCACTCCGCTCAGAATGACACGTTTAAAACATACAAGTTTGTATACCGAACAAAAAGCATTGCGGGGTCCGGGACACAATTGCAAGTGTCCCGGGTCTTTTTTGCTACTTTTTTCAGCATTGAAAAAAGTAGGTGTCGTCTCTCTCAAGAGACAAGGGTTAAGCGATTCCGCTGTGAAAAAACCGCCCGTCCGGCGAAGAGGAATTTACGATAAAACTATAACTTCCAATCGATCGGCTCTATACCATGGGAGACCAGATACTCATTCGTCTTGGAGAAGTGTCTGCAGCCGAAAAATCCGTTGAAGGCGGAAAGAGGCGAGGGGTGCGCACACTCCAAGATCAAATGCTTTCTCCGGTCGATGAGGGGCGCCTTTCTTCGCGCGTTTCCGCCCCAGAGGAGGAAGACGAGATGTTCCTTCTTCTCGCTCAGGATGGAGATGACGCTGTCCGTGAAGAAACTCCAGCCGCAATTTGCGTGGCTGTTCGCCTGATGCTCCCGCACGGAGAGGGAGGTGTTCAAAAGAAGAACTCCCTCCTTCGCCCATTTGGTGAGGTTTCCGCTCTCGGGAATGGGACAGCCGAGATCGCTATGAAGCTCCTTGAGCATATTTTCAAGAGAGGGCGGCTTTTTGACGCCGTCCTGCACCGAGAAGCAAAGCCCGTGCGCCTGATGGGGCTCATGATAGGGGTCCTGACCCAGCAGAACGACCTTTACTTTCGCAAACGGCGTAAAGCGGAAGCAGTTGTAGAGGTCGTACATGTCGGGATAGACCGTGTAATGCGAGTATTCGTATTTCAGAAATTCACGGATTTTTTTGTACTCGTCGCTCTCGAAGACGGGTTTTAAGATTTCATTCCAATCGCCGAGATCGATCATAGGCCCTCCAAAATTTCAAGATATTTAGAAAGCTCTCTCTTCGCGCCCGCAAGGTCGTGGGCGAGATAGTTTCCGCACTCCTCCTTTTTGCTGCCCGGGACCTCTTCGAGGGAGAGCGCGACGGGAATACACTCCTTCAAGAGGGAGAGGACTTCTCCGTAGCTCAAATTCACCGTCAGAAGATAAAATCCCGTGCGGCAGCCCATGGGCCCGAAGTAGACGATGTTCTCCTTTTCGGGGCTGTTGCGCAGGACGGTCGCGAGCAAATGCTCGATGGAATGCAGCGCGTCGGGGGTGATGTAGTCGCCCGCGTTGGGCTTTTTGAAGCGAAGATCGAAGGTCGTCACGCCGTTTGCGGGCGCGGACATATGCAAGCCGACCGCAAGCGTGTTGTGATCTTTCTGAAAAGAGGGAATTTTTTCCATATTACAAGCTCCCGATTATTTTGCAAAGCTGCGCTTCGAGGTTGCTCATCGCAAAGCGCAGATTTTTTTGGAATTGATCGGTCGTGCTGCCCGAACCGTATACGTCCGAGATCGCCTTGACGCTGATGAAGGGAATTTTTGCGCTCATGGCGACCTGCGCGATCGCGCCCGCCTCCATTTCCCGAATTTCGCAGCCGAGAGAGAGCAGAAGCGCGTGGTCGATGGGGGAGTCGTTGAATCGGTCTCCCGTGCCGAGCGCACGGCGGGGAAACTCGAGCGCACACGGATAGAAGAGGGGCAGAAAGTTCTCTTTTTTTCCGGGCAGAGTTCCCACGGGCAGTCCGTTGAGCTGGGAGAGGTCGAAATCGTACTGTACGACCTTATGGATGAGATACACTCCTCCCACCTCGGTGCTTCTCGGGTCGAGTCCGCCCGCAACGCCGAAGTTGAGAAGGACGTCCGCTCCCGCCCCGAGCACGGCGCACGCGCCTGTCGCGGCATTCACCTTTCCCTCGCCGCACACGGTCAGAAGGAGTTCCCTCCCGAACGCCTTTCCTCTATATACTGTCTTTCCGAAGAGACGGCAGGTGTCCTCGATCTGCATTTGCCCGCGCAGATATTCCGCCTCGCTCTCCATTGCAATGACGCAGCCTATCATGATTTGCTCCTTTGTTTGGATTTTCTCTATTATAATAAAAATTTCGGAAATTGGCAAGTGCGGGAATACTTTTTCGGGGCATTGTCCATAAAATTTCAAAAGGAGGACAGGAATGAATCCGTTCGATTTGAAGCCGCAGAAAGCGGACAAAATTTTTACTTCATGGAACAAAGTCTTGATCAAGCCCTACGACAAGAACACGGTCGATCCCTACACCCGTTTGAGAGTGATTTTGATGTCGGGCACAGAGTTCGAGAGCGTGCGCCTCGGGCATTCGTTTGAGCGCAGCTGCGCAAACAACGACGTGCGCCGCCGTCTCGCATTGATCAGAAGAGGGGAGCAGATCCAGCAAAAGCGGGTCGCAGCGTTGAAGCCCTCGAATGAGAGCATTCTCGAACACACCATCGGCTATGAACAGCTCGCCGTCGACCTCACCGTCGCCCTCGCAATGACCGAGAAGAACAGCTACGTCAAGAAACAGCTCGACTTCGCGCTCCTCGAGGACTTCGATCACCTCTATCGCTACTCCGACCTCATGGAGCTTGAAAAGGGCGGCGATCCCCATAAGCTCGTCGGGGACTACACGGAGATCATGCCGGGACGGCCCACGGTCGCGGAGTACCGCCATCCCTTCGACGACGTCGATTTCTATATCAACAACTACCTCAACGATCTGAAGACCAAGCTGAATGTCAACATCATCACGGCGGCGGAACAGCAGACGATGAACTACTATATGAACGTCGGCAACCTCTACGCGAGCCCCTTAGGCAGAAAGCTGTACAACGAGATCGCCATGATCGAGGAACAGCATGTGACGGGCTACGGCTGTCTCAAAGACCCCTGCATGACCCCTTGGGAGTGCCTCCTCATGAACGAGTACACCGAGTGCTACCTCTACTATTCCTGCTACGAGGACGAGAAGGACGAGCGCATCAAGGCGGTCTGGGAACAGCACTTCGAGGAGGAAGTTTCTCACCTGCACGAGGCGGCGGACCTTTTGAGGACTTACGAAGGAAAGGTCTGGCAGCAGGTCATGCCCGAGGGCGGGGAGTTCCCCGAACTCTTGAAGTTCCGCTCGCAGAAGGAGTATGTCCGCGAGATTTTGAAGAGCGTCCGCATGACCGCCGTCGAGGAGGGCTGGGAGGAGCTCGAAAAGGTCCCCGACAGCTTCCGCTTCTTCTCCTACAACGCGAAAATCAACGGCAACGTCGCGACCCACGGCACCCACGTCTGTGTGGATAAACTCATCAAGGAACGCGGCACAGACTACCGCATTCAGAACAAGGAACATCCTGTCAAAGCGCTTCAGAATCGCAAAGAAGATAACTTAGACGTAGGAAGAATAAAAAACAAGTAAGTTTCGCAGAAAGGCTTACCTTGCAACCGGAAAGGCAGTTTACCCCTCTGTCATTCCGAGCGGCCTTTCACCCTCTTGTCATCCTGAGCGGAGTGTTGCGTTAGCAACACGAAGTCGAAGGATCCCCCTGACCTAAGCGACCAAGCCGCTTAAACATTATCTCTCACGCGAGACAGGCGTTGTTACTTTTTTTACGAATACAAAAAAAGTAACCAAAAAAAATTTTGGGATGCTTGCGATGCATCCCAAACCCTTTAACGCTTTTTATTCGTAAAACAACATTCTATTGACCGGGGGATTCTTCGATTCCGCTACGCTCCACTCAGAATGACAGTAAAAACCGATGTCATTCCGAGCGAAGTCGAGGAATCCCCTCGGTCGTTGAAGGAGTAGGAAACTCTTCCGCTTAAAATTTTTTGCCCGAAATATCGGGCAGGCTACAAATCGTGCCAATGATTTGGTATAATCATATTGGTATCCGCGTTAGTGTCACAACAACATTTTCACCACGGTTTCGGGCGGCGTATGCCGCCCGTAATCGTTTTTGAATGAAAAGAGGAAATTTGAAAAAACTGTCTTTATGAGATTTCTTGCAAAATCTGTTCTGACATCTTTCTTACTTGCGGGGGCGTTGATGTGTTCGGGCTGCGATGTGGAAAACATGTCGTCCTTAAAGGACATCTCCAAGCCGTATGTCGGAGAATACAAGTGTCGAAAACTGCAGCTGGGCGAAGAGGATGAACTTAAAAAGTTCGAGTCCGTCAAGTTGAATTTTGCGCCCGAGGGGACCTTTACTTTGACCGCCGTCGATCTTATGGGAAACGAGAGCGCCTACGACGGGGAGTATGAATTTGCCGAAAATGGGGTCTATCTGTATGCAAATTCGGGCGCAAAAACGGAGCGCTATCTCTTTCCCTACGAAAAAGGCGCAGTGCAAATGAACTTATTGTTTCATGAGAAACTTCTTCAGGCGCAGTTTACCATGGTGGAATAATTTCATTTGACAATCTTCCCGATTTGGTTTATAATGGAAAAAATCAAAAAAGGAGATTCAATATAATGATTAAAATCAGTACAAATCATGCGCCCGCGGCGATCGGACCCTATTCCCAGGCGATCAGGATCGACAACCTTCTCTTCACGTCCGGACAGATCCCTCTGACCCCCCAAGGCGAGCTCGTCGGCGGCGGGATCAAGGAACAGGCGGAGCAGGTCATGCAGAATTTGAAGGCGGTTTTGGAAGAGGGGGGCAGCTCCTTCGAAAAGACGGTCAGGACGACCTGCTTCCTCGCGGACATGGGTGACTTTGCGGCATTCAACGAAGTGTACGGCAAGTACTTCACGGAGAAGCCCGCCCGCTCCTGCGTTGCGGTAAAGACCCTTCCCAAGAATGTGCTTGTGGAAGTCGAGTGTATTGCGCTCTGTAAATAAACTTCAATGAGATTTCGGCGAGGAAGACCTCGCCGTTTTTTTTCGAAAAATTGTCTTTCGGGTGAGTAAAAATTCTTTTTTGTGCGTTTTATGGGTGAAAAGAGAAGCGAAGGAGACGCTTTTATGGCAGACGGTATCGGTAGCTACCGCCGTTATCTGAAGGGAGACGTTTCGGCCCTCGACGATCTGTTGCGCATCTACGGAGACGCGCTCATACGTTTTGCGTACTCTTTTTTGCACGACGAGCCCGCCGCGGAGGACGTGATGGAGGAATGTTTCATCGGCCTTCTTGCGAAAAAACGTCATTTTCCCGAGGAGAGGAGTCTCAAAGCCTTTCTCTTTAAAACCGCGCGGAATAGATGCGTCGACGTTCTTCGAAAGAGAAGAAGGATCTCGCCGCTTGATGAGCATGTTGAAAGTGCTTCTCCTTTCGACGTCGAGGAGGAGGCGTTTCTCTCCGACAGAAAGCGGCGGCTGCTTGCCGCGATGGAGGGGCTCTCCCCGGGATATCGGGAAATTTTAGAGCTCGTCTATCTCGAGGGCTTCTCGGCGGCGGAGGCGTCCGCAATTCTGCACAAGAGCCGCAAGCAAATCTATAATTTGCTGGAGCGTGCAAAGACAACACTCAGAGGCATTCTCAACGAGGAGGATTTTTCGGAATGAAAGAAAGTCAGATTCAACGTCACGCGGAGAAAATCAACCGCAAAGTTAGACAAAAAAAGAGAAATAAGAAAATTTTGATCGCTTCGCTTGCAAGCGTTGCGGCGGCGGCGGTGATTGCCCTGAACTTAGTTCTGTTTGTGCCCTACACGGCGGGCGGATACGACATCTCCCGGTACAAGAACAGCGAGTACTATTCGCTCATGGGCAAGATCGGGGACATGACCTATCATCCCTACACGACCAATAATTTTCAAGAGTGGGGAGTTGACACAGCGCTCGAGGACATGGTCGGGGCAGGGCCGCCGTCATATGTATACGATCCTTCGGACGGAAACGCGGAAGCGTCCGACCCCAATCAGGGGGACGACTCACTTCAAGAGGAGCTCTGGCATGACCCCACCTATGAGGAAGTGACGAACAACCAGGTGAAGGGAGTCATCGAGGGCGACCTCTTCAAGAGGAGCAGCGAGTATCTCTACTATGTCACCTGGCAAGCTTCCCGCTATGTACTCTCCGTCTATTCCATCGCGGACGAACAATTCTTAAGTGCAATTTTAATCACCCCCGAAGAGGGAGAGTACTTCGAAGACGAAGGAGGTTCCGAACTTTTTTTGAGTAAGGATTTAAGGACGGTCACCCTCTTTACGATGTGCCGCATGTGGGGCTATTGGGATTACAAGCTCTACACCAAGGCGATCTCGATCGACGTCTCAAACCCTATGGACCTCAAGATCGAAAAGAGCTTCTATGTGACGGGCGGATACGTCTCCGCGCGGGCGATCGACGGAAACTTTTTGCTTGCCACGACCTTTACCTTCGGCCGCCCGAGCTTTGAGTACGAAGAGGACTTTCTCCCCCAATGCGGGGAAGATTTGGGAGAGCTGAAAAGCTTCCCGATGGCGGACATCTACGTCCCCGAGGAATGCAAGAGGACGTGTTATACGAATCTGATTCTCCTGAGCGAAGATTTGACCGTCCTCGACCGCGCCGCGCTCTTCTCCTACACGAGTGAGATGTATGTTTCAAGCGATCGTCTCTTCGTCGCGCGGGAGGTGGAAGAGCGGAAAGCGACGGGAGAACTTGTCACAAATACCGAGATCGCCTGCTATTCCCACGCGGGGGAATTGACCTATGAGGGCACCGTGACGGTCCCCGGGACGATCGTCAATCAGTACAGCATGGACGAATATCAAGAGACGCTCCGCGTCGTCACGACCTACTACTGTGTGAGAGAGGAGCGCCCCTGGCACCCCGAGTGTAACCTCTTTGTGTTCGATCTGAACAGTTTCGAACAGGTTGCGGCGGTTTTGGATTTCTCCGAACCCGAGGAGAGCGTCAAATCCGTCCGCTTCGACGGGGAGAAGGCGTATGTGTGCACCGCGAAGGCGGAACAGCAGACCACGCCCAATAAGAAGTACGAACTCTATGAGTACATTCTCTGTGACCCCGTGTTCGAGTTCGATCTGAGCGACCTAAACAACATCACCTGGAAGGATACGGGGGAGATCACGGGATTTTCGATGTCTCTCACCAAGTTCAAGGACGGCACCCTGCTCGGCATCGGCTACGGGGAGAGAGCGGGCACTTTAAGCGAGTTCAAAGTAGAGATTTACCGCACCGAGGAGAACGGAGTCGTGCCCATCGCGCGATACACTGTGGATTACTGCACCTTCGCAAAGGATTTCAAGGCTTATATGATCGACGCGGAGAGGGGACTTTTGGGACTCGGGATCGTCTATTATCAGGACGGCCCCGGAAGGAGACCGATTCCCCAAAATTCCTATCTGCTCCTCAGATTCGACGGCGAAAAGATAGAACTTGTGCGTGAGATCCCGATCAACAGTAGTTCCTATCCCCCTTCCGAGCTCCTTCGCGCCTGCATCATCGGCGAAAAGCTCTTCGTGGTAGGCCCCGACTTTTTCAAAGTGATCGACATTTGAATGAAATAAGGTGATGTCATTTTAAGAAGGCGCCCCCGCGGCAATTGCCGCGGGGGCGCCTTTGTAGGCGTTTTTTTCTGTCATGTTGAGCAGCCGCGCCGCCTGCATTTTGCAGGCGGCGCGGCTGCTCTGTATAAAAAATCCCAAATTTCCCCCCAAGCGTTTGACAAGAATATATTTTTAAGTATAATAGAATCGTATCATTGGGCGCAAACGGAAATTTTTCCAAACTGCACAGACTTTTTGGGGGAGTGATTTTCGGAGTATGGCAAGGGAAAGAATATTGATCGTCGACGATTCGGAGATGAATCGTTCGATCCTGACGGATATGCTCGACAGCGAGTTCGACATCACGGAGGCGGAGAACGGCGTGCAGGCTGTCTCCATTCTCCAGAAGGAGAGCACGAAGTTTTCGCTCGTCCTCCTCGACATCGTGATGCCCGAGATGGACGGCTTTGACGTCTTGAGAGTCATGAACCGCTTTCATTGGATCGAGGACGTGCCCGTCATCATGGTCTCGGCGGAGACCGCTTCGACGCAGATCGAACGCGCCTATGAGCTCGGGGCGACCGACTTCATCATGCGCCCCTTCGACGCGTCCATCGTGCACCGGCGAGTCGTCAACACGATCTTGCTCTATGCAAAGCAAAAGAAACTGTTGGGGATCGTCGAGCAGCAAATTTACGAGAAGGAACAAAATTCGAGTTTCATGGTGGATATCCTGAGCCACATCGTCGAGTTTCGAAACGGCGAGAGCGGGCTGCATATCCGTCATGTGAGAACGCTCACCGACTTCCTCCTTCGCAAACTCTGCGAGGCGACCGACCGCTATCAGCTCTCCGAGACGGACATCTCCGTCATCAGCATGGCGAGCGCCCTGCACGACATCGGAAAGATGGGTATCGACGAAAAGATCCTCAATAAGCCGGGACGGCTCACCGACGAGGAGTTCGCCGTCATGAAGACGCATACGACGATCGGGGCGAAGATGCTCGAGGACCTTCCCGTCCATCAGAGCAATCCGCTCGTCATTCGCGCCTATGAAATTTGCCGCTGGCATCATGAGCGGTATGACGGAAGGGGATATCCCGACGGCATCAAGGGGGACGAAATTCCCATTTCCGCGCAGATCGTCGCGCTCGCCGACGTGTATGACGCCTTAACGAGCGAGCGCGTCTATAAAAAGGCGATCCCGCATGAAGAGGCGGTCAAGATGATTTTGGAGGGCAAGTGCGGCTGTTTCAATCCGCTCATGCTCCAATGCCTCAAGGAGAATGCGGACAGCATTCGCGAGGCGCTCAAACTCGATTTGACCGACCACTCTCCCCGCCATCAGATCCGCAACTTTGCGGACGCGGTCATTCACTCCAAGGGGGGCGGTGCGTCCGAACGCACGCTGCGCCTTCTCGACTACGAGCGCATGAAGCACAACTTCTATGCGGCGATGAGCGAGGAAATTCAATTCGAATACACGACGGAGACGGACATTCTCATGCTCTCCCCCTGGGGAGCGAACAGGCTGGGCCTTCCCGAGAACATCATCAATCCCAAGAGCAACATGGCGCTCAGCGCCCTCCTCGGCGAGGGCTGGTGGCAGAGGATCGCCGCCGACCTTCAGAAGACTTCTCCCGAAAAACCGGAGACGGGCAGAGAGGAACAGCTCCTCCTCGGCGGGGAATACCGCTGGCACAAGATCATCCTTCGGGCGATCTGGTCGGAGGAGACTCCCGCAACGCTGACGGGAGTCATCGGCAAGGCGGTGGACGTGCACGAGGCGCACACGCGGTTCGACGAACTCAAGGAGAAGTCCATTCGCGACCCGCTCACAAAACTTCTCAACCGCGCCGGCGTGCGGGAACAGATCGAGAAGAAAATTCAAAACTATCCTACGCACAAGTACGCGCTCGCCTGCTTCGACATCGACTTTTTCAAGTTAGCAAACGACGAGCACGGACATCTGTTCGGCGACAAGGTTTTAAGCTACATCGCCCAGCGGCTGGATCACAGCATTCGTACGAGCGATCTGTGCGCCCGCATCGGCGGCGACGAATTTTTGATCTTGTTCGAGTACGACACGGACATTGGTCCCATCATCGCCCGTATCTTCCGCGCCCTCTGCGGCGAGATCGACGGGTTCACGGTAAACGTCTCCATGGGCGTTTATGAAATGCACGAGGAGGGGGAGACCTATGAAGAGCTCTTCCACAGAGCCGACCAGGCGCTCTACTTCTCCAAGCGTTCGGGACGGGCGCAATATCACCTCTATGACGACTCCATGAAGGACATTCTGACGGACAGCGAGGAAGAACAGGCAAATACAGATCATCACAGGGAGGAAAATTCATGACACTGCAGGAATGCTACGCGGCTTTGGAAGGAAACTATGACGACGTGATCGGAAGATTGCGGAGCGAACGTCTCGTGCAGAAGTTCGTGCTCAAATTTATCGACGACGGAAGTTTCAAGCTCTTAGAGGATTCCCTGCGCACGCAGAATATCCAAGAGGCTTTCCGCGCGGCGCACACGATCAAGGGCATGTGCCAGAATCTGAGCTTTACGCGGCTGCAAAATTCAAGCACGGCGCTCACGGAGGAGTTGAGAGGGGGAAACCCTCCCTCCGACCCCTCTCTCTTTGAAAAGGTCGCCGAAGACTATCAAATGACAGTCGCCGCCATCGAGGCGTTCAAGGCAAGCTTGGAGGGCTAAATCCTTCGGAGGATTCTCATGGAACAGGAAAAAACCAAGGAGCACAGAAAAAAACAACTTCTCCTCTTGCAGGAGAAGTCCCTCTTTGCCTCCTTGCTTCTCGTCATCATCATCGCGTGCTGTCTGGTCGCGGCATACATCGGCAGCAGCCGCATCGCGGAAAAGCGGGCGACCGCGCAGCTTGAAGACAGCGTCAACACCGTCATCGACCAGATCAGCGCAAAGTTCGAGCGGGAGGGGGAGGTCCTTCGTTCCGCTGCGAATATCCTCGGCGCGTCCGAGGGCTTCGGCGACGACGGAACCGTCAACGATAGAATTTTGAAGGGGACGATGGAGTTCGTCTCCCCACTCTTGCAGTCCATGTGGATGCGGCTGCTGCTCCCCGACGGCACCATCATCATGTCCGACCAGACGGTCATCATGGACGGCGGTCTCGACTTCGAGGAACTTGCAATAATGGGAGAGCACATCTCCCAGCGAATGGACAGTATCCGCACGGGCGCTCCCATCATCGCGCACTATGTCCCCGTTGAGAAAAACGGCAACACGGTCGCGATTCTGTACGGCGTCACCATCTTGAGCGAGCTCTCCGAGGTCATGAAGATGGGGAACATCTACAACGGGAATGCGAGCGTCGTCATCGTCGACACCGCGCCCATCAAGGTGACCGACGATACGACGGGAGAGACGCGGGACAGCTACTTTATGTTGATGGATACTTGGCACAACAAGGTGGACGAAAACGGAAAATTGCTGGATCCCGACAGCTTCCATCTCGGGGAGTTCGACGATTTCAAATTCTCCGCTTCGAGGGACGGGAAGACCGTCGAGCAGACGCGCGAGGCGATCCTCGGTTCTCAGAAGGGAGAGGCGATCATCCGCTCGGAAAGTACGGGGGAGTGGCTCTATGTCTACTATGCCCCCGCAAAGAGCGAGGCGGGAGACCATTGGAGCATCTTCGTCTCCATTCCCGAGTCGGTCGCCTATGAAAACGTGCGGTCCATCCGCGTCGTCTTTATCGTCGTCGCCGCAGTGTTGACGATCGCCATCATCATCTACTTCTTCTTTATCCGAAAAAGCGCACGGGAGACGGTGCGGGATTCCGTGGAACGCGCCGTTTTAGAAGAGCGCCTGCGCAAGGCGGAGGCGGCGGAGCGGGCAAAGACCGTGTTCCTCTCCAACATGTCGCACGACATCCGCACCCCCATGAACGCAATTTTAGGCTTTACGACGCTCGCCGAGACCAACATCGACAACAAGGAGCGCGTCCAGGACTACCTCCAAAAGATCCTCTCCTCGGGAAATCATCTTTTAAGTCTCATCAACGATATTCTCGACATGAGCCGGATCGAGAGCGGAAAACTCAACATCGAGGAAAAGCCGTGCTCCATTTCGGACATTTTCCGCGACATGCGGAATATTATACAGACGCAGATGAAGAGCAAGCAGCTCAACTTCTTCATGGACACCCTCGACGTCATTGACGAGGACATCTACTGTGACAAGCTGCACTTGAATCAGGTGCTTTTGAATCTTCTCTCGAACGCCATCAAATTTACGCCTTCGGGCGGGTCCGTCTCCATGACGGTCGCACAGAAGGCGGAAGCGCCCACGGGCTACGGCGCGTATGAGATCCGCGTCAAGGACACGGGGATCGGCATGAGCAAGGAGTTCGCCGAGCACATCTTCGAGCCCTTCGAGCGGGAGAGAACGTCCACCGTGAGCGGGATCCAGGGGACGGGCCTCGGAATGGCGATCACGAAGAACATCGTGGATACGATGGGCGGAACCATCACCCTCGAGACGGAACAGGGACATGGGACGGAATTTATCCTGAATTTGCAGTTCAAACTGCAGGCGGAGGGGAAACGCGAGGTCTCCATCCGCGAGCTCGAGGGACTTCGCGCCCTCGTCGTCGACGACAGCTTCTCGACCTGCGACAGCGTCTCTAAAATGCTGATGAGGATCGGAATGCGTGCGGAGTGGACGCTGCACGGCAAGGAGGCGGTGCTCCGTGCGCAGCAGGCTGTGGACATCGGAGACGAATTTTCCGCATACATTATCGATTGGGTGATGCCCGACCTCGGCGGATTTGAGATCATCCGCCAGATTCGCAAAATCGTCGGCGACGAGACGCCCATCATCGTCGTGACCGCATACGACCTCACCGCGATCATAGACGAGGCAAAGGAGCTCGGCGTCACGGCGTACTGCAACAAGCCCATCTTCCTCTCGGAACTCAGAGAGACGCTCGTCTCCGCCATCGAAAAAACCAACACAGGTGCGCATTTTGAGCCCGAAGAGGCGGAAGATCCCTATCAAAATCTTTCGGGAAAGAGGATCCTTCTCGTCGAGGACAACGAGCTCAACCGCGAGATCGCCGAGGAGCTCTTAAAGGAGCACGGCTTCGAAGTGGAGACCGCTGAAGACGGCACGATCGCCGTTGAAAAAGTTGAAAAATCGCAGGATGGGTATTACGATTTGATTTTGATGGACGTCCAGATGCCCATCATGAACGGTTACGACGCGACGAAGGCGATCCGTGCGCTCGAAAATAAGTCGCTTGCAAATATTCCCATCGTGGCGATGACCGCAAACGCCTTCGACGAGGATCGAAAACGCGCCAAGGAGAGCGGAATGAACGCGCACGTCGCAAAACCCATCGACGTCGACAAGCTCATGGAAGTGCTCCTCGGCATTTTGGAAAATTCAAAAACGTGATGAATCTGTGAAAATCTGTAAAAACAGGTGTAAAAAAATAGGATACCGGGTTGTGCTTTTAGAAATTTTTTAAGGAAATTAAAGATATTTCCTTGACATTCATGCTTCTTCATGATAAAATAAAGCAGAAATTGCTCACATTAAGGGTGATTGACGGAGAGTTTCATGGAATACATGCGTTTGGGTGATATCCTCCTGAGTACGGGAGCGATCACCGAAGAACAGCTTAAACACGCATTGGAGGTCCAAAAGACCAGCCACGAGCGTTTGGGTACCGTCCTCATCGAGGAGGGTATCATCAACGAACAGCGTCTCATCGAGACGTTGGAACTTCAGCTTGGCATCGACTTTATCGACCTCACCAAGACGCATATTCCCGTCGAGATGGCGCAGCTCGTCCCGCGCAATATCGCACGCAGACACAATGTCGTCCCCGTCAAGCTCTTTAAAGACGAGTTGACCCTCGCCATGGCGGACCCTCTGAACTTCGTCGCACTCGAGGAAGTTCGTACGGCAACCCGCAAGAGGGTGATCCCCAAGATCGCGACGGCGGCAGCCGTCAATCGGGCGATTTCGACATTATATGGGAATGAAGGCGCGGCGCGCGCGATCGAGGAGATGAAGTACGAGTCCTCCGTCCGCGAGCAGGCAGCCGTCAA
The DNA here is from genome assembly GCA_947589565.1 of uncultured Clostridia bacterium. Lineage (GTDB taxonomy): Bacteria > Bacillota > Clostridia > Christensenellales > Borkfalkiaceae > Gallimonas. Next base: position 4,912 of record CANQBW010000031.1, on the reverse strand, counting down.
TCTTCACGAGGAACTCGACGAGGATATCCAGTCCGCGCCGACCGTTCGTCTCGTCAATTCCATTCTCGAGAGAGCCGCCATCGAGCGCGCGAGCGATATCCATATGGAGCCGCACAGCGACGAGATGGTCGTCCGCATGAGGATCGACGGACTTCTCCGCACGATTTTGACCGTTCCCTGGGACTTGAAGCGCGCGGTTGTCTCGCGCATCAAGATCATGGGCGGCATGGACATCTCCGAACAGCGCATTCCGCAGGACGGCCGTGCGAATGTGAGAGTGAAGGGACACGACATCGACCTTCGTATTTCCACCCTTCCCACGCTGTATGGGGAGAAGGTCGTCATCCGACTTCTCGATAAATCCACCCAGCTTCTCGATGCGGCGGCGATCGGTCTCGAGGGAGAGAACCTCGAAAAATACAATCGCCTTTTGCAGAATGCACACGGCATGGTCCTCATCGTCGGCCCCACGGGCTCGGGAAAATCCTCGACCATGTATACGATGATCAGGTCCCTGAATACCGAAGAATACAACCTTGTCACCTTGGAAGACCCCGTCGAGTACGATTTAAAGGGAGTCAACCAGGTGCAGATCAACGAAAAAGTCGGCATGACCTTCGCGGAGGGCCTGAGGGCAATTCTCCGTCAGGACCCCGACATCATCGCCGTCGGTGAAATCCGTGACGGCGAGACCGCAGAGATCGCCATCCGTTCGGCGATCACGGGACACTTGGTCCTGTCCACCGTCCACACGAACGACGCATTGACCGCGCTCGACCGACTCATCGATATCGGCGTGGAGCCCTATCTTGTGGCGGAAGCGCTCAACGGCGTCATTTCACAGCGCCTTGTGCGCAAGATCTGCCCCGAATGCAAGGAGAGCTACGTTCCCGACGAAGAAGAGCTGCGCAAGCTCCGCTTCCCGGAGGGAGATGATCCCAAAAAGTACCTCTTCTACCGCGGAAAGGGCTGTCCCAACTGCTATCACACGGGCTACTACGGAAGAACGGCGGTGTTCGAGATTCTTATCTTGGATAAACAGTTCAAACGCGCGGTCACGGAGGGACGCCACAAGGCGGAACTTCTGGACTGCGTCTCGAAGGGCACCTTCACCTCGCTTGCCGAGGGGTGCAGACAGCTCGTTCTCGAGGGAGTCACCTCGGTGGACGAGGCGGTCGGCGTGTTGAATACGACGTCCGACTAAGGAGAGAAAGATGCCTTTGGAACTCACAGAGATCATTCAAAAGGCGCGGGAGATGCGCGCATCGGACGTGCATTTGGTCTGCGGCCTTCCCGCAAGATTTAGAATCGACGGAGAGCTTCAGAACTTCGGCGACCCGCTCTCCTTTCAGGATTGCGAGGACTATGCCCGTGAAATGGCGGGCGAGGGGTATTCTTCCATCGAGCGGATCGGGGAATTGGACCTCGCGCTGACCTTCCCGGGCGGAATAAGAACGAGGATCAACCTGTTCCGCCAGCAGGGGGCGATCTCTTCCGCGATCCGGCTTTTGGCGGAAAAAATTCCTCAGCTTGAGGCGTTGGGGCTTCCCCCCGCCGTCATGAAGCTGCCCGAACTCAGCCGCGGCATCGTTCTTGTCACGGGGGAGACGGGCTCGGGCAAATCCACGACGCTCGCGACGATGCTCGACAGGATCAACCACACCTACAACGGGCACATCATCACATTGGAAGACCCGATCGAGTACATTTACAAATCGGATAAGTGCATTATCAACCAGCGTGAGATCGGCAAGGACACCGAGAGCTACGCGAGCGGTCTGAGAGCGATTTTGCGTGAAGACCCCGACGTCATTCTGATTGGCGAAATGCGCGATCTGAACACGATCGAGACGGCGCTCACGGCGGCAGAGACGGGACATTTGGTCTTCGCCACGCTGCATACCAATTCCGCGCCCGAAGCGATCGACCGTGTGGTCGACGTGTTCCCGGAGGGGAGACAAAAACAGATCCGTCTGCAACTTTCGAGCACGTTGATGGCGGTTTTGTCCCAACAGCTGCTCCCGAAGAAGACGGGCGGACGGGTCGCGGCGTGCGAACTCATGATGGTGACGCCCGCCATCCGAAACCTCATTCGCGAGGGAAAGACGCCTCAAATCTTAAGTTCGCTTGCAACGTCCGCGGCGGAGGGCTCCGTCACGATGGACAACGCGCTGATCGCGCTCAACAAGCAGAAGCTGATTTCTGCGGAAGTTGCCCGCGCCGCCTACTGCCACGAACCCGACCTCGTCAAACGCAACACGAATTGAGTTGTGGGAAACGGACAGTCTAACGACCAAGGGGATCCATTCGACTCCGTGACGCAAAGCGTCACTCCGCTCAGGATGACATCGGTAAAAAACATGTCATTCCGAGCGTAGTCGAGGAATCCCCTAAGCAAGCAGAAAGCCCATTTCCTCGAAGGAAAGATTGCGCAGCAAGATTTCCTTCGAAACAAAAAATGTTTTAAGGAGGATAAATGACTACCTTCAAATATCGTGCAAAGGCTGCGGACGGAACAACGGTCAACGGTATCATCGAAGCGTATGACGAATATGAAGCGATAGATCAGATCCGCCGAACCTGTCCCGTTGTGGAAAAAATCAAGCCCGTGCGCTCGGATAAGAAGATCAACATCGACCTCAACGAGCCACTCTGGGTCAGCGATAAGACGCTCGCGCTCACGGCAAACCAGTTCTATATCATGTTGAAGGCGGGCATTTCGATGACGCGCGTCATCGAGATCGTCGCGGAGCAGTCCGACGACAAGCTCATGAAAAAAATCCTGACGGCTTGCGCCGCGGACGTTGCGGGCGGCTATTCCCTCGCGTCGAGCCTCGAGAAGAACGGGAAAAAGATCCCCGCGGTGTTCATCGAGACGGTGCGCGCGGGCGAGGAATCGGGTACGCTCGAAAATTCTTTTGCAAGCCTCGAAGCATACTATACACGGGCGCACAAGACCAAGAAAAAGATCAAATCCGCGCTCGCCTATCCCATCATTGTCCTCATTTTGGCGGTGGTGGTCATCGCGATCGTCATGGTCGTGCTCGTGCCCAGGATGACGGAGACGTTGACATCTCTCGGCACGGAACTTCCCGTCATGACGAAGATCCTCATCGCGATCTCGAATTTCTTCAAGAATGCCTGGTATATTCTGCTCATCGTCATTGCCGCGCTGGGAATTGCGATCTTTGCTTACGGCAAGACGGAGAAGGGGAGACTTCTGTATTCGAAGATCCGCATGAAGATTCCCATTTTGGGCAAGATCGCCAAGTACAGCGCGGCGGCGCAGACGGCGAACACCCTCTCCACCTTGCTTGCGGCGGGCCTTCCCGTCACCAAGGCTGTGGATATCGTCAGCCGAGTGCTCGATCAGCGCTGCGTGGGGGAGGAACTGAATAAGGCGGTCGTCAAGCTCGAAAACGGCATGTCGCTCGGCGAGGCGCTCGCAGATTCCAAGTACCTGCCCTCCATGCTCCTCGAAATGGTCACCGTCGGTGAAAGTTCGGGAAGTCTGGAAGAGACCCTGCGCACGATCGGAACCTACTACAACGACGAGGCGACCTCCGCTTCCGACCAAGCCCTTGCCATGATCGAACCGATGATCACAATTATTTTGGGTTTGGTTGTGGGATTCATCGTCATCTCCATCTACGTGCCGATGTTCTCAATGTATGGAGGAAGCATGTAGTTTCGATGACAATTCCTCTTCGCCGGAAGGGCGTTTTCCCTCTGTCATGTTGAGCGGAGCGAAGCGGAGTCGAAACATCTCGCCCTTTTCCTCAGCGTAATCGCTTTTGATTGTCATGAACGCATGACGGGCGTTTGTTACTTTTTTACGAATACAAAAAAGTAACCAAAAAAATTTTGGGACACTTGCGAATGTGTCCCAAACCCCGCAACGCTTTTATTCGGTACACAGACAGACATGTTGATAACCGTCATGAGAGAAAGCAGTCCTTAAAGTCCTAAATCCCATGACCAGGGTTGCCCTGCGCTGCAGTTCGGCGGTAGCCCCCGCCTCACTCCCGCCTCGCCACCAGCTCGGCTGTCGCGTTGCGCTCACAGCGCACTGCGCTGTTGAACAGAACTCGCAACGCTCCACCCCATTTGCCGAACCCCTTCGGCTTAATGTTGTGAAAGCGAAGCTTCCCCCCTTGTCATTCTGAGTGGAGCGAAGCGGAATCGAAGAATCTCGTCCTTTGGCGGGACTACAATAAGGTAGAGATGTTTCGACTTCGCTCAACATGACATTAATAAGGAAAGATTTCGTTCGAAAGATTTTCGTCGAAAAATGAAGTAGTTCCAATCACTGTTTTCATCCCGGCAGTGTGGAAAATAAAAAAATCAAGTGAAAGAAAGGAGAAAAAGTATGTTAAAAAGTTTAAAGAACAGACGTAACCGGAAAGGGTTTACGCTTGCGGAGTTGTTGATCGTCGTCGCCATCATCGCTGTCTTAGTGGCTATCGCGGTCCCCCTGTTTGTGGGACAGCTTGGGAAGGCGGAGGATTCGGTAAAGAACGCGAATAAGAGAGCGGTAAGAGGAGCGGCAGTAGAAGTTATTTTGCAGAATGAGAAAAAGGATGCATCAACTGACAAATTTGATTATATGCTTGTAAATGGAACTGGGGATACAAAAGCAACGGCATGGAGTGTAGTTGCATATGTATCTTCAAGCGGAGATATTCATAATATGACTATTACGCCTAAAGCAACAGCAGCAAATTCAGAAGACACGTGTGAAAAACTTTCGGCAGATGACGATAAAGGTAAAAGCGGAGAATATAAAGTAACTTTAGAGATTACAGACTTAACAGCAACTGGCGCAAAGGGTGAATAACTAAACGCAGTCCAACCGAGTAACAAAACCGACCAATCCCCTCTAATTGAAATTTTAATAGGGCTCCCCCCCCCC
>CANQBW010000030.1 GCA_947589565.1 uncultured Clostridia bacterium | reverse complement strand
TCACGAGGTTTTTATTTACTAAAGTCTTTTTACCTCCCCCAGTATAACTGGGGGTTTATTTCCGCTAAAGCTCCAAAGAAAAATGCGCCGCCCATACGGGCGGCGCAGGTTTTTTCTATAGAATTTTTTCAATAGAAATTATTCTGTCTCCGACTTTTTGAAATAGCGCTCGTTTGACTTGGAATCCGCATCGCGGAAGGTATCCTCAACGATCTTTCGATTGTCGACGGTCACGGTCTGAACGCTCTCTTCGAGCTCATCCACGTTAAGGTGATCGAAAAAGTCCAGCGTGAATTGCTTGAATCTGTCGTAATCCTCGTTGCGTTTTCTGCTGAACATGACGCCCTCTCCGTCGATCCAGACGTTCCCGGGCGTACGAATGTCATAGAAGTATTTTTTAACGGAAACCGTTCCATCCTCGCTATTGCCCATCGCCATGACGAAATCATCGGGATAACCCTTCTGCTGACGGTAATTCTCGATCCTCTTGCTGTCCTCGTCTGCCATGACGTTGATCATGATCACGAGGATCTTATCCTTATACGGTTGCAAAAAGTCGTTGTAGACGCGCTGAAACTGCGACGTCTCATAGTGACAGATTGTGCAACCCGTCCACCAGAAGTCTAAAAGCACGAGTTCCTTGCCCTTTATGCACTCGGAGAACCACTTGGCCTCTCCTCTCGAGTCACGGACGAGGAAGTCGTACATCACATCCCCCACTTCGATATACTTTTCGGGCGGGATCTCCCGGTCTTTTCCATTTACCTTGGTATGGTTTTTGGTGATGATCTCTGCCTTGATCTCCACTCTCACGGCGGGCTCCCCCGCTTTGAGCTCGTATTCCTCTTGCATGGAAGAAAAGCCCTCTCTGAGCCCTACGACTTTGAGACTGTCCGCGTTCTTGGAAACTTTGATCTTCGTCGTATTTCCCGTCGCTTCGATCGTCTCTGATTTCGCGCCGTTTTCATAGATCTCAAACTTGAGTTCCTGAACTCTGGAATAAAACTTTCCGTTTGTGCGGCGGACGGTGATCGAGTATTCGGCTTGCTCTTGGATCACAGGGATACTGACGACATCCGAACCCCTCTCCCCGCAATAGATACAGTGACGGGACATTGTTCCCTCTTTTAAAGCCGTTGCGGGTTCGTCTACCACATAGTCGCCATAGACATGCCCGTGCGCGTCGGGTGTATAATCCTCGGTAATATCACATCTCTTGCAGTGATGGGTCCGCAGCCCCTTCTCGGTGCAGGTCTCAACGCTCTTGATGGAGACCTCTTCCCAATCATGACCGAGCGGCGGAGCCTCCTCGGGCTCTTTCTCCCGGTCACAGAAATAGCGGCAAACCATCTTGATGATCCCGCTCTCCGTGCAGGTGGGCGCCTTGACGGTCTTCACTCTCGTAAATTCATGTTCCCGTTTGGGAATGGTCTGCGACTCGTTCGCGTTGCAGCCCCTGTGCGCACAGTAGACAGTGGCAAGTCCCGCCTGTTGGCAGGTCGCCTCAATTTTCACGAAAGTACTGCCCGAAAAATCATGCCCGAGCGCGGGGATCACCTCGTCGGCACGCACCTCGTGGCAGCGGCTGCATTCCGCGGAGGCGCTGTATCCGGGCTCCTCGCAGGTGGGTTGCTTATAGGAGCCGCCCTCCACCCAATCGTGATCGAGTGCGGGAATGACGACTTCGTCCGTCGGCTGCTTGCAGCGTTCGCAGACGGATGCGGCTCCCACGCCGGGCTCCGTGCAGGTGGGCTCCTTCAAAACGGTGTATGACCCCGAGGTATGCCCGAGTGCGGGAATTTCCTCGGTCTTCGTCTCGCCGCAGGCGCAAGTGCCCGTGCGCGAACCGGGCTCCGTGCAAGTCGCATCTTTCGTCGTCTTCCAATCGAGATAGGTATGCAGATGTTCCGTCGTTTCGCCGTCCAAATCCAGAATGACAAAGCGCTTGTTGACGCTCACATAGTCCTCGAACTCCTTGACGATCTTAAGCTCCTCATCATACACGCTGAAATGGAACTTCCCCGTAAAGGCATAGAGAAATGCGCCGTTGTTTTCGACTTCCCGCGGGTTGAAGCATTCCCCGAGGGAGCCGTCCTCGGGCATGATGCAGTTTCCCACATAGCAATTTGACTGATAGACGCCTCCCTTGAGCACGACCGCCGTACAGCCATAGACGTAACAGTCGTAAGTTTCGTCCATTTCATTTGCAATTTCATTATAGCACAGAATGCGATTTTGTTAAGAGGCAATTCTACAAAAAAAAGCCGAGAGGGATTCCCTCAGGGCTTTTCTTGCAGCTTCCTTAAATCTGTTTTACGGTTGATATTCCGAAGGTTTCAGAGCTTCTTCGCTCCGCACGGGCATCGCCTTTTGATAGTCGAAGTTCGAGAAGTCATATCCCGTACCGAAGATATCCAACAAATCGATATACGAGTCGAACCCGTTCAGATAGGTCATATACTTCTTCTCTTTTTGGCTGACATCGTAGCAGGTGATATATTGAATATACTTCATGCTATACTCGAAGGATCTCTCCGTGTCGATATACTTCCACACCTCATACGATTTCTTTTTTGTGCCGTCGTGCTTTATGAGACCGGGCGTGAAGTTTTCTCCCTCATTCGGATGGTCATACATTCTGTAATAGGCGTAGACCTTCACGCAGTCGAGCTGGGACGCCTTGTACCAAGTGTAGGCGACCATGGCTGCCTGAATGCTCTGGGAGAGGTCGTCATCATCCATATTCTTTTTGCCCGCGCCGAAGCCGTAGTATCCCGAGGAGGAGACGCCCGACTCGGTGAGGAAGACATCTCTCACCTTTCCTTCGAACAGATTCTCCTCTCTTTCGAGGAATTGTTCGAGAATTTCAAAATTGGAGTAGGTGAGGAAGGAGGAAGTCTCCACATCGCCCGTCATTCCGTATTTATAGTACCCTTCATCCGTATCGTACTCGAGCATTCTCGTTGCGGGAAGAGAGTAGCAATAGGGGTGGGGCGCGATGCCCCAGTTGAAGTCGCCCTCGCGCTTGCTCTTTGCGTTGAGCTTTTCGAGGAGTTCCTTGGGGGAATAGTTTCTGTCGTTGAAGTTCGAGGTGTTTCCGGGCTCTACCCACGAATGGGTGAGGGTGGTCGTCACCTGAATGTCGGGATTGTACTTCTTCACGGCGAGATCGGCAATGCGCAGGCACCTGCCGTATTCCTCCACAAAGGTATCGATGGGCTGATGTTCTCTCGCAATGCGGAAATAGTCGCCCTCAAAGTCCACTTCGTTGCCGACGACGTAGGTGGAAACGTAGCCCACGCTGTCCTTGCCTCCCGAATATCTCTGCGCAAAAAATTCCATCGTCGCCGCCCACCATTCGAGACCGTTCTCATTGGAAGTGTTGAAACCCGCGATCGGGTTGACGCCGATACTGCTGTCCCAAGCGCCAAATTCCTGATAGGTCAGATCGTAGGGCATGACCTGATTGCCGTTGATATACACGACGACAATGATATCCATGTTCTTTTTGGAATATTTACTGACGAGATCATCGAACCCGTCGACGGCGCCCTTTTTGAAGTAAAAGGTCTTTCCGTTGAGCTCAAAAGGCAGCGCATCCTCCGACTCCGCTGTCGCATCCGGATAATAGAAACTGTTCAGATTGAAGTCCCATCTGGCGTGCTGTGCCCCGAGGTCGTCGACGAAAGTTTCATTTTCCGCCAAGACGCCCTTCCTCGTGGTGATCTTGCTCATATATTCGGGCGCCTTTGTGCCCTCTTCCATGGGCTCCGTGACCTTCGAAACATAATAGGGTCCCTTCAGGAGCTTGCCGTCTTTGACAAGGTAGTACTTGTCATACAAGCGGTCACGTTTGTCCTCGCCGAAACGGGTCACCTTGAAATCGACATCCTCGCCGGCGTCGCTGCTCTCGTATTCGCCGACGGTCGTTCCCTTGGAGTAGTGCTCGGACATGCCATGGTTCACATCTCCTTCGTAGTATTCGAAGGTTTTCATCGAAACGAGGGTCGCACCGTTTTCAAGCGCCTCATCCTCGCCCGTCATATTCACGTTGATGGTCTCTTTTCCCGCCGTGACGGAGACGACAAAGGACTTTTTCCATTCTGCCGTAATGATGATGTTCGCGCTGTCGTCATTGGGGAGATACTCCTCTGCGAGCGTAAAGTCGAGCGTCGTGCCCAGATCCTCTCCGTTGAGAGACCAGCCTTTGAAATCCCAGCCGTCACAAACGGGCGCATCAAGGAACCGAACGGTATCGAAACCGGATTCGAGCGAGACCGTTCCCGTCAGCTCGGGCCAATTTTCGACGCTTACATCGCCGACCCTGCCCTTTTCAAAGTGTACGTTGTACTCCTTTGCCGTGTACGTCGCCTCGAAAGCGATCGTGCCTTCCGCCGCATCGTCGGCATTTACCGTATATTGAGACTTGCCCTCGATGAAAGGAACGCTCTTTGAACCGAGATCCCATCCCGAAAACGTCCAACCCTTTGCGGTGTTCGGCGTTGGAAGTTCCAAAACCGTTCCGCTTGCGACCGGCTCCTGTGCGGGAACAGCGGCATCCTGCGCCGCATGATCTCCGAGCGAATACGTCACATTGTACGTCACCGCCTTCCAATCCGCCTTCAGCGTAACATCGCGTGCGGGCATCGTATATTCCGAACCTGCCTGCACTTTCGTCGTACCGTCGAGCCAACCGTCAAAGAGGTACTCCGTTTTGCTCAGACCGGTCCCCGACGCGACGGAGAACTTATCGCCCTCCGCATGACTTCCGCCCTCGGGCCGCGTGCCCGTTCCGCCATCCAAATCGTAGACAAGCGTGTACGTCTTACTCTCCGACTCCTCACCGATTTCGCCACATGCGGTCAATGCGCCGATCCCCAAAGAGACCGTCAGCATGACCGGCAAAATATACCAGAAACGTTTTTTCATTTTTATCTTTCCTCACCTTCTGCATTCGTTTTCTTTATTGAGGCTCCTCAAATAATATGCGATTTTCTCATTTCTCGAAAACGCAATTTCTCCGAAGCCGCAAAACATGCAGTTATTATACTATATTTTGTAATTATTGTCAACGTTTTATTCATGCAATGTCAATCTTTGTCGAAATAATGTTCAATGTTTCTGCCCGAATCCCAGAGCCGCTCAAGATAGTAAAAGAGCCGCGACTCCTCGTCGAAGACATGGACGACGACATCGCCGTAGTCGAGCACGCTCCAGCTCCCCTCGCGGAGGCCCTCCGTCCTCGCGGGAGAGATCCCCTGCTTTTTGAGTTCCTCTTCGACATGTTCCGAGAGGGCACGCACCTGCGTCGTACTCTTTCCGCTCGCAATGACGAAATAGTTGCAGAGCGTCGTCTGTTCGTGCACATCGACGATCACGATGTCATGCGCCTTCTTGTCGCTCAAAACTTTGCGCGCGGTCTTGGCAAGTTCATAACTTTCCATTTTAAATTCCTTCCTTTTTGTTATTATGTCTGACATAATACTATGTAAAACGCCGATTTTCATGCTATTATGCGTGACATAGTACTATGCAAAACCCGATTTTAGCGATTTTTGACCCAAAAATATGCCTCTTCCGTGAGAAAATAGATCGGCTGTCCCTTTTCCCGCAGATATTTGAGCTGTTCCTCCAAAAAGGCTTCGAGGCACAGATCGAGGTCCTCCCAAAAGAGTTTTCGAAGAGATTCTACGTTCGGATAATTCCTTCCCGCCTCGAGCGCGTCCGAAAGATAGATGAGCTTTTCAAGTGTACTCATCCCCTTTCTCCCGCTCGTGTGGTAGCGTATGGCGTTTAGAATCTCCTCATCGTCGATCCCAAAGCGGTGCTCTGCAAGATATGCGCCGATAAACTGGTGCATGACGGGCTCGGGGGCGTCGGGCGGGACAAAGCCCTTTAAAAGAGGAGAGTCGAGGGAGATGTACTTTCCGCAGTCGTGCAGGGCAGCCGCGAAGAGAGCGCGGTGGAAGGGGATCTTCAAGCCGTTCGCCCGTTCGCACGCCATCAGCGCAACGCGGAGACTGTGCTCTCTCCGCTCCGGTTTTTCAAGCGCGAGCGCTTCCAATATGACGGGTTCCGTATAGAGAGACCGTCTTTGAATTTCCCTCAAAACTTCCGCAGGGACTCCATCGGGCCTCTTCCCGAAGGCGAGCTTTACGCGGATCTCCGTGGAGGAAACAGCTCTTCCGATGTGGTCGATGGGCAGAAAGTCGCAGCCAAAGCGCGCGCGGAACTTTTCGTGCAAAGTTTTAAGAATGGGCTCCTCCCTGCCGCAGGCGACGAGGGTCACATTCTTTAAGATATCCTCGGGATTCTTCCAAGTGAAGAAATCTTCGAGCATATCCGCTCCGACGAGGAAGAAAAGTTCGGCGTTCGGAAACTCTTCCGCAAAATGGCGGCAGGTGAGGAAAGAATAGCTCGTCTCCTCTCTTTCAAGTTCATAGTCGGAAACTTCCGCTTGGGGAAGTGAGGAAAATGCGATTTTACAAAGCTTTGCCCGATCCTCTCCGCTTGCCGCCGCGCCGAAGAGTTTGTGCGGCGCGATCCGCGAGGGAACGATCAAAAGCTTATCCAAGGAAAGCGCATGAATCGCCGCCTGTGCGTATCTTACATGCTCCTCATGTACGGGATCGAAGGACCCGCCGAAAATTCCGATCTTCATGGCTTGATTATACTATATTTTTTTTCTTCTGACAAGTTTAATTCGGAAAATTTCAGTCAAGAATCTTGCATATGAAGAGACTGAATTTTCCCATGCTGGCAGACATCCTCTTTTACGGGGTATGCGCCTTCTTTCTGACCCTCTGCATCACGCGCTATTACCGTCTGCCGCTGTGGATGTGCTTTCTGCTTGCGCTGCTCCTCTCTCCCGCCGTCTCTCTTGTCGCCTTTTTGCTGCTCTATCGGAAGAATCAAAAGAAGCTTCTCACCAAGAAACAACTCAAGGACCGCGACGCGCTTTTATTCCATCTCGCCCTCGAAAAGCCGGAGCGGGTGCGCGCCTCTCTCCTCGAAGCCTATCTTGCAGACGGCAGGGAGGCGCACTGCGAGGGCGACGAGCTGTGTGTGGACGGCCGTCCCGTCGTGCCCCTCTTTGCGCTCGAGCCGATCTCCGCGGACAAAATCGCAGGTCTCATCCGCAAATTCGGCAAGACGGAGTTCACCGTCGTCTGCAAGTCCCTTTCGCGGGAAGCGGAGAAGTTGATCGCATCATTTGCGATCGAGGCGGTGCGCGAGGATGAAATTTTCGACCTCTTTTCCCGCACGGGAAAGACGCCAAGTCCTCTCATCTGCGGAGAGGTTCCGAGAAAGACGTTCAAAAAGACGCTCCGCCGCGCTTTTTCCAAGAGCAACGCCCATCCCTTCTTTTTGAGCGGAATCTTGCTCCTTATCATGAGCCTGTTTGTGCTCTTTCCCGTATATTATCTGATTTCGGGAAGCCTCCTCCTCGCCCTTTCGATCGGCGTGAGGCTCCTCGGCGCCCCTTCCCCTTAAGGTGAGGGGACGAAGCAGATTCGACGGCTATAAGACGAGCAGCGCGATAATATCCTCCACCGTTGCTCCATACTCCCCCTTCTGCTTTGAGGCAAGCTCTCCCGCTCTCCCCAGAAGATAACAGGAGGCACAAGCCGCCTCAAAGGGCTGTATTCCGCGGGCGCAGGTGCCTGCAAGAAAGCCGGAGAGAATATCCCCGCTTCCACCCTTGGAGAGAGCCGAACAGCCCGTCGTGTTGATGGCGGTGCGCACACCGTCCGTGATCACCGAGCGGTTGTTCTTTAAAATCAACGTCACCTTATGCTCCCTTGCAAACGCTTGGGCGACAGAGACGGGATTTACAAGAATTTCCTCTGCGCTCCTCTTTGTGAGGCGTGCAAACTCCCCGATGTGCGGCGTCAAAACGGCGCGGCACTTTTTTTCTTTCAAAATTTCCGTTCCGAATCGGGCGCAGGCGTTCAGCGCGTCCGCGTCGAGAATGAGGATGCCCTCATACTCTTTTAAAAGTATGCAGAGCGTCTCATAGACCTTTGAAGAATCCCCTGCGCCCATACCGAAGGCGATGGCGTCCGCCTGCATGGCGCGGGAAAGATCGAATTTTTGAAGCATGGCGGAATTTTTTCCGATCGCCGCAGTGAAAAGCGGTTCGGTCGCAAAAAGCTGCGTGTAGCCGACTCCCGACCTCAAACAAGCGCTCGCCGAAAAGAGGGGCGCGTTTGGATATTCGTTGGGGAAGGCGAGAATTGCAGCCTTTCCGAAATTTCCCTTATTGACATGACTTTTGCGCGTAGGGAAGAGCGCGGAGACGTCCCTCTCTTCCCAAATTTCCGCGCCGCCTTCGGGAAGAAGCCCGATGTCGGCAAGAAAAATCTCTCCCGCGATGTCCGCCCCGTCCGAAAGAAGGAGCGCCTGCTTGTATCCCCCGATCGTGACCGTGCGGTCTGCTTTTACATGTGTAGGGGCGCAAATTCCCCCCTCGGAGAGTCCCGCGGGAAGGTCGCAGGCGATGACATATGCGCCGTTCCTTCCGATAAAATCGACAAGTTCCTTTGTCTTTCCCCGCGGCTCCCCCTTTGCGCCCGTGCCGAGCAGACACTCCACGATGAGAGGATACCTTCTGCGCGGAATGCGCCCCAAAATTTCCCCCTTGAACAGGTTTCGCATGTGTTCACAGTCGAAGGAAAATTGTTCGGCAAGGCAGAGAACGCTCACTTCGAGCTTTTCGCGCAAAAGTTCCGCGGCGCAGAATCCGTCTCCGCCGTTGTTCCCCCCGCCGCAGACAAAGAGAACCTCTTTGAAATCGAGCTTCTTTGCAGTCTTTAAGACGATCTCGGCGAGAATTTTTCCCGCACGCTCCATAAGATCGAGCGAGGAGACCTTCTCCATCGCGTGTTTTTCCGCGTCCCGAATTTCTTGGATGGAATATGCTCTCTTCATGTCAGCCTCACGGAAATTTCTCCCGAGGAGAGTTTTATAAGCTCTCCGTCCTTCTCCACTTCGAGCTCGCCGCTTAAAAGCACCCGCTTTGCGGTCGCAAAATAGCGCTCCTTTCCGAGGACTTGAACTCTTCTTCCCAAAAATCCCACAAAGGAGAGGTACTCCTCAAAGGTACTTTTCTGCGTCAGATTTTCGGTGAGCTTTCCGCGCACTTCCTCGACGGTGGGACAATTTTTCAGCACTTCTCGGAGCGAACAGGCGATGTCCGAGAGGGAAGAGAGGTCGTTTTTGACGTTGAGACCGATCCCGATGACGCTCTCATAAATTTTATTTTCCTTCAGGAAATTTTCGATGAGAATGCCGCAGCATTTTTTTTCGCCGAGAAAGACGTCGTTCGCCCACTTGATGGCAGGGTGTGCGCCGAACCCTTCGAGCGTCTTGCAGACGCTCACCGCCGCGTGTGCCATCAGACGGAATGCCTGTCCCGCCTCGAGGTCGGGATAAAAGAGAGCGGACAGATAGACTCCGCCCGCATCCGAGAGAAAAGTTCTCCCCTTTGTTCCGCGGCCCGCACTCTGCCGCTCGGCGCAGACGATGACATTCTCCCCGCCGCCCCGATACTTTTGAATATAATTGTTGGTCGAATCGACCGATTTCAAAAATTCAATCCTCATCCTCTTCTCCCAAAGAGCGAAGCGCGTCCCGCGCCGTATCGTAATCGAAGCCCTTGCCGATGAGATAGGCGTACCCCTTTTGCAGAGTTTTACGATCGAGCGGCTTCCCCTTCAGATACTTTTGTAAGATCAAAGAGGCGGTCTCTTCCTCGCCCGAAATGCCCTCGAGCGCCTCTTCGATCTTTTCCTTGGAAACTCCTTTGTTCCTCAATTCCGACTCGATGAGCCGCCTTCCTTTGCGCTTTTGCACGCTCTCGACATACGCCCGCGCATATGCGCCGTCGTCCAAATAGCCGTATTCCTTCATCTTTCCGATGACATACTCGACTACGTCCTGCAAATATCCCTTTTTAGAGAGGTATTTGCGAATTTGATTCTCCGTATGCATGGAGACGGAGATATACTCGAGGGCACGGTCGAGCGCGGTCATCTTTTCGCTCTCGAGTTGAAGGGCGGAGAGCTGTTCCTCGGTGACGGTGACACCCGCTTTCAAATGATTTTTGACGGCGGTCTCGAGCTTCATGCCGCAGAAAAAGCGTCCGTCCACCTCGATATTGCAGCGGGTCTTATCCTTGATTTGAGGGGTGATTGCCGTGATCTCAGCCATTTTTCCGCTTCTTCAAAAGGATAAACAGGACGACTCCCGCGGGAATGAGGACGCCGGGGATCACAAGCAGCCACAAAAGGGAACTGTTTCCGCCCTTTTCGACGGTTCCGCTGTCTGCGCCGCCCGCATGGTTGCCCGTGTCCGCACTGTCTCCGGGGTTGCTGCCCGAATTTGCGCTGTCGCCGGGATTTTGCTCCCCTTTGGAGTCCTCTCCGTCATCCGGCTCTTGGTCGGGCTCATCCGGCTTCGGCTCTTCGGGTTTTTCGGGGTCCTTTGGATCCTCGGGGTCTTCGGGATCGTCGGGCTCTTCTCCCTCCTGCGGGTTTTCGGGAAGCTCCGGCTCGGGGTCCTCTCCCTCGTCAGGTTCCTGAGGCGTCTGAGGGTTTTGAGGCGTTTGTTCGGACCCGGAGCCGCCGCCCGCACCCTCTTCCCGCATGATTACGATCTCCATTTCGGTCTCGGAGAAATTCTCTTTGTCGAAATAGACCGCGGTCGCCTTATTCTCTCCCATCTCGAGTTTTCGATCGGGATCTTTCCAGCTCCAACCCTCGGGAAGGGAAACGCCTTTGACTGTCTCCGTGGAAGAACCGACGCGGATATTCTCCGAAGGCCGGGTAAAGGGAAGGGCTTTTTGGATCTCAAAATTTTGCTCTTTGCTGTTTTCGGCGATGTCTCCCCGCGCAGTGATCTTCACCTTCGCCGTGCCTGCATTCACGTTGTCGGAGTACTCCACCTTATAGAAATCATCCGAGAGGAGAAGCCCGTTCAGTTCCACAACAATTTGGGGACGCTGAGGCTCTCCCGTATAGACGCAGTCGGGAACCGTGATCTTTGCCTCGGAGAGATCGAACTTGTCGCTATTATAGATCGCCGTGAGCAGAGTATTTTTGGTGATGGTTATGGTATCCTTCACGATTTTTCCGTCGGTGAACCAACCGCGGAAATCGGTGTTGTTATTTGTCTTTACGGTGATCAAACTTCCGTATTCCTCATATCCATACTCTTCGCATTTGCCCTTATCCATATAGCGATAGAGGAAACAGTCGAGGTAGACCGCGGTCAGGCTCTCGTC
Source organism: uncultured Clostridia bacterium (assembly GCA_947589565.1). Lineage (GTDB taxonomy): Bacteria > Bacillota > Clostridia > Christensenellales > Borkfalkiaceae > Gallimonas. Next base: position 11,210 of record CANQBW010000030.1, on the reverse strand, counting down.
CTTGCTCGCATGGAACATCTCTCCCGCATAATAACTTCCCGTATCGGAGACCCAGAGGACGATCTTCTTGTCCCCGTCGAAGCGGGGAAGATACACCCCCTTCTCTCCGATGAAGTCGATCTCCTGCTGTTTATGATCCATGAAGTTGAGGGTGAGCTTGTTCTTATTTGAAAGGGTGACTTCAAAGGTCATGTCGCCCGAAAGCTCGATCGTCTCTCCGGGTTTGTAGGTGTTGCCGTTTGCTTGATAGGAAGAGCAATACTGATCTTCTCCGACAAAGGAGAGTTCTTCACTGCCGAAGATATAGCGGGAGCTCTTCACCTTAAAGTGAACGCTGTTTGATCCCGACTTGAAAGTGAGTTCGTATTCGATCCCGCCGATCTCGATATTTCCGTCCTTGAGTTTTGCACTGATGGTGGGATCGGCAAAGGAAAGATTCTTACGATCCTCTTCGCTCGGCTCAAAGCCCTCGGTCTTGATTTTTACGGTGGAAGACTCCTTTCTGCCGATCGTCATCTTCGGCACACTCTTTACGAGCGTGAGGTCGGGAGCCTGATTGAAATAGACATCCACATTCTGACCCGTAAAGGTGCAATTTTCCAATTTGAGCGGTTTGCTTGTCATGAAGATCGCGTCGGAATTTCCGCCCGAGGAGCAGTTCTCGAAGCTGCAATCTTTGAGTTCCACGTCCGCATACAGCGAGTAGATCGCCCCGCCGTTCATCTTGCTCTTGCAGGCGCTGAAGTTCACATATTCCGCGGAAAAAGTTCCGCTTGCGGCATAAATCATCGGATAAGTTGTCACCGAAGCGCCGCCCGTGAGAATGATCCTTGCGTTCTCCCTTCCCTCGAGCTTAAATTGAGACTGCACATGGAACATGTAACTTTGCCCGGTGCAGGTGATCGTGATGTCTCTCTTGACCTCATCGGCGACCTTGATGGTTACTTGGGAAGATTGTTTATCTCCGATGCTGCAATCGGAGAGAAGCTCCACGACCCGATTTGTGCTTCCGCTCCCAATGGAGCCGATGGCGTCGCCGAGGGTGGGATAAGTTTGATCGCCGACTTTGCAGACGCCCGAAACTTGGGAAGAGCCCCCTTCCGCCTTGGAAGTTTCCTCGCTCTCCTTCGTCGAGAAGAAGCGGTTGATCGCAACGACCTTATAGGTGGGCGTCGAAGAATACACATGTTCGTCGAGGAAGTAACTTACATAGGTAAATCCCGCGATCTTGAACTCGCCCCCGTCCGTCTTGGAGAGGATCTCATAGCCGAGAAGATTTGCGTCCGATCTCCCTCCGATGGTGATCTCGTGGGTCCCGTTGCTCTCCGTGATGGAAGTGATGACGGGATCGCCGCCCTTGTAGGACTTGTCGGGATCATCTTTGTGTTTGCGCATGAAGTCGTACTCGCTGGAATCCACATACCAATAATGTCCCGCTTTTTCGCTGATCTTCCCCTCTTTTCTCGCCGTTTCCATGGCAGTTTGGAAGGCGCTCGAAGCGCTGTCGATCGAGAACTTCCTCTTGTTCGACAGATACACCCCCCAGCGGTCGAAATATTCGCTCAGATCGACCTTTGTCGCAAGGGAGGAATAGTACACCATCTTTTCGACGTCATTTGCCCCATAGAGGGTGTCTTCGTAGCGGAAATAGTTGTTCATTCTCCCCCAATAGCCGGGGAAGACCGACTCCAAGTACCACCATACAAGGTGATTGTGGTCGTAGTTGCTGTCCGATTGATAGATGACGCGTCCGTCCTCAAAAGCATTCTTCTGTAAGCCATAATCGGACTTCAAGGAATTAAATGCCTTATCCGAGGGGTAAAATATTGACGTACCCAGCCCCAAGATGTCTATATAGGCGTGCGTGGCATTGACATTGTTGGTCGTCTCCGGCAAAATTCTGCCCTGCACGTCGAGGACGTGTCCCACTTCATGTCCGATATCGTAGATATACTTCTTAGACGGAGAATGATCCACAAAGTTAAAATTTGCGAACCACTCGCTCTGATCGTAGAACCCGATGTGATTGCTCGTGGCATATGCGCCCGAATTGGCAACGGCGGACATCAATCGGAGATTGATTTTCACCGAATCGTTCCTCTGATCGTAGTGTCCGCAGGCCGAATCAGGGGAGGTGGCGATCCCGTTGAAGTCGAAGGTCTTTTTGAAATACTCCGCCCAAAGCTCGAGATTTTCGGAGGGCGTGATGGACTTTTTCCGGATATATTCGTTGTACAGCGTGGAAGAGCCCAGAGTGAACATGACGTGGTCCGTCTCAAGTTCCGCCATGTCGAGCATTGTCGAAGAATGCTTCATACGCATTGTCTCGTATTCTTCGAGCATATCGAGGAATTGCTGCTCGTCGTCCCCGTTCCGAAAGACGGGATAGAATCCGCCGCCCTCGATATAGAGGCTGACCTGTCCCCCCTGGGTCGAGGGAGTATAGGGATTGACGATGTAGATCGCCCCGCCCTTGATCTCATTTCTCGACTGACTGGAGCGGCTTGCAAGATCGCTGTAAGTGAAGGTGTTCTTCCCGCGGTTGAGATAGACTTGTTCGCGGTAAGTCGTGTAGTAACCTTTGTTCTGCGTGATGACGAGCGAGGGAAGCCTTGCGCCCCGGTCTGCTTCCACATAGACGGAAATTTTATCGTTCGTCATGCCGTAGATCCCCGTGATCATGAGATCGGAAGTGGTATAAAAGAGTTTCAGATTGCTTCTCGAATAGGCGCTCTTGTCCCCGGACTGTTCGATCTTGTTCTCCGCATTTGCTTTCGTGGAAAATTCACGGTCAGGCTCGTAGGCGACCTTTCCCTTGATCACTTCCTCTGCGCGATCAAAAAAGACCTTGTTTCCCTTCACTTTCTCTTTGAGCGCGTCGAGCTCCTCCATCGTGTCATACGCTTCATTGAGCTTGGTCTGCGTATAGTCGGTGAAGAGGTCGTTCAGAGAGGCGGGAAGGGTATCCAAGGTGGTCTGAACGCTCGCATCCACCGCCTTGGGCTCTCCCAATACAGAGAAAACTCCCGCGAAGAGGAAGAGTGCGGCAAAAAGGAGAAGGAAAAGCAGCGTCCTCCGTTTGCGTTTCATAAAATCCCTCATGGCGGTTCCTCCCTATGAAAAAATCCCTTTGACACTATTATACAGAGTTCCCCGAAAAAGGCAATGATTTTTAAAAATTTTCTTTAATTATTTCTATCATTTTTTTCGACGGGAAGGGTGATCTCCAAAAACCGACGTCTCTCCCCCATTCGCCAATGCAACTCTACGACCTCGGGCAAATCGGAGAGCCGATACCCGCTCCCGGGCAGCCACTCCGTCACAAATCGCTCCCTCAAATCGGTGTATTCGGAGATGGGATCTTTCTCGTTCTCCGTCCGAAGGATCGCGCAGGTGCGGGCGGGCAGGGAAATTGTCTCAAAATCGAGGTCTTTCAAGTCCATTCCCGTGACCGATTCATCGAAGAGGACGCCCCTCGTCCATTCATCGAGCTCATAGGCGATGGTAAAATCATACCCGTCGTCGCCGATGTTTGTAACGATTGCATACTCCGTCGTGTAGTCGCGGGACGCGCCGAGGAGCAGCCACTGCTTCCCCCGCGTGGAGCAATAAAATTCATTCTCTTGCATGAGTCTCTCCCTTCCGAAAGGCACGCCGTGAAAGCGTCTTCGAAATCCCACCAAAGTTTTGGAAGGCTTCTGTTCAATTGTGACATTCATGATACTTTTCTCCTTGCAAATTGATTTTAAGGAGAGCGGCGGAACCTCTTTTGCGGGCGCTCCGCGTTTGACCTGAGAGGGAAGGACCCCGTGAAAGCGGAAAAAGGCGCGGGAGAAACTCTCCGAGGACTCGTATCCGTACTTGACCGCAACGGACAGGACTTTCTCCCCCGCACGCAGATCGTCCGCTGCGCGGGAGAGTCTTCTTGAACGAATGTACTCGCCGAGGGTCACTTTGCAGAAATAGGAGAACACTCTCTGAAAGTGATAGCTCGAACAGTACGCCCTCTTTGCAATTTCGGTGTAATCGAGCTCCTCTTCGAGGTGTTTCTCGATGTAATCGATCGCATTCTGAATTTCCGTTCCTTCCATTTCGCACTCCTTGGCATTATCATAACACATTCCAAGCAGAATTTCCCGACTTTCCGTGCGGTTTTATTTGCGAAATCACATTGACGCCGCACCGCAGACAATTGTCTGCGGTGCGGCGTCTTAAAAGAATCTTCCTTATGCGGCGATTTTTTCCCTCTCTTCGACCTGTTCCGCCCTTTGCAGCCTGCCAAGTTTCCTCCAGACATAGATCATGACGGGCACCGTGATCAAAAATGCGATCGCGTCGGCGATGGGCGCAGCCCATGCGACTCCCATGACCCCGAGTCCGATCGGGACGGTAAAGGCGCACAAAATGACGAGAATATCTCTCAAAAAGGAGAGCGGCGCGGCGATCTTCGCCTGCTTGATGGACTGCGTGAAGATCGCGCAGACCTTCTGCAAACAGGTCAGCACGAGGAGCATAAGGTAAATGCGAAGGCAGGGCACCGCAAACTCGAGGTAGAGCGAAGAATCAAGTCCCTCCGCTCCGCCGCCCGCGCCGAACATGGCGATAAAGACGCTCGGGATCGCCTCGAAGAAGAGCGTGAACAGAAGACAGATCCCTCCCGTCCAGAGAAGAATGAGGAGGAGAAGTTTCTTCACCCTGTCGTACTTTTTCGCGCCGTAGTTGTAGCCGACGACGGGCTGCGCCCCCGCCGCAATGCCGATGGCGACGTTGAGAACGATCTGAAAGAGCTTCATGATGACGACAAACGCCGCGAGCGGGATATCCGCGCCGAATTTGCTCTCCATGCCGTAGCGCACAAAGAGGACGTTGTTGACGATCGTCGTCGCGACGATACAAAGCTGCGTCAAAAAGCTGGAGAGCCCCAATGCCATGATGCGGGGCAGAATTTCAAAATCGGGCAGAAAGCTGCTTCCCTTGATGCGGAAGGTCTTGCTCCGGAACAGATAGCAAATACAGATGACGAAACTTAAGAACTGTCCGATGATGGTCGCATACGCTGCGCCTTTTATGCCGAGGTCGAGGGCAAAGATCGCCACTGGGTCGCCGATGATGTTGAAGACCGCCCCCGCTGTCATGGCAAACATGGCATACCCGGGCGCACCGTCCGCACGAATGACGGCGGCGAGACAGTTCTGCACGAGCGCGAGCGGCATCATCGCATAGATGATAATTCCGTAGTCATGCGCGTAGGGAAGGTTCGCCTCCGTACCGCCGAGCAGCATCAGAAGGTTGTCCCCCCAGATATAGGCGACCAGAATCACAATACAGCCCGAGAGAAAGGAGGCAAGCATCGCATTTCCGACCCCGCGATGGATCTTTTCCCCCTTCCCCTCGCCGAGAGAGACGGACATCCACGCCGCGACGCCGTCACCGAAGAACAGGGAGAGCCCCCAGCCGATGACCGTGATCGGAAAGATGACCCCCGTCGCCGCATTTCCGAGGTATCCCGCCTTGCTGTTGCCGACGAAGATCTGGTCGACAATGTTGTAGAGGCAGGAGATGATGAGAGACAGAATGCAGGGCACCGCAAACTTTGCAAGAAGTTTCCCCACCTTCTCCGTCCCCAAAAATTCGTTGTTTTCCATAAAAAACCTCCGAAAAAAGCAAAACGGCACGCGAGGATCGCCATGCCGTTTCATGCAAGAAAAAACGACACCTGCGACAGCTTCCGTACCGTAATCAGATTTACGCGCAAGAAGCGCCACATGTGTCGTTAAGCTCTATGAAATTATAGTTTTATGTTATCACTTTCCCTTGAAAAAGTCAACTCAAAATGCCGTCCCCCCAAAAAAATTTTTTATTTTCCGCACCCATCCCTCACTTTTCAAAGTCATGCGATCATTCCAAAGAGAATGCACCCCACAGTGTTGATCCCGAGATTGGCAAACAGATGGACGATCCAAGAGGGATAGATCGAGTCCGCGCCGTCGTCAAAGCGGTCAAAGAGCAAGCCGACCAAAAAGAGTCCCGCGATCAGCAGAACAAAAATCAGCGGCGAAAACCAGTCCGTCAAAATGGTGACATGATAGAGCGCAAACGCAAGCGCGGAGAAAAGATAGGAAAAGAGGCGTTTACACTCTCCGCTCAGCGCGCCGAAGGCGAATCCGCGGAAGAAGAGCTCCTCGCAGAGGGAATTGACGAGGGAAATATAGAGCGCGACATAGAGAAAGTTGTCCTTCGTGACTCCCTCCCCCTCCGCGAGCGACTTCGTGACTCCCGAAAAATCCACGATATTCCGAAAGAGAAAATATCCCCCCACGATTACGCCATAGACGCAGATGCCGACAAGAAAGGCAGGCAGAAGTCTCCTCTTTTTCGGCTTGAGGAAGGTCTTCATGCGCTCATCGCGCGAGAGAACCATGTAACAGACGGGAACCCCTACAAACAGTGCAAGTTTTACGCAAGATTTCGGAAAATACGGCAGATTCCACACGCCGTCCGCCAGCGCCGTCAGAACGCAGCCGCACAGCACGATCAAAATGATCGCCAAAGCTCGTTTCTTGATCTTCATGATTTTCCTCGGGTAAGTATTGGACGAAAACTCCGCCGCTCCTCTATTATACTACTTTTCTCTTTCTCGGGCAAGGAAATCCCCCTCGATTTTGTCTTCCCTCACTGATTCATTTGTCAAATCGTAAAAAAATTGTTATAATAAAAAGAAAAAGGCGATATGACTCGCCGAAATAGAGCGAGAGAAACTATGACGGATACCGAGAGAAAAACTGCAGCTATAAATTTTGCGGAATATTGGAAAGATAAGGGTTATGAGAAGGGAGAAAGTCAGCCGTTTTGGATTTCTCTACTTCGTGATATCCTCGGCGTAGAGCACCCCGAAGAAGTCATCAAGTTTGAAAGCAAAGTTATGATTGACCACACAAGCTTTATCGACGGTTATATTGCGCAGACGCATACGCTCATCGAGCAAAAGAGTGTCGATAAAGATTTACGAAAACCAATCAAACAATCTGACGGTAGCTTTCTTACCCCCTTTGAGCAGGCAAAGCGTTACTCTGCAGAACTCCCTTATGACGACCGCCCGCGCTGGATCATTACTTGCAATTTCAAAGAATTTCTCATCTATGACATGAATAAGCCTACAGGCGAGCCAGAAACTATTTTGCTCAAAGACCTGCCGAAAGAATATTATCGCCTGCAATTTTTGGTAGATACGGGCAATGCCAATATCAAACGGGAAATGGATATTTCGTTAAAGGCTGGCGAACTTGTCGGCGTCCTTTACGATGAGATCTTGAAGCAGTACGATGATCCAAAAAAAGAAAGTTCACTCAAAAGCCTCAATACGCTCTGTGTGAGACTTGTGTTTTGCCTCTATGCCGAAGATGCGGGCATTTTCAGCAGTCATACGCAGTTCCATGATTTTATAAAATCCGTTGCCTATAAAGACATAGAAGACGTAAGCGATGAGCTGGCAAAACTTTTCAAGGTTCTTGATACCAAGCCCGAAGAACGCAGTCCGTACTTAAAATCAAAACTTGCCGCCTTCCCGTATGTCAATGGCGGCTTATTTGCCGATGAAGATATAGAAATTCCAAAATTCAATGAGCATATCGTCGATTTATTGCTTTCAAAGGCGAGCGAGGATTTTAATTGGAGCGAGATCAGCCCCACGATCTTCGGCGCAGTCTTTGAAAGCACCTTGAATCCCGAGACGAGACGTTCGGGAGGAATGCACTATACCTCGATCGAGAACATCCACAAAGTCATCGACCCGCTTTTCTATGACGATTTGAAAGCGGAACTCGCAGAAATCAAAGAAATCAAGGTAGAAAAGACGAGAAATGCCCGCCTCGAAGCGTTCCGCACAAACTTGCCTCTTTGACTTTTCTCGACCCCGCTTGCGGATCGGGCAACTTCCTGACAGAAACCTACCTTTCTCTGCGCAAACTTGAAAATGAAGCCCTTGCTCTGCAACTCCACGGGCAAATGACCCTTGAAACGGGCGGCATTATCAAAGTATCTATCGGGCAATTTTACGGAATTGAAATCAATGATTTTGCCGTGACCGTCGCAAAGACGGCACTTTGGATTGCCGAAAGCCAAATGATGAAGGCGACGGAGGAAATCGTCCACCAAAGCCTCGATTTTCTTCCTCTGAAATCGTATGCAAACATCGTGGAGGGCAACGCCCTTCGTCTCGATTGGGAGACGGTCGTCCCGAAAGAAAAATTGAACTACATCATGGGCAACCCGCCTTTTGTGGGAGCCCGATTGATGGAACCCGAACAGAAAGCGGATATAGCGTTTATTTTCGCTCAATGGAAAAATGCGGGCAACCTTGATTATGTTGCTTGTTGGTATAAGAAAGCCACCGAATATATTGGCAATACGTCCATTCGCTGTGCGCTTGTTTCGACCAATTCCGTCACGCAGGGCGAACAGGTTGCTATTCTTTGGAAACCGCTCTTTGAAATGGGCTTACATATCGATTTTGCGCACCGAACATTCCGTTGGGACAGCGAAGCAAGCATTAAGGCGCACGTTCATTGCGTGATTGTCGGATTTAGCATTGCGCCGAATCCCAAGGAGAAGGTCCTTTATATTGACGAGCGTCCACAGATCGTCGATAATATCAACGGCTATTTGTTAAACACTGAAAACATATTTATTGGGAGTAGATCACAGCCGATTTGCAATGTTCCGCAGATGGTTTTCGGCAGTATGCCGAACGACGGCGGATTTTTAAGCAATTACAGCAATGAACAGAAGAATGCAATTGTCAAAAAATATCCACAGGCGGAACGCTATTTTCATCGTTTATTGGGGGCGGAGGAATTTATCAATAAAAAAGTACGGTGGTGTTTGTGGTTGAAGGGTGTATCGCCCGCCGTCATTCGCTCTATCCCCCCGATTGCGGAAGCTGTTGCGCGCGTAAGGGAATTAAGGTTAGCGAGCAAGCGCGAAGCAACAAGCAAGTTGGCAGATATCCCTATGCTTTTTGGAGAAATTCGTCAACCCGAAAGCGGAGATTATCTGTTAATACCGAGCACTTCTTCTGAAAATAGAAAATATGTCCCCATAGATATACTTTCGAGCGAAATAATTGCCTCGAACGCGAATCTTTTAGTCCCCAATGCAACCCTCTATCACTTCGGCGTTCTTACTTCCAATGTACACATGGCGTGGATGCGAGCTGTTGCGGGAAGATTGGAAATGCGTTATCGGTATTCAGTCAATATCGTCTACAATAATTTCCCTTGGTGCGTGCCGACCGAGGCGCAGAGAACAAAAATCGTACAGACCGCAAAAGCAATATTGGAGGCAAGAGAAAAATATTCCGAATGCAATCTTGCCGATTTATACGGTGAGCAAATGTATTTATTCCCTGATTTGCTACAAGCCCACCGAAATAATGATCGTGCGGTCATGGAAGCCTATGGCTTTTGGGGCAAGCTCAACAGCGAATCGGAATGCGTCGCCGAACTCATGAAGTTGTATCAAAAATTAATAGAAAAATAATTCTCCAAATTAAAAAGACCGCAAGCTGAACGTTTTTCTCAGGTGAATGATATCGTTCGGCTGCAAGCTGCCGACGAGAAGAGGCGAGGACGGGTCATGCGCTTTTCTCTTTCGCTCAATCGTCTGTTCCCGGTTGTTGGCATAGCAATATCCGCAAAAATGCGCACATGTATCGTATTCGCCGATGTCGATGCTCTCCGCGCAGAGGCATTCTCCGCGCTGAAATTTGTCCTTTTTTGCCGCGATAAGGTAGCCGCAGATGCGCTCGATGAGCGTTTTCTCGATACAGGCTCCCTTTTCGATCCCCGGAATCGATATTTTCTCGGCACAGGTCTGAATGCGCAAGCCGAAATCCCTTGCAATTTCGGCAAATGCTTGCCCGATAATCATCATTTCCTCTTCGTTCGGCGAGCGGAATTTCGTCTTGTCGAGCTTTTTATACTCATCCAAAAAGCTGATGACCACCCTTTCGGTTGTCCCTTTCAGAGCTTGACACATCTTTTTAAATTTTTTGATGTGCCAACCGACGGAAATTTCCGATGTGAGCAGAATGGGGTCGTATCGCCAGATCACGCGCTCCTTTCCGATCATCTCCGAGAGGGAGCGGAAGGTCTGCATGATTTGCTCCTTGTCGCCGACGCTTCTCTCGATTTCCTTTCCGTAGGGCGTAAACGTAAATTGAAAATAATAGCGATAGCCGAGTTCGTCGATTTGAGGCAAAAAGTGCAGAATGGGTGCGGCATTCTTCGTCCAAAAGACGATACAATCGACCATTTTGGGATCAAGCAAAATTTTAGATACGAAGCTATGATTATAAGGATTTCGCACGCACACGAAACCCTCATATAATCGTTTCAGAAACCATTCTCCGAAAAATGCGGGAATGTCGCACCTTCTGCTCGCGCTTAAAATCATTTTTTCCGTCACCTAAATTCCGAAAAAGGTAAATTTTCATTCGGCTTCAAAATAGAAATCATACCCCATGCAGTAAATTTTATCCGTCCAGTCATATGCGTATAAGGTAAAATTCCGATCGTTGCTGTCAGACATCTCGGCATAGAAAGTAATGCTTCTCTCGGCTGCATAGCCATAATCGATTTTCTCCACACCATCCGCAACATGATAAAATATGAAATAGATGTCGTAATCCACAAATGCCGCAAACGCATCCGCCGCATCCAAAGGCTCGGTCAAAGAAAGAATTATCTTCGATTCCGACGTAAAAATAGAATGATCCTCATAAGCACATATGTGAAAACTACCCGGTTGAAAATCCAGCGAATAATCCCGCCAATCGTTACATGCGGAAAGGCAAAAGCATTCACACATCAAAAAGACCGTCAAAATCAAATGTTTTGTTCTCATCCGCATCTCAGTTCTCCATAATCGACCAATGATATAATATCATTGCACGCGCCATTGGTCAATAGGCGTTTGGGAAATATTTCCATTTATCAAATCAAAGTTTTAGCTTTTTCACTCCTCTTGCCGCCCATCGAGTTCCCTATCGAATTTGGGCGGTCGAACCCGCCGGGTTTCTTTTCTGCCCGGCAAGGTCACCAACAAACGCCCCCCTGTCAACACAATTCTTTGCCGGGAATACTCGGAGCTAAAGCTCCTCGTGCCGCCCATCGAGTTCCCTATCGAATTTGGGCGGTCGAACCCGCCGGGTT
>CANQBW010000029.1 GCA_947589565.1 uncultured Clostridia bacterium | reverse complement strand
CGGTATATTTATCGTGATAATCGATGATCTTCCCGCGGAGAAGGCACATGACCCCCTCCTGCAGGGCGCGTTCGCGCTTGAGTCCCCCCTTCAGCCGCGCGGCGAAGAAGGCAAGCAGTCCGCCGAGCACAAAGGAGACCAGGCACGAGATCACGCTCGTGAGAACAGTTCCCCATACATTCATATAACTCTCCCTTATCTTCGCAGAAGGGCGCGGAAGTAGCTCTCGGGACGGTGCGCGTCGATCGCGCTGCTCTTTTTGTCTTCGAGAGAGATCATCTTCCCCACATGGCGGTAGCCGAAGAGCCACGGGGGCAAATGCGTGACGAGGTCGCGCCCGTTGCGAATGACATAAAAATTTTCAAACCGTGCCTTCAGCCGCCTTCCCTTGAAGAGCCAGACGACTCTCGGACAGCCGAAGCCGTAGCCGAAAATGCGGTTTGCAAGGTCGGGACGGTTGAAGACGCAGTATTCATGAAAGAGCAGAGCGAGCGCGGCTCCGTGCGAATACCCCGAAATGATAATTCTCTTGATTTTGGGATCAAAGATCAGCGGGGCAAGACGGCGTTCCAACGTCTTGAAGACGCGCAGAAATCCGCGGTGGACGAACCAGAGGTCCTTCATCTGCCGATAGGGCTTGGCGGGGAAGTCGAGGTTGTTCTTCCAATCGGTCGCGCCGTTGCTCTTTTCGAAAAACAGATACAGCGTCTCCCCCGCTCTCTCGGTGCGGTAAGACGCCGTGTTCTCCTCGATCTCGATGTATTTTCCCTTGACCGTGCGCATGAAAAGCTCGTATAAATCGTCCATTTCTCTCTCCTTCCCCTCTATTGTATCGTATGAAAGGACTTTTTGGGGCTTTTCCTGCCATTTTTCTGAAAAAACGTTGAATTTTTTTCCAAAATATCTTATAATGAGGTCATTATGGCGTTACAGAGCGAAAAAAAGAGAAAAATTTTGCGCCGCGTCTACCTCACGAGTATGCTCCTATTGTGCTGCGTGAGCGTCGTGCTGTGCTTTTGGGGACTTTTTGATGTGATCGACATCGAGGAATCGCCCTATCTCTACATCGACTACGCCATCACGGCGATCTTCTGGGTGGATTATCTTGTATTTTTCTTCCGCGCCGAACACAAGGGGGAACACCTTCGGGAGAGTTTTGTCGAACTTGTGTCCATTCTCCCCTTTTCGCCCGAATTTGCGATTTTACACATTGTGAGACTCCTCCACATCGTGCGGATCTTCTGCGTCTTCCCGGCGCTGCCCCAAAAAGTCAAGCGGAAGTTCATCCGCGCCCGACACTTTTTCAGGGAGCTTCTGAGCAGCAAGAAAGCCGCCTATGTTCTGATGGCGGGGACCCTCATTTTACTGACGACGGTGTTTGCGCTCGACCTTTCTCTCTCCCTCCCCTACTTCGAGGCGTTGCGGGTGACGGCGGTGTCCTGTTTCTCCCTCTCTTCAGCCCCCGGGAAGGCGCGGCCCGCGGCGTGGATCTTCCTTCTCTTGATCCCCCTCATGCTGATCTATTTTATTGCGGCTGCCGTCTTTTTTGCAAAGAGGGTCAATAAAATGAAAAAGGCAGTCGGAAAGATGTCCGTCTTTTTACCTTCCGAGGAGAATATCCCCTGCGGAGAGATCAAATAACCAAATAAAAAGGAGAATTTCATGGCAAAAAACATCGAGCCGAAGCTCAAAAAGATCGGCGATTACTTAAAACTTTCGGATGAGGAAGCCCTGTTTATCATCCCGGAATATCAGCGCGCCTATTCCTGGCAGATCGCCAACTGCGACAAACTTTGGCAGGACATCATAGACTTTTCCGAGAACGGCAGAAGAGACAGCTATTTCTTCGGCACGATCATCATCAACTGCGACCAAGATCGGCTCGAACTCATCGACGGACAGCAGAGGACCACGACCTTTCTTCTGCTGCTGAAAGCTCTCCTGATCCGGATCAATACCGCGATCGAGACAACGCCGAACGACGAGGACTCCGCGAAGATCCGCGGCAATTTGCGCGACCGCAGAAAAAAGATCATGGAAATTTTGTACCGTGTGGAGACGGACGATATTCCCGACAATCCCGACGCGCAGGCGGACCGTGAGATCTATCAACGCCCCGCCATTTTAAAGAACGAATCCATCAATGAACGATACAGAGGCGACCTCTCCGCGATCATGAATGCTTCGGATTTTGAGGAAGCGAAAAATAAGGTCTTTCCGATCCCCTACAAGCGAAAGGACAACAAATACACGAATTACTTCCGAAATTTTAAATTCTTTTATGAAAAATTCGACGAAGAGCCCATGAAGAATATCGGAAAGCTCAACAGTTTCGCCAAAACTTTGTTGGAAGGCTGTGAAGTCATCGAAATTCGCAGCTGGGAAATGAGCCAGGCGATCAACATGTTCAATTCCCTCAATTCGGACGGCTTGCCCCTCTATGACTCGGACATCATTTCCGCAAAATTGTACGGGTCGGCGAGCAGGCTCGGAAAAGTCGGCGACTATTCGAAATTGTGGACGGAGCTGAAAGACCAGATCACGGCTTTGGAGGAGCTCGGCATCTCCGACATCAACGGAATTTTGATGCAGTACATGTACTATGTCCGCACGGTGAACGGAGAGACGGTCACCGCAAACGGCACGGTCAATGTGACGACGCCGGGCCTGAGACGGTATTTTACGGACGAAAACAAGGCGCTGATCGCAGATCCCGTCGCGACCTGTTCGGATATGCTGCGGCTCGTCAAAATTTGGAGAAAGATCGCGGATTTCGAATCCGTCAAACTGCTTTTGAAATTCAACGAGAACGCAAAGCTCTTTTTGGCGAGCTATCTCCTGCGCTATGACGAAGCGGAGATCGCCGAGGAGGATACGAAGGAAGTCGCGGAATGTCTCATGCGGCTCTTTGCCGCCCTCGAACTCGTCGATTCGGGATATTCGAGCAAGCTCTTTAAAATTTTCCTGTTCGGGGAGGAGAAAAAACTCGCCGATCGGAGCGTCTCCGTTGAAGAGCTCAAAGCGGACTTTTCCGCACATCTCAACGGCAATTTCGATCGGGATAAGCTGCTTTTTGAGGCAAAGGAATATGACGGAAATATGCTCGTCTACCTCAATGAGTACCTCTTTGCCAAGGAGAAGAAGGTAAGCTTTGTTCTGGGGACGAAGTACGACATCGAACACATCATGCCGCAGAGCGGAAACAACCGCACGACGATCCGACAGGATGCGAATATTGCCGACGCCGATGAATTTAACGCCGTTGTCAACAAGTTGGGCAACAAGATTTTGCTCGAGGAAAAGATCAACCGGTCGATCGGAAATGAGTGGTTCCGCACGAAAATTTCGACCCGCCTCTATGAGAGAACGGGCTATATCGACAGCAAATATCCCATCGCCGCCTATCTTGTGAAGACCTATCAACAGAAAAACCAGCCGTTCTGGACAAAGGACGACATCTCCGCAGCGACGGACAAAGCCGCCGAACGGATCATAAACTTTATTTTCGAAAAATAAAAGTAAGCGTCGTAATATAACATTCTATCGACCGGGGGGATGTTTCGACGACGCCGCGCCGCCTGCAATATGCAGGCGGCGCGGCTGCTCAACATGACAGTTAATAAAAAGCGATGTCATTCTGAGCAGGCGCCCGCAGGGGGCCGTCGTCGAAGAATCCCCTAAGCTATCGACGGGACGTTCCTAAAATTTATTGCGCGGAGCAGAATCGCCATTCTGCGGCAGCGCCCCCTGTTTGCGCCCCACAGGACGCACATTGTCTTTTGAAACGAATGAGAGGACCAAGATGTGGGAACTCGAAAGCCCTATTTCCTCGTCGAGAAAGATCGCGGAGCGAGCTTTTCGACGAAATAAACACATAAAAATCCCCCCGCAATTCGGGGGGATTTTTTTGTTTTGATTAGGTAGGACTGGAAACTTTGACGGAGTTGATGCTGCCATCTTCGTTTCTTTCTACCGTGACTGTGATCCGCCAGACCGTCGAGCTCGTGCCGAGGGTGTAGGAGACGTCGTACTTCGTCATGTCCTTGTTCACCTCAACATTGCCGTAGAAGGCTGCCTTGACATACTTGCCGGTCTCGGTGTTGAACACTGCGACATAGGCAAGGTAATCCTTGAGGGTATCCTTCTCCAAGCTTCCGTTGTGTCCGACGCCCTGAATGAAGCCGATGTAGAACTGCTCGTACTCGGTTTCATCCTGCGTCGTCTGACCTCCCGAGATGACGGGGTCTTTCTTGACCTTGATGTCGGATGCGAAGGTCTTGAACACGGACTTGTCGATTCTCGCGCTCTCGATGATGCCGTCCGCGTTCTGTTTGACCTTGACGACGTAGCATTCGGGCTGCTTATCTGCCGGCTTATCGTTCTCGCCCTCGATATCGCAATCGTAGAGGATGATCAGATCGTCGACCCAGTGGCCGTAAGAGGTCTCCTGAATGTAGCTCTTATTGGGATCATCCTTAGAAACGATTCCGATCGTATAGACCGAACCGTACTGGAGCGCACCCCAATATGCGCACTCAAACTGATGCGTCGTGACGGTGACTTCCTCGCCCGTCGCATCTGCGAACGTCCCATTCTCCACATCGTAGCCGGAAATCTCGCCGATCTTTGTCTCGAAGGTCTTCTTGACGCTGAGCAAGAATACGCAGTAGAAATTACTTAAGTTGGAATTGCCGTTCGCGGCCGCACTGAACATCTCGATCCAAGCCGAGTAGTCGTAGCCGTCGGAGCCCTTCATGGGAACTTCCCAGACGGGGTTTTCAACGCCCAAGTTCTTATCCGTCGTGATCTTGTGACCGCCCTTCTTGGTGCTTCCCTCTTTCGCCTCTTCGAAGGTCTCGGTGTAGAGAACGTCGGCTGTGAGGATCTTGCCCTTGCGGTCCGCCGCATTCATGACGATGGAGACAATCAGCTCGTTGGCGACATCCGTCTCGATCCAATCGGTGAGAGGCCAGCTCTTGTAGCCGATGGAGTAGTTTCTGCCGCAGCTGATCGTTGCATAGCTGACCCCGCCCTGAATGCTTGCATAGTAGTCGGGCAAAATCGTGTCGGACGCAGCCGCATGGAGCACGAATCCGTCCTCGCCGTTTTGAGGGTTCCGATTGAGATCGAGACGGTAGCCGTAAGCGGCGTTCTTCGGATAGAGCTTGATGATGGTAGCCGTCTTCGCCTGAAGGACGCTGACAACTTCCTTCTTGACGGTGTAGGTGTCGAAGACTTCCGTCTCGTTCCCGTGCTTGAAGGTCAACTTCGCGGGTGCGTTGAGTTCGTTGGAGCCGTCGGGCGTGAACTCAAGGGTCATGCCCGTCCACTTCGTCTGGGCTCCGTCCTTAAGGTCTTTTCTATCCACGAATGCGTCGAAGACGATGGAGCCGTTGAAGGTATAGGTCTTGCCCTTCTCGCACTTGTAGTAGGTCTTGCCGTCGACTGTGATCTGCTCCTCGGCGTTTGCGGGGTAGGAGTACTTCTTACTTTCTTCGAACTGCCAGCCCAAGGAGTCGTCGAAGATCGCCTCATAGAGCTTGAACTTGCCCTCGTCGCTCGAGTCGAAGAACCAGTAACCGAAGCCGTTGCCGTTGATCGAGAAGATGTCGGTGAACTCGACTGCGTCGAAGTCATCCGAGTAGTAGGTGAGGAAGTCCTTCTCCTTGTTGCCGATCGTGAAAGTCCTCGTCTCGAGGTTCACGACCATGACGTAGCAGACGTCCCCATCGTCAAATGCGATGTAGCGATATTTGTCGTCCTGATAGTTCTTGCTGATGAAGGTATAGATACCGTCTCTGCGGTTGCCGAATGCGTCGACAAAGAAGCTCAGACCGTAACCGTCGATGTAGACGGCTTCATTGTTCTCGCCGAGGTAGGAGCCGATGTACTCGTCGTCCTGAATGGTCAGAAGACCCTCTCTCTCGGTGAATGTCATCTTGACGATGTAGTCTCTCTTTTCGCCCGTCTCAATGCCGCCGCTCAGCATGTTGCAATGGAGCACATAGATGAGGTCGTCTGCGTCGAGCAGCTGATAGGTGCCCTTGCAGTACATGTTGGTGTAGTACTCGTTGGGATCCCAGGAGGAGCTGTGGATGACATCGTCGAGGTAGTCCATGTACCACTCCCAATCGCCGTACTGAGGGATCTCGAAGGTGCCGTCGTTGGAGTTGAAGACGACGATCGCCTGGTCGAATCCCTGCGGGAATCCGCCTGCGCTTGCAAAGAAGTAGAACCAATCCACTCTCTCCTCGGGGGTGAGGGTGAGAAGGTTGCCATCCTCATCCGTCGCGATGCCCGCACGGATCAAGATGGACGATGCTTCATCCTGCGTGTAGATTGCAAGCTGCTGATACTTATCGTTCTCATCCGTGAAGAAGATGTAATGTCCTTCCAAGGACTCGCCGCTCTCGAGGGCATACCGCGCATAGTGACCGAAGCCGTCGAGGGTGACCGTGGAGCCGTCGTCGAGGACCGCGGAGTAGTCCTGCCACTTCTTGTTGAGCATACGGAAGCTTTCCGAATAGCTCTGACCGTTACGGACGGATTCGCGGATGAACTCGAAGGGAGCGGTCTCGCTCTCGTCGTCGGGCGTGAAGGAATAGCGCATTCCGCCGAGCTGCGTATCTTCGAGGTAGGTATAAGTTCCCTTGATGTAGTCCTGCGCCGTGAATGCACTCGACGAAGGGAAGTAGTAAGCCGTCTTACCATCGGAATCGAAGACCATTCCGACGTAGTCCTCCTGAAGGGTAAGTCTGCCGACGTTCCTTGTGATCTGCTTCGTCTCGAACATGCAGACGGGAGCATAGTCGAAGAACTCGATATAGCCCAGATTGCCTTCGACGATGAGCTGGAAGTGCTTCTCCTGCAGGTTCAGCATATCGTCATAGTAGAAGAAGGAGTACATCTGAACGGACTTGAAGAGACCCATCTCGACGATCCTTCTGTCCATCTCGATCGGCTCGAGGCTGCCCTCGATATAGGTGCCGTCGCCGGGTAAGTAGTAGGCGCCGATCCCCTCGAAGTCGCTGCCGCGGGCGGTGACAAGAAGGTTGTAGGTGACAAACATTTTCTCCACTTTCCCGTCGTCCCGGGGCTTGGTGTCATAGACCGCATAGTTGAAGCCGCCGGGGTATTTATCTCTCGAGCGGTACATGTAGAAGACATTCAGGGTCGCGCCCGTCGAAGTTTGCAAGTTTTCGAGCTTCTGAAATTCGAAGGAGCAGTACGTGCCCTTGTATTCGCCCGCCTTCATCTTCTCCTTGATCTCTTCGTTGTCCTTATCGGCATCGTCGATGACTGCCTCGAAGTGGTAGAGCGGGTTGGGATCGAGATGGTAATAGTTATTGTAGAGCGCAGCGTCTTTGCCCCAGGTGACATATCCGTCCATGGAGCCGTTCGGCGTGAAATACTTCGCCTTGTAGCCCTTCATCTGAACCTGTTTCTCAACAGCCTTCTTGCCGGTTTCGCTTTCCGGGTCGTCCACAACCTCCTTGATGGTCTCCGTAAATTCGACTTCGCTTCCCTCGCCGTCGAAGATGACAAGCGTATATGCTGTGGTATAGGTGTTATAGGATTCTCCGGCCGGGCCGAACGTATAGTACTCGGTAAACTGTCTGTAATCCTCGAATTTACCCTCTTTTACGGTGCCGTCGGCATTGAGCTCAACGGCGTTGAGAATATACTTTGCGACCTCTTCCTGCTTCTGATCGGGCGCGTCATTCAAAAGGTGCAGCACGGTGCCGACCATGGTGTATTCCGCATAGAAGTCAAATTCCTGCTCGGCTTCGCCGCTCTTTGTGTACTTTGCGCAGCCCGCGAAGCCGTTGAAGCCGTCAACTTTGATCGTGTCGCCCGCTTCGTTTTTGAAGGTTCCCGTCAGTCCGTCGTCCTTGAGGATCGCGCCGGGGATCCTTTCGCCGGTGGAGGCGGTGAACTCGGTCAGATAGACCTCATAGTTCAAGCCCTCGATGATGCTGTGAACATAGGGGAACATCAGGTTGCCGCTTCCGACTTCCTTCGGCGTCTTGTAGACGCCCTCCGCGAGCATTTCCTTGGTCTCGTAGTCGAGAAGCTGAACGCCGCCGACGCCGTCGAACTTGATCGTCCAGGACATGGGAAGATATCCGGTGATCCCGGTGCGCTGGTAGACGACGTGCTCGCCCGCCTCTTCGCCGAGGAAGGTGAAGACTTTCGTCTCGTCCTGAAGGCCGAAGATGAATGCGCGGGGCTCCTTCTCGCCGGAAACATTCAGCTTATACTGCCCGGACTCTTTGTCGTAATAATAGGTGCAGTCCTTCGTCTGCCCGCCCTCTGTGAGGGTCGCCTTCTCGAAGCCGTCAAGCTCCAGTTTCGCGTCGTTTGCAAAGGGATTTTCCACATCTTCATAGGTGGAGATGTGCTTGTATTCGCCCTTGCGGTCCGCATAGAAGAAGACGAAGGTCATATTGTTGGAATCGAGCTTGGCGATCAGATTCTTGCCGAAGTCGATATACTCACCGTTGGGATCGTCCGTATAGGTGTCGCCGCTCAAAGACTTGCGCGTTCCCTCAAGTTCATAGCCCGCACGGAGCAAAATGACCTTTCCGCCGTAGTTGCGGGGGAAGAAGATGTGGTCGGTGCCGCCGAGAAGATCTCTGTAGCCGCGATCCCACACCGCATAGAGGTTGTAGTTGCCCTCCTCGAGTTTGTCCCCCGATTGGAAAGCGATCTCGCCCGAAGCGGAGGTCGCCCAGCCTGCAAGACGGTAGCCTTCGATCTCGAACTTGTTGCGTGCGATCTCTCCCTGTTCGCCATAGACGAACGTGGTATCGCGCATGTTGCCCTCGGCCTCCGTATTCGCGGGCGCGTTTACATTATATATAATGCGATAGGTCGCCCTGTCGTAGTAGAGAATGAACTTGTTATCGCTCGTGTTCTCGCTGAGCGTCAGGGTGACAAGATTCTCCTTGTGGGCGGAATTGAACGTATAGTGTTCTACCGTGGGAGCGGCGACGGTCATGGACTCGTTGACATAGCCGAGGTCGTTTCTGTAGTCGGTCTCGTCGACGGGATAGTCCTTGCTGCGCGGCTCCGCCTGCTTGTGGAGCTCGATGGTGTAATAGACCTTATATTTCGCCTTGATCGTGATGTCTCTCTGAGGCATGACCGAAGATTCGGTGACCTCGGAATCATCCTCGGCGAACCAGGCGCCGAATTGCAGAGAACCCTTGTAGGGCTCGGCGTCCTCGAGCGCACTGCCCTGCCACCGCGCTTTGAGAATGGGCTTGCCGACGCCGACCATGATCGTAGCGGTCGTGTCGCCGTTGTACTCCCCTCCGTCCAGATCCAGCGTCAGGTTGAATCCGCGGATCCACTTGGCATAGAAGGTCGTATCCTTATCGATCTTGACGGGATTTTTGTACTGCGTACCCGTCTTGTCGGCGTTGTCGTACCAGCCGTCAAAGACGTAACCGTCTTTGGTCAGATTGTCGGGCAAGGTGATCTCTTCACCCGCAGCCACAGACAGCGATGCCAGCTCTCCCGCGCCGTCCGTGTCAAAGGACACTTTCAGCTTTTTGCCCCCGCAGGCAGAGGCAAAAATGCCGAGCGCCAATGTGAGCACGGAGAGGAGAAGCATCAGAGTGAGTTTCCGAATCTTCTTCATAAAAATCCTCCATTTATGATTGCAAAACCTTAATGAGAACAACCCAATTTCAGGCGATTTTATTTTATCATATCTCGGTATTTTCGTCAAGCGTTTTCTGAAAATTCGACCGTAAAATCTTTTAAGTGTATTTATTTTTTTCAAATTTTGTATGCTGTGTGAAATTTTTCCGCCCAATGTGAAAAGTATGTGTTTTTCTAATGTGAGCGTTCCTTAGTGTCATGTTGAGCGGAGCGCAGAGGAATCGAGGAATCCCCTTGGTCGATAGACTGCAAATATTACGTCCCGTCGATAGCTTGGGGGATCCCCGTTCGCTACGCTCACTTTCGACTTCGCGGCTTCGCCGCTCCGCTCAGGATGACATCGCCTTTTATTCCGTCGTCGACGGCGGCGCCCCTGCGGCTTTCGCCGCAGGGGCGCCTGCTCAACATTTACTCGCGGACGATCTTCGCCGCGAAAAAGCCCTCGAAGAGGTCACCGGGGCAGACGGTGAGGGTCCCCTTCTCCCCTTTCAGCGTCGGGAGAAAAAGTTTTTCCAAAAAAACAAGCTCACAGCCCGTCCCCTTGAGGGCGCGAAGGAGCTGCTGCTCGTTCTCCTCCTTGAGAATCGAACAGGTGGAATAGACGAGCGTTCCGCCCCTCTTCAAGAGGGAAATTGCCTTTTTTAGAAGCAAATTTTGCGCTTTGAGGGAGCGGGAGAGCAGATTTTCGTCGATTTTCGGTTGATCAGAGGCGGAAAAGGTGCCGCTGCCGCTACAAGGAGCGTCCAGCAAAATTTTGTCGAAGCGGAAGAACTCGTCGAGTTTCGTCGCGTCGCAGTGCATGGCGGTGACGTTTCTCGTCCCCTGTTTTTTGAGGTTGTAATTCAGGCGGTCGAAGCGGGTCTTCTCTTTTTCGCAGGCGGTGATGAGCGCCCGTCCGTCCGAGAGCGCGGAAAGCTGCGTCGTCTTGCCGCCGGGCGCCGCCGTCATGTCGAGAATGTGTTCCCCCGGCTGCGGGTCCAAAAGAAGGGGCGGCAGCATCGACGAGAGGGACTGAAGATAAATTTCCCCGGTTTCATAGATGGGCAAATGCACAAGTCTGTCATAAAAAGAGGGGTCGATATAGAAAGCGTCTTTGTACCATTCGACCCTTTGAAAGGGAATTTGCGCAGACAAAAGCGCGGATTCTATCTCCTCCGCGCTCCTTTTGAGAGTATTTGCACGAAAGGACGTCACGCGTCTTGCGCGAAGCCCCCCGAAAATTTTTTGAGACTCCTCCCCGTACTCCGCTTGAATCTTCTCGCGGAAAAAGGCGGGGAAATATGCTTCGTCTTTCACTTGATGACCTTTTTGTCCATTCTGCGGATGGCGGTTTTTTTGCCGAAGACGACGATCTCGTCCCCCGGTTCGAAGTGGTCCTCCTTGGTGGGAATGATGTCCTTCCCGCCGCGGCGGATGAGCAAAACGTTCAGATCGTATTTTCCGCGCACGTCCATCTCGACGAGAGTGTCCGAGGGATCCTCTCCGCGGTAACGGATGGTCGCCACGCTGTGGCTGTCCGTCAGCTCGAAGTACTGGGTGACGCTGTGGCTCAAGAGCCGATATCCGAGACTGTTGACGGCGAGCTGGCGGGTGTCGATGACCTCGTCCACGCCTAAGTGATGTAAGACGCGCTTGACGCCCTCCTCCTCCGAGCGGGCGGTGATGTGCTTGACTCCGAGCTCCTGCAAGAGAATGACCGTCAGAATGAGGGATTCGAGGTCGTCGCCGATCGCGACGATGACGCAGTCAACGTTCTGCAAATTTAATTTTTCGAGAGAGCTCTTCTTGGTGCAGTCGCAGCAATAGGCATAGGTGACAAAGTCGGCGACGCTGTTCACCCGCTCCTCGTCCTCGTCGATCGCAATGATCTCCGCCCCGAGAGAGGCGAGCTCACTGCACAGTGCGCGTCCGAACGCGCCGAGTCCCAAAATCGCAAAATCTTTCTTCATACCTTCACCTTTATCCTACTTTATCCTACAATTACGTCCGCGCTCACGAGCATGACGTCTTCCTTTTCCGAATTTCCCCGCCGCTTCCGGAACAGGAAGAGGGCGGTCAAGAATCCGATCCTGCCCAAGTACATGGCAAGGATCAGCATGAGTTTGCTTGCCGTAGTAAGCGTCGGCGTGACTCCCGCCGAAAATCCGACGTTCGCCAGCGCGGAGAAGCACTCCGTGTAGAGGAACATGGCGGAAGTCTCGCTCTCGAGCGCACAGAGAACGGTGCCCGTAATGAACACATAGATCAGGGCGACGATGGTCAGCGACATCGCATGGAGGGCTGCCTCCCGCTTGATCCTGCGGTGGAAGACGACCGTCGACTTTCCCCTGATAAAGGCGACGAGGGTGCTTGCGAGAATGAAGAAGGTCGTGCACTTGATTCCGCCGCCCGTCGAGACGGGTCCCGCGCCGATGAACATCAGAACATTCAGAAAGCTCAGCGACGCATTGTTCCAGGTGCTCAGATCCTGCGTCGTGAAGCCGCAGGTCCGCGCCATCGCGCTCATGAAAAAGGCGTTGAAGAGGTCGATCTTCCCCCACTCCGAGAAGAAGATGATAAATCCCCCCGCAATGAGGAGCGCGGGCGTGACGGAGAGCACGATCTTCGTGTGCACGGAGAACTTCTTCCATCTCCGCTTGGTGAGAATGTCGTTGATGACGATAAATCCGAGTCCCCCCACGACCGTCAGAAGGGCGGTGCTGAAGAGGAGCAGATAGTTGTTTGAAAAGGGAATCATGCTCGATCCCCCGAAGAGGTCCAGCCCCGCATTGTTGAAGGAGGAGATGGCATGAAAGAGGGAAATTCCGACGAGCGCCGCCCCGCCGTAGACCTTGTGCAGGGCGATGATGTTGAGAATAAAGCCGACGAGCTCGCTCAAGATCGTGATGAGGACGGCGCGAAAGAGAAATTCCTTGTAGTCGAGCCTTCCGCTGCTGCCGAGCGTCTCGTCGATGAGACGGGTCCCCGAAATTCCCATTCTCAGTCCCAACATGCAGACGAAGGTCATGGCGACCGTGATGAAGCCGAGCCCTCCGAGCTGAATGAGGAGGGCGATCACGACCTTTCCGAAGGGGGTAAACGTGGTGGCAAGCACCACGGGAGAGAGTCCCGTGATGCACACCGCGCTCGCCGAGAGAAAGAACGCGTCGATCGCCGAAATCCCGTTCGTCGTTGAAATGGGAAGAAGCAAGAAAAGTCCCCCCAGGACGATGAGCCCGAAAAATCCCGACAATATGATGATGTAGGGAGAAATTTTTTTCATCTTTTAGTAAAAAGTTGCAAGTTCCTCTTCGGGCGGCTCCGTGTAGTCGAGCGCACTCGCCTTGAGGACGGGGCCCTCCTGCCCGTAGATCTTATCGTATTCGATGTCGATCCGCGCCGTCAGTTTGACCCAGTCGCGCGTCTTGAGCGGAAGGCCGGAGGCGTGCTTTACGACCATGCCGCTGAAGGTGATGTCCGCCTCGCAGCAGGTCATGATGTGCCTGCCGACGACGACCGTCCCCTCCTTCATACGTCTGTCCGTCGCGATCATTCCCTTGAAGGAGACGATCTTCCCGCGGTATTTCTCCATGTCCTCCATGAGGTCGCGGTAAAAGAAGGCGTAGTCCCTGTCCGCGATCTCGACGATCTTAGCATCAATATCGAAGGGAAGAGGGTCCTCGATCTCGTCGTAGACCGCCTTTCCCCCCACATACTCATAGACGATCCCGGGACGGCGGGAGACGCCGCGCACGATCTTGTGAAACTCTTCCTGCGAAAATTCGCCGCGGAAGCGGTTGAAGACCGCCATGTCCGCATATTGCAGCTTGTCGAAGACGAGCTGCCGCATGTTCTTGTTGTAATTGAGGAAGGTCGCAGAGTCGAAAAAGCTCATGACCTGCGCGATCATCCAGCCGTCGGGCATCGCCTCGAAGAGCTTATCTAAAAGCCACATGCCGTTGTACTCGACGACGACCCGCTCCGTGCGGTGCTTCTTGGAAAGAAGGGTGAGGTTTGCAAGGGTGAGTCCCCCTTCGTCGATCACTTCCACCGCGAAATCCTCGACGCGGAAGCGGGAGGGGTCGTACTCCTCCTCCCCCTCCTCGCAGACGAGGAGCAAGGTTCGCTCGCCCGAGTCGAAGCGCTCGTCCTCCATCGTCTCCTGAATGAATTTTGTCTTCCCCGATTCCAAAAATCCGAGAAAGAGATAGACGGGTATTTCCTTCGGCATAGATCAATCGAAAAAGAGCTCTTCGAGCTTGTGTTCGTCCAATTTGCAGCCGATGACGCACAGTCTTCCCGTCGCCGCCGCTGCGCCCTTGCGGATGTCGATCTCCCCGGGGACATAGTCGAAGTACAGCCAATGCTCTCCCCCGTCGACGATCCCCTTCGCACGCAGGATCTGCCCGTACTCTCCCCCCTCGAAGGAAGAGAGAATCTTTGTAAGTTTTTCTTCGGAGAAGACCTTTGCGGTCTCCCTTCCCCAGCTCGAGAACACCTCGTCCGCATGGTGGTGGTGATGTTCCCCGTCATGATGGCAGCACTCGTGATCGTCGTCATCGTCATGGTGATGATGATGGCAGCATTCATGCTCGTCGTCATCGTCGTCATGGTGATGATGATGGCAGCATTCATGATCGTCGTCATCGTCGTCATCATGATGGTGATGGTGGCAGCATTCGTGATCGTCGTCGTCATCGTCATCATGGTGATGATGATGTTCGTGAACATCCTCGCTCGCGAGCTTTTTGAGTTCCTCTTCGAGGGTGTCCTTGCGCTCCATGGCGCGGAGCATGTCTTTCCCCGAGAGTTTGTCCCAATCGGTCGTGACGACGGTCGCCTTCGTATGCTCCTTTAAAAGGGCAAGCGCCTCCTGCGTCTTTTGGGGATCGAGGGTGTGCGATAAGATCACGCAGCCCGCGTTTTCCACCTGATCGAGGAAAAATTCCCCGAAGTTTTTGAGATACATCTTGCACTTTTTCGCGTCGACGACGGTGCAGAAGACGTTGAGGACAGCCCCCTCCACGTCCGCCTTTTGGACGGCGCGGATGACGTCCGAGAGCTTGCCGACTCCGGAGGGTTCGATGAGGATCCTGTCGGGAGAAAACTTCTTCGCGACCTCCCCCAAAGCCTTGGAAAAATCCCCCACAAGGGAGCAGCAGATACAGCCCGAGTTCATCTCCTTGATCTCGACGCCGCTCTCGCGGAAGAATCCGCCGTCCACGCCGATCTCGCCGAACTCATTTTCGATGAGCACTACTTTTTCCTCTGTGTAAGCCTCTTTGAGGAGCTTTTGGATGAGCGTGGTCTTTCCCGCTCCCAAAAAGCCCGAAAAAATATCGATCTTGATCATATGATCCCTCCCTTAAGAAAAATCGAAATGGATATCGAAATGGATTCAGAACGCCCAGTTGCCGTCCTTGAAGATCTGTACGCGCTCGCCGTTTTTTGTGATGCCGACGATGTTCATGTCCTTTGTGCCGATCATAAAGTCGACGTGGATCATGCTGTCGTTGATACCGAGTTCTTTGAGCTCCTCCGTCGTCTTGTCCTCGAAGCCCTCCAAGACTTCGCCGAAGCCTCTGCCGAGCGCGAGGTGGCAGCTTGCGTTCTCATCATAGAGGGTGTTGTAAAAGAGAAGTCCCGTATTGTTGATGGGAGAATCGTAAGGGATCAGCGCACACTCGCCGAGCATACAAGCTCCCTCGTCCATGGCGATCATCTTCTCGAGCAGATGTTGGTTTTTCTCCGCCTTGACCTCGACTGCTCTGCCCTTTTCGAAGCGGACGGAGAAGTTCTCGATGACCTCTCCCTGATAGCTCAAAGGTTTTGCGGAGTAGACGATCCCCTCCGCCTCTCCCGCCTTGGGGGAGATGTAAATTTCCTCGGTCGGAATGTTGGCATTGAAGTAGTTGCCCTTGAGGGTGTCTCCGCCGCCGCCGTGGAACTTGCTGCCCGGAATGAGTCCGACTTTGAGGTCGGTGCCGTTCGAAGACTTATATTCGAGTCCCACGAGTTTGAGGCGGTTCAAATAGTCGCTGCGCTTTGCGAGCTCGTCGTTGTGTCTCGCCCACTCGCGGATGGGATCGGGACCGTCCGCACGGGAGGCGACGAGAATGGCGTTCCAGAGCTTCTCGACGGCGGAATTGACCATGACGTCGGGGAAGACCTTCTTCGCCCAGCCCTTGGAGGGCACGCCTGCAATACACCACTGATATTTGTACTCCATAAAGTCGCGGTAGGGTTTGAACACCTGTGTGCGCGCACGGGAGACGGCGGTATATTTCTCCTGGTCGATGCCTGCAAGGCCGTTGGGATCCGCCGAACGCAGATAGAGCATGGCGGGAAGTTCCTTCTTCCTCAGCTCATACTTGGCAATTTCCCAATCCTCGGTCTTTGCAAGGGTCTCCGTCTTTGCGTATTTATAGTCAAATTGCAGAAGGGGCTGATGGGAAAATTCGACGGTGACCTTTCCCGCGCCCGCGCGGTAGAGCTCCTCGACGACCATTTCGACGAACTCGGGCTGGTCGAGTTCCGCCTGCACGATCACCCACTGACCCTTCTTGACGCCTACGCCCGTCTTTGCGAGCAGTTTTGCATATCTTCTGAGCTGTAACTTATTCATCCGAAAAAACTCCTTGTAAATAATCCCTATTATTATAGCGCAATGAAGAAGTTTCGTCAAATAAAAAGCGCCCGATTGCCTTTTTTTTCCGTTTTTTTAAGTTTCGCAAAAAAAACTTGCCCAAATTTGAAAATTTTCCGAAAAAATTCTTGTATTTCCCAAAAAAAAGAGTTACAATATTCGCGTAAAAATGTTCCCGGGATCCGACAGGACCCGGAGAGTTAAAGAAAAGGAGATTTTTATGGAAACCATGATTGCTCTCGTAAAAGAGAAGCCGGAAGTCGGACTTTGGATGCGCGAAGTGCCCGTTCCCAAGGTCGGAAAGAACGACGTGAAAATCAAGATCAAGAAGACAGCCATCTGCGGGACCGATCTGCACATTTACAACTGGAACGAATGGTCGCAGAACACCATCAAGACGCCGATGACCATCGGTCACGAGTACGTCGGGAACATCGTCGAGGTCGGTGAAAACGTCGAGGGCTTCTCCGTGGGAGACCGCGTGACGGGCGAGGGTCATATCGTCTGCGGCCACTGCCGCAACTGTCTTGCGGGCAAGGGACATCTGTGCAGAGAGGCAAAGGGCGTCGGCGTCAACCGCGACGGTGCGTTTGCGGAGTATCTCGTCATTCCCGCCAAGAACGCGATCAAGTGCGTCGACTCCATCTCCGACGACATGTATTCCATTTTCGATCCCTACGGCAATGCGACGCATACCGCGCTCTCCTATGATCCCACGGGCGAGGACGTCCTCATTACGGGCGCAGGCCCCATCGGTATCATGGCGGCTGCGATCACCAAGTTCCGCGGCGCACGCCACGTCGTCATCACCGATCTCAACGAGTACCGTCTCGACCTTGCAAGAAAGTTCGGCGTCATCGCCGTCAACACCAAGAAGGAAGACCTTAAGGAAGTCATGAAGACCTTACATATCCACGAGGGCTTCGACATCGGCCTTGAAATGTCGGGAAGCGAGATCGCCTTCAACCAGATGCTCGACAGCATGGTCAACGGCGGCAGGATCGCAATGCTCGGGATCCCCAAGCGCGACATGAAGATCAACTGGGAGAACATCGTCTTCCGCTGCATCAACATCCGCGGCATTTACGGCAGGCAGATGTTCGAGACCTGGTACAAGATGCAGGCAATGCTCGAGGGCGGCCTCGACATCTCCCCCATCATCACCCATCACTTCGACGTCCGCGACTTCGAGAAGGGCTTCGAGGCGATGAACAGCGGCAATTCGGGCAAAGTCGTGCTCGACTGGACCAAGCTTCACTGAAAATTATTGAAGGAGTAATTTCTTTATGAAAAAAACCGAAGCACTTAAATTCTATCATGACGAAGTGGAGAAGATCAAGGCAGACGGGCTCTTCAAGGGCGAACGCGTGATCGCCTCCCCCCAGAGCGCAAAGATCGTCGCCCAGGACGGCGAGAAGATGATCAACATGTGCGCCAACAACTACCTCGGGCTTGCAGATTCCAAGGACCTCATCGACGCCGCCTGCGACTGCTATCAAAAGCGCGGCTTCGGCTGCGCGTCCGTGCGCTTCATCTGCGGCACCCTCGATATCCACAAGGAACTCGAGAAGAAGATCAGCGGCTTCTTGGGCACGGAGGACACCATTCTCTACTCCTCCTGCTTCGACGCAAACGGCGGCCTCTTCGAGACGATTTTGACCGCGGAAGACGCCGTCATCTCCGACGAGCTCAACCATGCGAGTATCATCGACGGCGTTCGCCTGTGCAAAGCGACCCGCTACCGCTATCACAACAACGACATGGCGGACCTCGAAGCAAAGCTCATCGAGGCGGACAAGGCGGGCGCAAGGATCAAGCTCATCGCGACCGACGGCGTGTTCTCCATGGACGGCATCATCGCAAACCTCAAGGGAATCTGCGATCTTGCGGATAAGTACAACGCTCTCGTCATGGTGGACGACAGCCATGCGACCGGCTTTGTCGGCGCACACGGCAAGGGCACGGCGGAGTACTGCGGCGTGCAGGGCAGGGTGGACATCATCACCTCGACCCTCGGCAAGGCGCTCGGCGGCGCGTCCGGCGGCTTCACCTCGGGAAGACATGAAATCATCGACCTTCTCCGCCAGAGGAGCCGTCCCTACCTCTTCTCGAACTCCCTCGCTCCCGCGATCGCCGCGGCGACGATCAAACTCATCGACAACCTCTCCTCTTCGACCGCGCTCCGCGACAAGCTCGAAGAGAACACCAAGTATTATCGGAAACTCTTGACGGACGCGAAGTTCGACATCATCGAGAGCGTCCACCCCATCGTCCCGATCATGCTCTACGACGAGCGCACCGCCGTCGAAATGGCACGCAGAATGATGGAGAAGGGCGTCTATGTCGTCGCGTTCTCCTATCCTGTCGTCCCGAAGGGCAAGGCGAGGATCCGCACGCAGGTCTCCGCGGCGCACACCAAGGAAGACCTCGACTACATCGTCAAGTGCTTCATCGAAGTACGCGACGAGATGAAAAAGTAACTTCTTGATGAAAACAGGCAGGGTTTTTACCCTGCCTGTTTTTGATTTCTCTTCCGGCATAGAAAAAGGGAAAGGATCGTCCGCAAGAGGAAATATCCGCAGCCGAAGAAGCCCAAAAGCGTCCAAAAGACGGTAAAGTAGATCATTGCAGTTCTCTCATCACTGATTCCCACAAGGACTGCGATCGCCGTCAGGGACAGTACGCTCAAAATCAAAAAGATGATGTCGCAAATTTTGAGCGGATTTTTCTCCGTCACCATCTTGTTGCGAAGGAGAAGTCTTAAAAGCGTATCCAAAGATACGAAACAGAAGGTTCCCGAAAAAACGATGCCGAAGATCTCAAGCTCGGGGGCGAAGTCCTTCTCGAAAAAGCCGATACAGACGGTGCAGAAGGCCGCTCCGTAAATCCAGAGTCCCAAGCGCCAAATTTTATAGTAGAGTTTCCGCGCATACTTTTCGTCCGTCTTGAGAAAGTTTTCCAAGAGCTTGCTCCCCCACCAAACGCCGAGAAGAAGGATCGCGCTGAAAAGGACCGCGCCGAGCGCCTTGGATAATTCGGGCAATAAGTTCCCCAACACGCGGAACAAGACCGCAAAAGCGATACACAGCGCGGAAAACCATATGAGCGAGGGCAGTCCCTCCGCATTCTTTTCGGTAGATACGGGAGAGTTCTCCCCCGTCATCAGCTCCCCCACGCTCACGCCGAACAGCTCGGACATTTTCTGCGCGGAGAGAAAGTTGGGAACGTTCCAGCCGCTCTCCCAGCGCGCGACCGTCTGCCGCGAGACTTGCAGCTTTTCTGCAAGCTCTTGCTGCGTCCAATTCTTTTCTTTTCTGAGTCTCTTGATGTTTTCGAAGTATTCCATGGCTAAATTCTATTATCCCTCCGGGTATTTCATGGCTCCATTCTATCATCCCCCCGAGAAAAAATCAAGCCTCAACTGCGTGACATTTTGTAACAATGGGTGGACATTCGACGCCTCGCCGCCTGCTCATGCAGGCGGCGAGGCTGCTCAACATGACAGATTAAATAAAAATTCCGCCGTCCGGATTTCCGGACGGCGGATAGAATTTTGCTTTTATGCTCCGAAGATCTTGTCGAGACCGGTGAGTTTGAGCAGGTTGAAGTTGTTGAAGACAACGATGCAGACGAGCGAGATCGTGGACATGATCTTGATGAGGATATCGAGGGAGGGTCCGACGGTGTCCTTCAAAGGATCGCCGACGGTGTCGCCGACGACTGCCGCGTCGTGGGTCGCGTCGTACGCTTCGTCGCCCTTCTTGGCGCCCTCTACGCCGCCCGATTCGATGTACTTCTTCGCGTTATCCCATGCGCCGCCCGCGTTGCCCGTGTAGATCGCGAGCATGATCGCAGAGAGCGTTGCGCCGATGAGGATACCGCCGACAAAGCCCGGTCCAAAGATGATTCCGCAGACGACGGGGATCGCGATCGCGACGATGGAAGGAACGATCATCTGCTTCAACGCGCCCTGCGAGGAGATCTTGACGCACTTGGTGGAATCGGGGTCCTCTTCGCCCGTCAGAATCTTGGGATTGTCATGGAACTGGCGGCGGACTTCGTCGACCATCTGCCGTGCAGCCTTTGCAACGGCGTTGATGAGCATACCCGAGAAGAGATAGGGGATCGCCGCACCGACGATCGCGCCGACGATGATATCGCCGCGAATGATATTCAGAAGGAGCTGTGTACCATTGAGGAGGAAATCGTTTCCTGCCGCATACAGGTAGCTCGACATCATGGACATGGTCGCAAGTGCGGCGGAGCCGATCGCAAAGCCCTTGCCGATCGCAGCCGTCGTGTTGCCGACGGAGTCGAGCTTATCGGTGATCGCACGAACTTCCTCGTCGAGGTGGCTCATCTCCGCAATGCCGCCCGCGTTGTCCGAAATGGGACCGTAGGTATCGACGGAGACCGTCGCAGCGACGAAGGAGAGCATACCCATTGCACCGCAGCCGACGCCGAACATGCCGCCGATCGCAAAGCAGACGAAGATCGCAATGCCGAGGACGACGACGGGGAGCATCGTGGAGATCATGCCCGCCGCCATGCCCTGCGTGATCGTGAGGGCTGCGCCCTCCTTGCTCGACTGGGCGATGTTCTTGGTGGGCTTATAGTCATAGCTCGTGTAGTACTCGGAAATGATCCCGATGATGATCCCGGCGACGATCCCGATCGCAGCGGCGACCCAAGGAGAGATGGGACCGACCGCAAACTTCGCGTTCTTGAGAATTTCCGCTGTCTCGTTCCGGAAGAGAAGGAGCGACAGAACCAATCCGCCGATGAGCGTGACGCCCGCGGAGATCCAGGTCGCCATGTTGAGTTCCATGTGCGGGTTATCCGAAAGTTTCGGCTTTATGAGCGGGAAGGCAATGCCGATGACGCAGCCGATGAGTCCGACGCCCGAGAAAAGGAGCGGGAACAGGATCATCTTCTGAAGAAGACTTGCACTGATGGTGCCCGCCATGGAGTTTGCGAACAGCTCGATCGCGAGAATGACGGTCGCCATGATCGCGCCGATGTAGGATTCGAGAAGGTCCGCGCCCAATCCTGCGACGTCGCCGACGTTGTCGCCGACGTTATCGGCGATCGTGGCGGGGTTGCGGGGGTCATCCTCGGGAATGTGTGCCTCCGTCTTTCCGACGAGGTCCGCGCCCATGTCCGCAGCCTTCGTATAGATGCCGCCGCCGACACGGTTGAAGAGCGCGATGATCGAGCAGCCGAGCGCATAGCCCGAAAGCACGATGGAAATGTCGTATTTCTGTTGGGTGATGAAGTTGGTGTACTCGACGATGGGAGTCGCCCCATTGAAATCGAGCATTCCCGCCACCCAGCCGAAGATGCAGTAGACGATGATCGCACCCAAAAGTGCGAAGCCCGACACGCAGAGGCCCATGACCGAGCCGCCGCGGAAGGCGACCTTCAGGGTCTTGCCGATGTTTCTCGTCTCATTTGCGGCGTTTGTGACGCGCACGTTCGCATAGGTCGCGATCTTCATGCCGACAAAGCCCGCAGACGCCGACATCACCGCGCCGATGACAAAGGCAATTCCTGCCTGCCATGCGATGAACAGCGCCATAAGTACCGCAACGACAAGTCCGATGATGGCGACGATCTTGTATTCGTAATAGATGAATGCGTTCGCGCCCTCACGGATCTTTGCGGCGATGTACTGCATTCTCTCATTCCCCTCTTTGAGCTTTTTCACGAGGTAGAAATTGAGCGCAGCGAAACCCAAACCAAGCACTACCGCAAACATGACGATAATGGTCAGGATGTTCAAGTTCTTCATATCCGCTCCTTCCGAAAAAATTTTCTTGATTTATTATATCACCGACGAAGTTCTTTGTCTACTTTTTTCATGTATTTTCTGCATATTTTTTGCCCTGAATATTAATTTAGCGCAGGGCGTAGGGCACGATCTCTCCCCTTTTTAAAGTTTGTTTGACGTCGATGAGCCGTTGATTGGAGGAGCCGCGGAATTTGAGGCGGATGTCCTTCAAACTCTCCTCGAATCTGCCGTCGACAAGCACGTCGATGAGAGAAATGAGCTTCTCGGTGACCTCCGTCTTGACCTGAGGTTCCTTGAGGGTGCCGTTCTCGAACGTATAGCCCGTGTAACACCAGATGTCCTTTTGCGGAAAGCGCTCTTTGACCTCTTTGACGAAGGGATAAAGAGCCCTCTGGTTTTCGGGCTCGAAGGGATCGCCGCCGAGAAGGGTCAGCCCCGCGATGTAGTCGGGGGAAAGATAGTCGAGAAGTTTTTGCTCAATCTCCCCGTCGAAGGGCTTGCCGTAGGAGAAATCCCAGGCGATCTCGTTGAAACAGCCCTTGCAATGCCTCCTGCAACCCGAAACGAAGAGGGAAACTCGAACTCCCTCTCCGTTGGCGATATCGTATGGTTTGATTTCGGCGATATTCATAAAACACCTATAATTTTTCGAACGAAATCTTCTTGCGGAATCTTTCGTTCGAGGAAATTGACTTTTGCGCCTTAACCCGCTAACTCTCACGGTCGCCTTCACAACAATGTGCGTAACCGTAGTGCGCAAACAGGAATGGCGATTCTGCTCCGCGCATTTTTTAGAACAAAGGGCGGTTGTCTGCTCATTTAGGGGATTCCCGTTCGCTACGCTCACTTTCGACTCCGTTCCGCTGCGCGTCACTCCGCTCAGAATGACACGTTTAAAACAGACTTGTTTGTTACCGAACAAAAAAGCGTTGCGGGGTCCGGGACACATCGCAAGTGTCCCGGAATTTTTTTTGGTTACTTTTTTTGTATTCGTAAAAAAAGTAACAACGCTCGTCTTTCGGGAAAGACAGTATCAAAGCGATTCCGCTTAAGGACGAGATCCTTCGACTTCGTGTTGCTAATGCAACACTCCGCTCAGGATGACAAGAGGGAGAAATTTCGTATTCGTAAAAAAAGTAACAAAAGCGAAGTACTCTTTTCAGAAGCAAGCAAGACAAGGAGCGCGAGGAAAACCCGAAGGAGTGTACTAAATCCGTACATGACTGAGGGTTGCCGCAGCGCGACACAGTATTGCGAAGCTTATGGGAAGAGTATCGTAATAGCAGTCAAAAGCGAAGTACTCTTTTCAGAAGCAAGCAAGACAAGGAGCGCGAGGAAAACCCGAAGGAGTGTACTAAATCCGT
>CANQBW010000028.1 GCA_947589565.1 uncultured Clostridia bacterium | reverse complement strand
CACCCGTTCGGGAGGCGCATATGCGCCTCTTCGCAGACTTTACTGCCGGTGGAGAATTTCACTCCGCCCCAAAGAAAGTTTTTTATTTTTCGACGAAAATCTTGCTTCGCAATATTTATCGTCGAGGGGATTCCTCGACTACGCTCGGAATGACAGGAAGGAATGTACAAAGCGATGTCATCCTGAGCGGAACGAGCGTAAGCGAAGTGAAGTCGAATGGATCCCCCAAGCTATCGACAGGACGTTCCAAAAATCCCACGGTGCAAGCAGGGTTTCCCTGCGCTGCACGCCCCTGTTTGCGAGCCACAGCACGCTTATTGTCGTTTGAAACGAACGAGACGACCAAGTTTTGGGAACTCGAGAGCTTATTTCCTCGAACGTAAATATTTCCGAAGGAAAGATTTCGTTCGAAACTTTTAATGGATATCGTTCTGGTAGATCGGGAACTTCTCGCAGAAGGCGGTGACTTTCTTGCCGACCTCTTCGACGGCGCCCTCTTTGCCGCGGATGACTTCGGTGACGAGGTCCGCAACGGTGCGGGCGTCCTCCTCCTTGAGTCCGCGGGAAGTGATCGCGGGCGTACCGATTCGGATGCCGCTCGTGATGAAGGGAGAGGTCGTCTCGAAGGGAATGGTGTTCTTGTTGGCGGTGATGTGCGCCTTGTCGAGGAGCGCCTCGAGCTCCTTGCCCGTGATGTTCTCCTTGCGAAGGTCGACGAGCATCAAATGGTTATCCGTGCCGCCGGAGACGAGGCGGACGCCGTTCTCCGTGAATTTCTTTGCCATAGCTGCCGCGTTCTTGACGACCTGCTTCTGGTATTCCTTGAATGCGGGAGACTGCGCCTCGTGGAAGGCGACTGCCTTCGCCGCAATCGTGTGCATCAGAGGGCCGCCCTGCGTGCCGGGGAAGATCGCCTTATCGATCGCCTTCGCGTACTGCTCCTTGCACATGATGACGCCTCCGCGGGGTCCGCGAAGGGTCTTGTGGGTCGTGGAAGTGACGAAATCCGCATAAGGAACGGGAGAGGGATGTACGCCCGCAGCGACGAGACCTGCGATGTGCGCGATGTCGACCATCATGAGTGCGCCGACCTTGTCGCAGATCTCGCGGATCCTTGCAAAGTCGATGAAACGGGGATATGCGCTCGCGCCCGCGACGATGAGTTTGGGCTTGCTCTCGAGCGCGATCTTCTCCATCGCGTCATAATCGATGGTCTCGGTCTCCTCGGAGACGCCGTAAGGGACGATATTGAAATACATTCCCGAAATATTGACGGGAGAGCCGTGGGTGAGGTGTCCGCCGTGGGAGAGGTTCATGCCCATGATGGTATCGCCGGGCTTGAGCATTGCGAAGTAGACCGCGAAGTTCGCCTGCGCGCCGCTGTGGGGCTGGACGTTGCAGTGCTCGCAGCCGAAGAGCTGTTTGAGACGGTCGCGCGCGAGGTTCTCGGCGATGTCGACAAACTCGCAGCCGCCGTAATAGCGCTTTCCGGGATAGCCCTCCGCATACTTGTTGGTGAGATGGCTCCCCATCGCCGCCATGACTGCGGGAGAGACGATGTTCTCGCTGGCGATGAGCTCGAGGTTGCCGCGCTGGCGCTTGAGTTCGAGTTCCATCGCGTCCGCGATTTCGGGATCCGCGTTGCGGATACAGGACATATCGATCATGATTCAAAGCTCCTTTTGAGATAATTTTTTCTTTTTGCCACATTATATCACAGAAAAACTTTTCCTGCAAGCAAATTATTCGACTTCCCGAGAATATTTTTAAAAAGCGGCCGCGGGCGGCCTTCCGCCGCCCGCGCCCCTTTGGTTACATTCTAACGACCGGGGGGATTCTTCGATTCCGCTACGCTCCACTCAGAATGACAGTAAAAACCGATGTCATTCCGAGCGTAGTCGAGAAATCCCCTTGAGTGAGCGACAAAACCTTATACAACAATCTAACGACCGAGGGGATGTTTCGACGACGCCGCGCCGCACACAAAAATGTGTGCGGCGCGGCTGCTCAACATGACATCGGTAAAAGTTCTCAATAAAAGGCGCGTTGGGAAATCACAATTTTCCATAAGCGCAACCTGTTTGCGAGCCACCGCACGCTTATTGTCGTTTGAAACGAACGAGAGTGGAGCGTTGCATTCCTGCTCAACAGCCCGGTGGGCTGTGAGCGCAACGCGACAGCCGAGCTGGTGGCGAGGCGTGGTGAGGCGGGCGCTACCGCCGAACCGGGGCAAGTGAAGGTACGAGAGCCCATTTCCTCGTCGAATTTATTCCGCAGAAAGAAATTCGACGAAACCTATATATTCTTCTCCAAAAACTCCCTCATCTCTTCCTCGGGAAGAAAGCCTAAGTTATGGGTCTTGACCTGTCCGTCCGCAAAGACGTACACTTCGGGGATCGAAAAGATCCCCAAGGACGCCGCAAGGTCGCCGTTTTTGTCGACGTCCACCTTGACGAACTTCGCCCTTCCCTCAAATTCCCCCGAAAGTTTTTCGAGAATGGGTCCGAGCATTCTGCAGGGGCCGCACCAGGTTGCCCAAAAATCACAGACGACCGTCTCGCCCGATTCGACGAGTTTGTCGAGTTCCTGTCCCGTCATTTCCTCAATCATTGCATCACCTCTCAAGTAAATATTGCGCCATTTTTTCGAATTTCACGCGCTCGGAGGAGGAATCCGACATATGTTTGACCTCTGCCGCCCCCTCTTCAAGTTCGCTCTCGCCGATGACGGCGACAAATTCCGCACCGAGCTTGTCCGCATACTTAAATTGCGCCTTTAAAGATCGTTCCATGAGGTCGACCTCGCAGGAGATCCCCTCTCCTCTCAATTCCTCCGCGAGCAAAAACGCCTTTTTGCGGGAGGCGGGGTCCATGCCCGCCAAATAACATTTGATTTTCTTCGGCTCGGGAATTTTGATCCCCTCCGCCTCGAGCACCATCAAGAGCCGCTCGATCCCGACGGCAAATCCGACGGCAGGTGTGGGTTTTGCGTCCATTTGGGCGAGAAGTCCGTCGTATCTTCCCCCGCCGAGGACGGCTCCCTGCGCCCCCGCCGCCTTCGAGGAAAATTCGAAGACGGTGCGGCTGTAATAGTCGAGCCCGCGCACGATGGAAGGGTCCACCGTGAAGGAAATTCCCGCACCCGTCAAGAGCTCCTTGACGCTCTCGAAGTGCGCCCTGCAATCGTCGCACAGAAAGTCGAGCATTCTCGGTGCGCCCGAAGTGATCTTCTTGCACTCCTCGACCTTGCAGTCGAGCATCCGCATGGGGTTCTTTTCGAAGCGTGCGTTGCAATCGGGACACATTTTTGCAAGATGGGGTCTGAAATATTCCCGCAATGCCTCATGATATTTCTTTCTGCATTCGGGGCAGCCGATGGAATTGATGTGCAGTTCGTTCTTTTTGAGTCCCAAATTTTCGAAGAACTTCTCGGCGAGGCAGATGACTTCCGCATCCGCTGCGGGCGAAGAGGCGCCGTAAAGCTCCGCGCCGAACTGATGAAATTCGCGCAGTCTTCCCGCCTGCGGCCGCTCATAGCGGTAGGCGGAGAAGAGGTAGTACGCCTTGAAGGGCAGAACGCCCCCTTGAAGTCCGTTTTCGACGAAGGCACGGGCGACGCCCGCCGTCCCTTCGGGACGAAGGGTGATCGAACGTCCCCCCTTGTCCAAAAAGGTGTACATCTCCTTGGAGACGATGTCCGTCGTGTCCCCCACGCCGCGGGAGAAGAGCTCGGTGTGCTCGAAGACGGGCGTGCGAATCTCCGAAAAGCCGAACTTCTCCGCCGTCTCCCGCGCCACTCTTTCGATATATTGCCATGCGTACACCTGCGAGGGCAGGATGTCCTTGGTCCCCTTGGGAATGTTGATCATGTTTCCCCCTTAAAGCACATATTTTTTGAGGTCTCTGTCCTTGGTGATCTTGCTCAGGTGCTCCTCGACATAGGCGCGGTTGATCTCCACGGTGACGGGGGGATAGTCCCCTCCCGCATTGAAGGAAATGTCCTCCAAAAGATATTCCATGACGGTGTGCAGCCGTCTTGCTCCGATGTCCTCGCTCGTCAGGTTGATCTCCTCGGAAATTTCGGCGATCGCCTCGATCGCGTCGGGCGTGAACTTCAAGTCGATGTTATCCACGGCGAGAAGGACGGCATATTGCCGCGTGAGGGAGTGTTCCGTGTTCGTGAGAATGTCGATAAAGTCCTTTTTGGTGAGCGACGTGAGCTCGACGGAGACGGGGAACCTGCCCTGAAGTTCGGGAATGAGGTCCTCGATCCGCGAAACATGGAATGCCCCCGCCGCGATGAAGAGCATGTAGTCCGTCTTGACCGCGCCGTACTTGGTCATGACCGTGCTGCCCTCCACGATGGGAAGAATGTCCCGCTGGACTCCCTCGCGGGAGACATCCGCGCCGCCCGTGTTCTCCTTGCCCGCGATCTTGTCGATCTCGTCAATGAAGATGATGCCGTCGTTTTCGGCTCTTCGGAGGGCTTCGTCGGTGACGGCGTCATTGTCGATGAGCTTGTCCGCCTCCTCGGCGACGAAGAACTTGAACGCCTCCTTGACGGTCAGTTTGCGGTGCTTTTTGTTGTCCTTGAGCATACTCGAGAAGAGGGACCCCAAGTTGATCGCCGCAGCGCCCGGAATGAGTTCCATCGCCTTGGGCTCCTCCTTGACGTCCGCCTCGATGACAAGGCTGTCAAACTCCCCCTTTCGCAACGATTCGAGAAGATTCTGCTCGAAAATTTCATGCGGGGTCTCTCCCCGCTCGCTCTTCTTGAGCTCCGCGAGGAGCTTTACCATCTTCTTCTCGGCGACGTCCGTCGCGGCGGCGTTGACCTCCGCCATCTTCTCGTCCTTGACGAGCCGCACGGCGCACTCGACGAGGTCGCGGACCATGCCCTCGACGTCCTTTCCGACGTAGCCGACCTCGGTGTACTTCGTCGCCTCCACCTTGATAAACGGAGCTTTGACGAGCTTTGCGAGCCGCCTTGCGATCTCCGTCTTGCCGACGCCCGTCGGGCCCTTCATGATGATGTTCTTGGGGGTGATCTCCTCCCGAAGCTCGGGGGAGAGCTGTGCGCGGCGGTAACGGTTGCGGAGGGCGATGGCGACCGCCTTCTTCGCCTCGTCCTGTCCGATGATATGCTTATTGAGTTCGCTGACTATCTGTTTGGGTGATAAATTCATAGAAACCTCTCCTTCAGACCGTTTCGCAGATGATGTGATCGTTCGTGTAGACGCAGATCTCCGAGGCGATCTTGAGAGACCTTCTCGCGATCTCCTCCGCCGAAAAGTCCGTGTTCTGATAAAGGGCACGCGCCGCGGCGAGGGCATAGTTTCCCCCGCTGCCGATGGCGCAGACTCCCTCGTCCGGTTCGATGACTTCCCCCGTCCCCGAGAGAATGAGCAGGGTGTCCTTATCCGCCGTGATCATCATCGCGTCGAGCTTTCTGCCGATCTTGTCCGAACGCCACAGGTCTGCAAGCTCCACCGCAGAGCGCATGAGATTGCCCGCAAACTTGTTGAGCATCCCCTCGAAGCGCTCGGTGAGGGAGAAGGCGTCGGTCACACTCCCCGCAAAGCCCAAGATCACCTTGCCGCCGTAAATTCTTCTCACCTTGATCGCATTGTTCTTGAAGACGACATGTTCGCCCATCGTGACTTGTCCGTCGCCCGCAATCGCGGTCACGCCGTCCTTCTTGACGGCACAGATCGTCGTTCCGTGAAATTCCATTTGATACTCCTTTTCTTTACTTGTATAACCCGTTTGAAGCTCTTTCAAACGGAGAGCGATTTGAAAATTTCGATCTCTTCCAGCGCACGGACCGCCATGAGACGGTGTTTTTCCCGCTTATCTTTGACGGGAAGGGGGCGCAGAATGCCGTAATTTGCGTTCATGGGTTCGAAATGGGCGTTCGGCGCCGCCACATAGCGGGAGAGCGCGCCCGAGACGCAGGTGTCCTCGGGCGGGGGAACTTCCTTTCCCCTCAACCTGTTATAGAGATTCATCGCAGCGAGAAGCCCGCTCATCGCGCTCTCGACATAGCCCTCGACGCCCGTGATCTGCCCCGCAAAGTAGAGCATGGGGTTGGAATTTGTCGAAAAATCGGCATTCAGAACATCGGGCGATTGGAGATAGGTGTTGCGGTGCATGACGCCGAAGCGCTCGAACTCTGCATTTTTGAGGGCGGGGATCAGAGAGAAGACCCTCTTCTGCTCGGGAAATTTCAGATTCGTCTGACAGCCGACGAGCCCATAGCTTGTCCCCGCGACATTTTCCTTTCTGAGTTGCAGAACGGCGTAGGGCCTCGTTCCGTCCGAATCGATAAGTCCCACCGGCTTGAAGGTGCCGAAGCGCAGCGCGTCTTCTCCGCGGGATGCCATGATCTCGACGGGCATACAGCCCTCGAAGACTTCGAAGTCGTGGAGTTTCGCCCGCTCCGCGCTCAAAAGTTCCTCTACAAAGCGCTCATATTCTTCCTTTGTGAGGGGGCAGTTGAGATAGTCGCCCGTCCCCTTTCCGTAGCGATCGGCGCAAAAAACGTGACCCATGTCGATACTTTCCGCCGAGACGATGGGTGCGGACGCGTCGAAAAAATGAAGGGAAGGTCCGAATTTTTGTTGAATGTCCTCAAAGAGTTCCCCTTCTGTCAAAGGGCCCGTCGCGACGATCCCCTCCTCGGGAAGGCTTGTGACTCTCTCGCGGCGCACATGAATTTGAGGACATGTGTTGATTTTTTGGGTGATGTAGGCGGAAAATTTTTCGCGCTCTACGGCGAGCGCGCCCCCTGCGGGGACGCGCGTATGTTCCGCCGCCTCCATGACGACGGAATGAAGTCTTCTTAATTCCTCTTTCAAGAGTCCGCAGGCGTTGGAATCGACGTCGTCGCTCTTGAGCGAGTTGG
Source organism: uncultured Clostridia bacterium (assembly GCA_947589565.1). Classification (GTDB taxonomy): domain Bacteria; phylum Bacillota; class Clostridia; order Christensenellales; family Borkfalkiaceae; genus Gallimonas. The sequence continues at coordinate 16,729 of CANQBW010000028.1, read as the reverse complement.
AACAGACGAGTTCCGCAAAATCAGAGCTCTGGTGTGCGGGGGAAAAGTGTGCGGGCTTTTGCTCGAAGAGTTCGACTTCGACCCCCTTCGAGGCAAGATAGAGCGCCGCTTCCGCGCCCGCGAGTCCCCCGCCGACGACGGGAATCTTACGAGGCATTTTCCCTCTTCCCGCGCCTTTCCTTGCCCGCGTTGGTGGAGCAGTCCTTATTGGAGCACTTTACGGCTCCCTTTGCGGTCTTGACCATGGCGCCGCCGCAGACGGGGCACTTCTCGCCCGTCGGCACGTCCCAGCTCATGAAGCGGCAGACGGGATACCCCGTGCAGCCGTAATATGCCTTTCCCGCCCTCGAAAAGAGCTTCTTGGTGGGCTTTCCGCACTCGGGACAGATCCCCTCCGTCTCCTCCGTCTTGGGGGCCGTCTCGAAGGGAAGCGTCGATTTGCAGGTCGGATAGTTGGGGCAGGCGAGGAATTTTCCGTATCTGCCCGTCTTGACCGTCATCATCGCGCCGCACTTGGGGCAGGGTGTGTCGGTGACTTCCGCCTTCGTCTCGCTGACGATGTTCGAGCAGGCGGGATAGTTGGAACAGGCAAGATATTTTCCGTACTTTCCGTTCTTGCGGACCATGGGGTGCCCGCACTTTTCGCAGAGGATCTCCGTCATCTCGTCGCCGTCGGTGCCCGCAAAGCGGAGCTTCTTCTCAAAGGGAGGATAAAATTCGGCGATGATACTGTGCCAATCCTTTCCGCCCTCCTCGATCTCGTCGAGTTTATCCTCCATCTCGGCGGTAAAGCCGACGTCCATGACGTCCGTAAAGTACTTGACGAGCATGTCGGTGATACTGTAAGCGACCTCGGTGGGGACCATATATTTCCCATCCTTGGTGACGTATTTCCGCTTGTTGAGGACGGAAATGATGGAGGCGTAGGTGGAGGGACGGCCGATGCCCTTGTCCTCCATCGCCTTGACGAGAGAGGCATCCGTGTAGCGGACGGGCGGCTTTGTGAATTTCTGCTCTCCCTTTTCGGAGAGAGAGTCGAGCGCGTCCTGCTCCTTGAGGGGGGGCAGGAGTTTTCCCGCGTCCTCCTCGTCCTCTTTTTTATAGTCCTGATAGACGGCGGTAAAGCCCGCAAAGCGGAGGGTTCTTCCGCTCGCCTTGAGCCCGTATTCCCCGTTCTCGATCTCGATCTGCATACTGTCATAGAGAGCCTCTGCCATCTGCGAGGCGAGAAAGCGCTCATAGATGAGTTTGTAGACGTTGAAATGCTTCTTGTCGAGCATTTTCTTGGCGCGTTCGGGCGTGAGCGTGATGTCGATGGGTCTGATCGCCTCGTGCGCGTCCTGCGCCCCCTTTTTGGAGGCGTAGAAGTTGGGCTTTTCGGGATAGTATTCCTTGCCGTACTTTTCGAGAATGAATTTTTTCGCGCTCTGACGCGCGTCCTCGGAGATACGGGTGGAGTCGGTACGGATATAGGTGACGAAGGCGATGTGCCCCTCTTCCTCGACGTCGATGCCCTCGTAGAGGTGCTGCGCCATGAGCATGGTCTCCGGCGCGGTCATGCCGAGCTTGTTGGAGGCGTCCTGCTGCAGCGTGCTCGTCGTGAAGGGCGCGGGCGCATGGGACTTTGTGATGCTCTTTTTGACGGCGGAGACAAAATACTCTCCCGCTTTGAGCGCGGAGAGGATCTCGTCCGCCTGCTCCTTGTTCTTGATCTTGATCTTTTTGCCGCGATGTTTTTCGAGGGAAGCCTTGAAGGGAGAGAATTTCTTCTCCTTGTCCCGAAGTTCCGCGTAGATATTCCAGAACTCCTCGGGAACGAACCCCTGAATTTCCCGCTCGCGGTCGACGACGAGCCGAAGGGCGACCGACTGCACTCTGCCCGCCGAGAGCCCGTTCCTGATCTTGTTGTTGAGAAGAGGAGAGAGCTTGTAGCCGACGAGCCGGTCGAGGACGCGCCGCGCCTGCTGGGCGTCCACCAGGTTGAAGTTGACCTTTCTCGGATGTTCGAGGGCGCTTGCGACGGCTTTGGGAGAAATTTCGTTGAACTCGATCCTGTTTGCAAGATTGCCGTCGAGTCCCAGAACCGTCTGCAAATGCCAGGAGATCGCCTCTCCCTCGCGGTCGGGGTCGGTTGCGAGATAGACGTGCTCCGCACGCTTTGCCTCGTCCGTCAGACGCTTGATGATGTCCTCCTTTCCGGGAAATATCACATAGCGGGGTTCGAAATTCTTCTCGATCGAGACGCCGAGCGACTTCTGCGGAAGGTCGCGGATGTGTCCGCCGGACGCGTCGACGCGGTATTTCCCCTTGAGATATTTGGAAATGGTTTTCGCTTTGGAGGGAGACTCCACGATGATAAGATCCATAAAAACCTCTGTGCGGCTTCAGCCGATGATTTTATAACAATTTCCGCCCGTCTTGACGACGACCTGTTTCATCTCGAGTTTTGCAAGAATGGCGAACGCCTCGAAAATTTCGATCTTCGCCCGCTGGGCGATGACGGAGGCGTGCAGTTCCTCGCCGTCCGCAAGCGTCGTTAAAATTTCCTTTTCCTCTTTCGTAAGTTCGGGAAGAGTCGGCTTTTCTTTCATGAATATGCCGAAATTGTTTAAAATATTTTCCGAACCGAGACAAAGATAAGCTCCCTGTTGAATGAGCAAATTGCATCCCCTGCCCTGCGGCACACTCAGATCGTAGGGGATCGCGAACAGCTCCCTGCCGTAATTCAGGCAGGCGTTTGCGGTGATGAGCGTTCCGCTCCTCTCTCCCGCCGAGAGAATGAGAGTTCCCAGCGAGATCCCCGCCAGAATGCGGTTCCGCGCATAGAAGGAATACTGTCTCGTCTTATCGTCGAGGGACTCGCTCAAGAGCAAGCCGTCCTTTTTGACTTTTTCCTTGAAATCGGAATGCGCGGCGGGATAGCATTCGTTGAGACCGCAGGGAAGCACACAGATCGCACGCTTCTTTTTCAGCGCCCCTTGCAGCGCGGAAAGGTCGCCGCCCTCCGCAAGTCCCGTCACGATCGCAAAATAGTCGGAAAGTTCCTCCGCGAACTTCTCCCCGTATTTCATCGCCTGGGGAGGCGTTCTTCGGGAGCCGACGATACAGAAGATCTTTTCCTTCAAGAGTGCACGGTTGCCCGCGCCGAAGAGTACGAGCGGCGGGGTATCGATCGCAGCAAGCTGCTCCGGATAGTCCTCCGTCACCCTCGTGACCGCAAAATAGTTTTTCTTTTCCATGCGGGATAGGGCGTTTGAAAGTTCCGTATTCCTCTGTGCAAGATTACTCTTTTGAAGGACGGCTCTCCGCTCCTGCGGGACCGCACGCGGAACGAGTTCCTCGAATTGCTCGAAGAGCATATGCGGGGAAGGGACAAGGGAGAGCATTCTCTCGCTTTCCCGAAAATCGAGTCCCGAACAGAGGGTGAGCCAGATCAATGCCTCTTCGTCTTTCGTGTACTGCATATCAGAGCCTCTCCTGCAGACGGTAGGAAACCGCCTCATAGATATGTTTGGGTTCGATGGATTGTTTCCCATCAAGGTCGGCGATCGTGCGGGCGACCTTGATGATGCGCGCCCTCGCCCTTGCCGAGAGGGAGAGCCGCTCGAAGGCTTCTCCCAAAATTTCTTCGCATTCCCCGTCGAGCTTGCAGAATTTGCCGATCTCGCGCTCCCCCATCTCGGCATTGGTGTTCAGACCCGTGTCCTTGAAGCGTGCCCGCTGCACATCTCTCGCGCGGTTAACCCGCACCTTGACCGCACTCGAGGGCTCCGAGCCGCGCTCGGTGACGATGTCGTCGTAATCCAGATTATCGACTTCCACCTGAAGATCGATACGGTCGAGCAGGGGCCCGCTGACTTTTTTGCGGTATCTTCTGATCTCCGCGGGCGAACAGGAGCAGGTGAGCTTTTTGGAGCCGTAATTCCCGCAGGGACAGGGGTTCATGCTCGCGCAGAGAATGAACCGGGAGGGGTATGTAACCGTTCCCGCGGCGCGGGAGACGGAAATGCAGCCGTCCTCGAGGGGCTGGCGAAGCGCCTCGAGCGAGGAGCGCTTGTATTCGGGAAGTTCATCGAGAAAGAGGACGCCGCCGTGCGCGAGGGAAATTTCCCCGGGGTGCACGACTCGGTTTCCGCCGCCGCACAGAGAGACGGTCGACGCCGTGTGGTGCGGCGTGCGGAAGGGACGCTCGGTGACGATGCCCTCCTGTCCCAAAATTCCCGCGACGGAGTGGATCTTGGTAATTTCGAGCGCCTCTTCGAAGGTGAGGTCGGGAAGAATGGTCGGGATACAGCGGGCGAGCATCGTCTTGCCCGTTCCGGGCGGGCCGACCATGAGCAAATTGTGTCCGCCGGCGGCGGAAATTTCGAGCGCACGCCGTGCGATCGGCTGTCCCTTGACGAACTGCAGATCGGCGGCGTAATGATTTCCCGAGGCGATCATATAGCCCACCGTCTCGAGCTTGGGAATGGGCGTAAAACCGAGCAGGTGCGCACAGACTTTCGTCAGGTTTTCGGCGGGATAAATTTCCGTGCCTTCCAAAAACCTCGCCTCCTTTGCGTTGTCCGCGGGAATGATGAACTTGGTAAAGCCCGCGCCCTTGGCGGAGATCATGATGGGAAGAAGTCCGTTGACGGGTCTCAGTTCGCCGTTCAAGCCCAGCTCCCCCAAAAAGACAAGATCGTCCGTCTCCGCGCCCGAAAGCTGGTCGGTCGCCTTGAGCAGACTGACCGCGACCGCCAAATCAAAGGATGCGCCCTCCTTCCGGATATCGGCGGGCGCAAAATTAACGGTAATTTTATAGAGAGGAAAGGTAAATCCGCTGTTTTTGAGTGCTGAGCGCACGCGCTCCTTGGATTCCTTGACGGCGGCGTCGGGCAGACCGACCATGTCGTAGCTCGGCAGTCCGCGGTTGATGTCCGTTTCGACCTCTACCGGCACTCCTTCCAGCCCGTTCAATGCAAAACAGTGAACTTTTGCGATCATATTTCCTCCTCTTCCTATGTTTTTATTTGACAAGGATCCCTACGATCCCTTCGGGAAGCGGGATCGAGAAGGTGAACACCGCAAACAGCGCAAAGCAAATTGCGGCAAGGACCGTTCCCAGGACGATCGCGATCCTCTGTTTTTTGCCTGCGCCCTCCTCCGTGACGCCCTCGCCCAGCGAAAGCGCCGCAAAGGCGAAGAGGAAGAGGTCGGCAAGGAGCAGGAAGGCAAGCCCTCCCTTTGCAAAGAACGCCGTGACGAGCGAAAGGACGAAGCCGATCAGAAGCAGCACAAATTCCGTCTTATAGGGAGACTTGTCGCGGCAGACTCTCACGAGCATAAAGATCAAACCGATCAGACCGAGCAGCATTCCCGCGATCGAGACGAGGATCCCTCCCGCCGTGAGCGCATGGACAGTTCCCGTGCCGTTGAAGAGGACGTAGACGAAGCTGAACGGCGAGGAGAGATTTGCGACGCCGTTGTCTCCCGAAAATCCTCCCGCAAATGCCGTGAACAGGAAGTAGAAGATCCCCTTCTGCGGGTTCGCAGGGTCGTCGAGGACCTTGATATACGTCTGATAGAGGGGCAAAAGCGCCAGAATGGAGATGAGGAAGAATCCGAGGACGAGGATGACGGTGAAGAGCACGGTCGAGACGGTGCGGATATAGTTTGCGTCCGTCACCAGCTTTGCGATCCTCTTTCTGCCCGTTTCGTCGGGAGCATTTTCTCCCTCTGCAGTTTCTGTTTTTTCCTCCTCGAGAACGGCGTCCGCCTCGTCGGAGATGACGGAGTAAAGTCTCTTGCGCTGTCTGACGACGCCCGCCGCAAAGAGTCCGCAAATGCCGAGGACGGGAATGAGGAAGGCGCCGTTCGTGCAGACGGAAGCCGCCGCAAAGAACGCTGTCAGAATGACGGGCACGGAAGAAGAGAGCTTTGCCGCCCTCATGCCGTCTGTAAAGAAGCCGTAGCAGAAGTAGAGGGATGCCATGAAGAAGAAGAGTCCGATCATGAGCGGCGTGCCGAGATGTGCGAGCGAGATGCTCATGCCGCAGAGCGCATAGAGGAGAGAAAAGAAGAACGCCGCCTTCTCACTCCCCGTGAGTTTTTTGACGAACAGATAGGAGAAGATGAGGATCCCCACCGACGCGAGCATCGGCATGAAGCGGAATCCGAAGGGAGAGAGCCCGAAGATCGAGGGTCCCAAAAAGAGGATATCCAGTCCGAACGGGCTGTAAATTCTGTCCATGTGGTTGACGTTCCCCGTCCCGTAGTTATTGCCGAGCTTGAGCTCGGAATAAGTGGAGAGCGCCGCGACCTCCTCGGGCGCAAAGCGGAAATAGGAGGACTGAGACAGGGAGGGAATTTTCTGGCGGTCGATGGGAGTCTTCGCCTTGGAAAGGACCTGAGAATCCTCCTCCGCGAGGTTCGTGAGCTGGGTGCTGACGGTCGCATTCAAAATGACGTCCTCCCCCGAGTCGTCCGCATCGTTGGCGACAAAGACCACTTCGTTGACGATCACGTCCCCATAGACGGCGGTGAGCCGCCAATAGGGATAGACTGCAAGACGGTAGCCGCTCGAGTTCATCTCCACGGTCCCCCAGTTGTAGAGGGTGTTTGCCGTGCTCTTTTCGACGGCGCCCCCCTCTTTCGTCGTCGAGGTGTAGAGGTTTTCCACGGGGTAATCGATAAAGCTATAGAACTTGGAAGAGACGCTGACGCCGTAGCCGATGCGCAGCGTCACGCTGCTGCCATATTCGCTGTACGCCGTTCCGACGTTGACATAGATCTTCTTGATATAGAGGTCTCTGTGAACGTGGCCCTCTTCGCCGTGCCCCGGCTCCTCGAGCAGAAAGGTGATGGACGGCTCCATCCCGTCGCCCGAGCGCTGCTTGGGAAGACGGTAGAATTTGCCGACCGATTGCACGGAGCCCAAAGTCCCGAATCCGATGACGGCGAAGAGGAGCGCGAGGATCAGAAACGCGCGTTTCCAGATTGACAGATGCTTTAAAGAAAGCTTATTTTTCATGCGGTACAGATTCCTTATTATGATTGTCCTCTCTTATTCTAACCGAAAGAGAAAGAATTGTAAACGGATTTTTTGCGCTTTTTTAAAAAAATTTTCCTTTTCGGACAAAATCTTCCTCCTTCCGAGGAATGAAAAAAGAGTCGATCCCTTCGGTGACAAAAAAGGAGCGACAGCGCTCCTTTAATCACAGCAACTCATATAACCCGGTTTTTCCACCTCGTCCCAAATGTCCTTTAAGAGCCGTCCGTCGATGTTTGCCTTTTCCGTAAATTCCGCTAAAGTCTCATAAAATTGGTCGTTGCCGTCATGTCCGAAACAAATTTTCCCTTCGTAAAACATGACATAATATAGGATCCCTCTGTGCCGAAAGGTCATCTCCGCATAAAAATCAAGTCCTTTGAGAAATTCCTCGAAGGACGCCTGAAAGGGTTTCCCCGCGCGGAATTGCTCTCTGGCGCGGGACACCGAAACAAGCGAGGGATAGGTAATATCCTCGGGATGTGATTTATCCCAATCTTGTTCGATCTCAAACCCGCAATGCGGGCATTTTACAAATTTACATTCGTCAACATACGCTATTTTGCCGCAAATGCAGCATATTTCGATATTCTGTGTTTTATTTCCCATCTGATTTTTTCCATGAAGATTCAAAAAAAGAGCCGATCTTTTCGATCCGCTCTCTTTTTCGTGAATTTACTTGTCCTCTTTGATCTTTGCGGCCTTGCCGGTGCGTCCGCGAAGGTAGTAGAGCTTTGCCCTTCTCACCTTGCCCGAACGGACGACGTTGACATAGGAGACCTTGGGCGAATGCAGGGGGAAGCAGCGCTCCACGCCCACGCCGAAGGACAGTCTGCGGACGGTAAACGTCTCGCGGATTCCGCCGTGCTTCTTTGCGATGACGACGCCCTCGAAGTTCTGGATCCTCTCCTTGCCGCCCTCGATGATGCGATAGCCGACTCTGACGGTATCGCCGACCTTGAACTGAGGGACGTTTTCCTTGAGGCCCTCTCTCTCGATCGCCTCGATCAAACCTTTCATTTTTAACCTCCGAAATACCAATAGGAGTTCATACCCGCTTTGAATTTTGCCCGAACCTTTTCGGCGCAACGGCAGAGGAACGCCCGAAGTTACCGAATTATTATAGAGGAATTGCAAAAATTTTGCAAGCGGTTTTCAGGGCGAAATGAAATTTTCTTTCCGAAAAAGGGGCAATTCTCCCTCATTAAAGGGAATTTGCTCCTCGGCGGGCAGATTTCCCACCCTTCGGCGGGTCGGAAGATAGCAGTCCCGCCTTATCCTCGTGCGGGAGAGAAGGGCTCCCCCCTCGTCGTACACGAGAAGATAGCTCTCGCTCAAGACTCCCTCCTTCCCCTCGCGGAGAACTCCCCTCTCCCCTTCGACGATCTCGTCCTCTCCCGGCGGGATCTTCGAGAGGACGACGCTCTCCGTCTCATACTTCTTTCCGTCCGGCATTCCGTAGAGAAAAAAGCTCACGCTCCCCCGTCCTGCCCGTCCCAAAAGGTAGACGGGAAAGGGATAGGCATTGTAAAATCTCAAGTCGGAGGCGGAGGAGACCATCGCGTCGAGGGAAGGCGGCACATAGCCGATGGGCAGAGAGTGCGGATGGGACTCTCTCACTTTGAGCCCTCCGCGCAAAATACAGCCGAAGAGGGTGGAACTCGCCTGGCAGACGCCGCCGCCCACCCCCTGGACATATTCCCCGTCCATAATGACGGGGGCGGGATGAAAGCCGTTCTCCGCCGTCCGCTCCCCCACAACGCCGTTGAAGGAAAATTCCTCTCCGGGATTTAAAACGGTGCCCGAAATGCGGGACGCCGCGAGCGCGATGTTGTGGCTGCGCGGAAGATTGTCTCCGTCGAAACAGGTCGTGAAGGAAGAAAGGAGTCTCGTCCGTTTCTTAAGGGTCTCCTCGGTGACGGAGGGAGAATAATTTTTGACGGACAGGGTCGCCTCTCCCCCCGTCGGAAGCAGTGCTGTCACGTCCGAAACGAGTTTATGATAGTCGCAGGCGACTCCGATCGTGTGCGGAGAATAGGAAAATCCCCTCTCCGAAAAGGAGAGCTCGGCAGAGCGTGCCTGCCGTGCGTTCTTCTCGCAGAGTTCGTATAAAACGCTCTCGAGGTCGGGAAATTCCCGCGAATAGGAGAGCGAGAGGCACTCCCCGCGCTTTGCGCTCCGCACGAGGGCGGAGGCGTTGTCACGCAATACAAGTTCTTTCTCGAGAATAAGATCGCCCGTCGGCGCATGGATGACGATGGGTGAAAGCCGCTTATAAAGATTTTCGCGGACACACTTCTCCGCGCGGGAAAAGGAGAGTCCGCCCACATCGCAGCCGTCGATTTTGACGCCCTTGGGCACCCGGCAGCAGTATGCGGAACAAAAAAGGGCGTTCCCCAACAGGAGGAACGCCGCAAGATCGGCTGAAATCAATGCCGCCTCCTTTAAGACAGCGTCACCTTGGCGAGAAATCTCTCGTCCACGGTGTAATCGGGCTTTCCGAACGTGGGCCTTCCCCCGTCGAAGTGGAAATCCGATCCCCCCGTGACAAAGAGCCCATGTTTATGGGCAAAGGCAAGGTAGCTCTCCGTCTCTGTGACAGTATGCGTCGTATAGTAACATTCCATACCTTCGATCCCCTCACGGACGAGCATGTTCAGAAGGTCCTCTTTGCCCTCGAGACGCATTCTCCCGGGATGGGCGAGGACGGCGACGCCGCCGAGTTCGTGAATGACCTTTATCGCCTCCTCGGGACGGGGACGGCGGGGGGTGACATAGGCGGGCTTCCCCTTGTCGAAGAGTTCGGTGAAAATTTCGATGCCGTTCCCCTCGCGGTGCAAAACCTTCATATAGGCGCGGGAAGTGTAGATGGGGTGCAGTACGTTCCCCTCGAGGCAGCACTCCTCCTCGACGTCGCGAAGGGTGACGTTGACCTTTAAAAAGGCGTTTGCAAGCAGCATCATCTTCTCGGTGCGCTCGAGTGCCTCCTCCTTTCTCTTTTCGAGAAAGGCTGAATATGCGGAACCGAATTTGCAGTTGTAGCCGAGAATATGTACCTTTCTGTCGGTGACGGTGGAAATTTCCCATCCCCGCAGGAAGGGCAAGCCGCATTTTTTCATCGCGGCGATTTTTTCCTCGTCCCCGCCCAAGGTGTCATGGTCGGTGATGCAGATGAGATCGAGTCCCTCTCTTTTGGCGCGCTCGGCAAGCTCGAGCGGCGTGTGGATCCCGTCCGAATAGACGGAATGCAGATGAAGATCAGCTTTCATACGATTCTCCCCTCTTTGATCTTTATTTTTTTCATATTTCTGCCGAAGAGCAGTCTATCCATATGGGTGCAGGTCAGAATGCACTGGACATTCCGCGTCCTTTCGAGGAGTTTTCTCCTGCGTGAAAGATCGAGCTCGCTCATCACGTCGTCGAGAATGAGGACGGGAGCCTCTCCCGCGATCTTTTTGAAGAGTTCGAGCTGCGCGAGTTTCAGAGAGAGGGCGGCGGTGCGCGTCTGCCCCTGCGAGGCATACGTCCGGGCGTCCATTCCCGAAATGGAAATTTTAAAGTCGTCCCGATGGGGACCCACGGTCGTAAAACCGACCCTTATGTCCCGTTCGAAGGAGTCCGAAAAGGAGCGGACGAGCTTTTTTTCGACCTCTTCCTGTTCTTCGGGATAATCGGATTCATAGCTTAAGGAGAGCTCCTCCGCGCCGTCGGTGAGGTAGGAATGCGCCTCTTTCGCAAGCGGCAGAAGATCCCGCAAAAATTCCCTTCTGCCCGTGATGATGACCGCCCCGCTCTTTGCGAGCTGTTCGTCCCAGACGGGCAAGGTGTTTTTGATGAGGGAGAGGTCCTTCTCCTTCAGAAGGGCGTTGCGCTGGTCGAGAATGCGCTGATAGCGCATGAGGGCGAGCGAATAGCTCCCCGCATTCTGGCAGATGCAGAGGTTGAGGAACCGCCTTCTCTCGTCGGGTCCGTCCTGGACGATGCGAAGCTCCCCCGGAGAAAAGAAGACGCTCTTCAAATTTCCGACAAACTCGACGGAGCGGGACACCCTGCAACCGTTGACTTTGAGTTCCCTCCCGTTTTCGGTGATCGTCGCCTCGAGGGTCACGACTCCGTACTTTGTCTCCGCCTCCGCCGTAAGCTGCGCGGAGGATTCCCCGAGCTTGATGAGCTGGCGGTCGTGCTTGATGCGGAGAGAAGTGCCCGTACACAAATAAAAGACCGCCTCGGCACAGTTCGTCTTGCCCTGTGCGTTCCTCCCGCAGAGAACATTGACGCCGTCTTCGAAGGCAAAGGTCTCGTCCGTATAGTTTCTGAAATTGTGCAGCGTCAAATTTTTGATGATCACTTTTGAAAATACGCTTTCTTTTTGGGAGAGTTTATGCTATAATGGCTATGTTACCTTTCTTTGGGATCAATTTCGAATCCATTATAACAGGAAAAAAAGAAAAAAGAAAGCGTTTTGTGGGGTAAAAATGGAAGAAAATTCGCAACTTGAGTTTCTTTGGAGCAAGGTGAAACAACGCGTCGAAAAACTCATTTCTCCGCTCTCTTACACCGCATACATCCAGGAATTGCAGCCGACGGACGTCATCAACAAGAAGCTCGTCTTGAAAGTTCCCTCGGACACGTCTGCAAAGACGATCACACAGCACCATCTCGACAAGCTGTGCGAGGCTGCACGCACTTCGGATGTGGGACTCAAAGGAGTCATCCTCGTCGTCGAGGGGAGCGACATCTTCACGCTCAACGAACAGCCGGACGCCACCGAGGACACCGACGTCATTCTGGACAAGCGGTACACCTTCGACAGCTTCGTCGTGGGCTCGGGCAACAAGTTCGTCTATGCGGCGGCAAAGTCGGTCGCAGAGGCGCCCGGAGAGAACTTCAATCCCCTCTACATCTACGGAGAGACGGGCCTCGGAAAGACCCACCTCATGCAGGCAATTGCAAATGAGATCGCGCAGAAACATCCCGCCCTGAAAGTCCTCTATACGACGAGCGAGAAGTTCCTGAACGAATACGTCGACAGCATGTACACCAAGAAAAGTTCGGGAACGGACAACGAGTTCCATTTCCGCAACCGCTATCGCAATGTCGACGTGCTCATCATCGACGACATTCAGTTCTGGGCGGGAAAATACGGCGTGCAGGAGGCGTTCTTCCACACCTTCAACGAATTGTTCGCCCAGCACAAGCAGATCGTCATCTCCTCGGACTGCCCCGCAAAGGAGCTCAAGACCTTGGAAGAGCGGCTGAGGACCCGCTTCGAAGGGGGACTCATTGCCGACATCCAGCCGCCCGACGTCGAGACCAAGATCGCCATCTTAAAGCGCAAGGCGCTCGAAAAGAAGTACATCATTCCGGACGACGTGCTCGCTTTTTTGGTGCGCGGGACGGACAGCAACGTCCGCACCCTCGAGGGACGGCTCAACAAGGTCATCTTCGCGAGCAAACTGCACGAGGAGCCCATCACCTTGAGCCTCGCCTCGAACGCGCTGCAGGAGAGCATCGGCGGCTCCGCCGAACAGGAGGAAGTCACCTCGGAGAGCATTCTCAAGGCGACCTGCCAGCACTTCTCCATCACGAAGGCGGAACTGCTCGGCAAGAGCAAGCGGCAGGACCTCGTCCGCGCAAGGCAGGTCTGCATCTATCTTCTGTGTGAAATGCTCTCCCTTCCCCTCGTCACGATCGGAAAAGAGATGGGCGGAAGAGACCATTCGACCGTCATCTATGCGCGGGACAAGATCGCCGAGCTCATGCGGGTCAACGACGTCGTCGCCAAGGCAGTCACGGACATCAAGAGCGCCGTCTTAAAGGAGTAACCATTGTTCATCGAGGGAAATTACGACGCAGTCGTCATCGGCGCGGGTCATGCGGGGGCGGAAGCCGCGCTCGCGCTCGCCCGCACGGGGCAGAAGACCTTACTCGTCACGCTGAATCTGGACAGCGTGGCGTTTTTGCCCTGTAATCCCTCCATCGGCGGCACGGCGAAGGCGCACCTCGTGCGGGAAGTCGACGCGCTCGGCGGCGAAATGGGGCTCATCGCGGACGAGAGCGCCCTGCAAGTCCGTATGCTCAACGCGGGCAAGGGGGCGGCCGTACAGTCCCTTCGGGCACAGGTGGACAAAAATCGCTATCATAGTTTGATGAAAGGCGTCCTCGAACGCACCGAAAATTTACACATTTTGCAGGCGGAAATTGCCGAAATTCTCACCGCGAACGGGAAAGTTGCGGGCGTAAAAACTTCTTACGGCTCGAAAATCCTCTGCCGCGCGGTCGTCGTCGCCACGGGGGTCTATTTGGGCGCGGAGACGCTCACGGGAAAGCTCGTCAAAAAGGCGGGCCCCAACGGATTCGAGCGGGCGGAAAAGCTCACAAAAAGTCTGATTTCTCTCGGCTATCATGTGAGAAGATTCAAGACGGGCACTCCCGCCCGTCTCGACGCAAGAACCATCGACTACTCCCTTCTCGAGCGGCAGGAGGGAGAAGACGTGTTCCCCTTCTCCTTTCTGCATACGAAGGTCCCCAAGGCGCAGACCCCCTGCTTTGTCGCCTATACCAACGAGCGCACACATGAAATTATCCGCAATCATTTGGACAGGGCTCCCCTCTACAACGGACAAATTTCCTCGACGGGCCCGAGATACTGTCCCTCCATCGAGACGAAGGTCGTCCGCTTTCCGGACAAGGAGCGGCATCAGATCTTTCTCGAGCCGGAGGGCGCGGACACGGCGGAAATTTATGCGCAGGGGCTCTCCACTTCCCTTCCCCATGACCTGCAGCGGGAGGTCTACCGCTCGATCAAGGGGCTTGAACACTGTGAGATCATGCGCTACGCCTATGCGATCGAGTACGACTGTATCGACACCCTCGACGTTCTCCCCACTTTGGAGAGCAAGCACGTCGAAAACCTTTATACGGCGGGGCAGATCAACGGCACCAGCGGCTACGAAGAGGCTGCGGCACAGGGGATCGTCGCGGGGATCAATGCCTCTCTAAAATTGAGAGGGCTCTCCCCGCTCGTCCTTCGGCGGGATCAGGCGTACATCGGCGTGCTCATCGACGACCTTGTGACCAAGGGCACGGACGAGCCCTACCGCATGATGACATCCCGCGCCGAGTTTCGGCTGAGTCTCAGGCAGGACAACGCAGACCTGCGTCTCACCGAGCTCGGAAGGGCCTGCTCTCTCGTCTCGGACAAAAGGTATAAAGTCTATTGTAAGAGAAAGAGAGAGCGGGAGGACACCCTGAAATTTTTGGATAGCCGCGCGGACGGGAAAATCGCCGAGGAAATCGTCCTCTCCAGAAACGAGCCCGCGCCGAAGAGCGGACTCAGCTTTTCCGACCTGCTCCGCCGCGGCGTCTCCATCTTTGAACTTCGGGAAAAGTTCGGCATTTTAAAGGATACCCCCAACGACATTCTGACCTCCGCGCAGACGGAGATCGCCTATGAGGGATACTTGAAGGCGAACGCCAAGGAGATGGAAAAAGCCAAACGAATGGAGGAGCGTCCCCTTCCCGAGGACATCGACTATCAGAGCATTCAGGGGCTCCGCCTCGAGGCGCGGGAGAAACTTTCCCGCATCCGTCCCCTCAATTTGGGACAAGCGGAACGCATTTCGGGCGTCTCCCCCGCCGACATCACCGTGCTCATGATCTATATGAGCTTGAGAAAGTAAGCCCGTGCCTTTCTGTCACCCTGAGCGGAGTGTTGCGTAAGCAACACGCAGTCGAAGGCGCGTCGTTCTATTGAGAATCCATACGCGCCTCACGAGCCGAAGCGAAGTAAAGCGAGCGTAGCGAGCGGGAATCCCCCCGGGTCGATAGAATGTTGTGGAGCGATTTTCAAAACGTCCCGTCGCTTGCTTAGGGGGATCCATTCGACTTCGCGGCTTCGCCGCTCCGCTCAGGATGACATCGCATTTTATGGGCTTTTCTTTCGCTGTCACCCTGAGCGCAGTCGAAGGGTCCCCCCGGTCATTAGACAAGCAGTATACCGAATTTAAGCAAACGCCCCGCGGCGAAAGCCGCGGGGCGCTCTTGATTCTTAAAATGTCATGTTCTTATGCGTACACTCTCTTTCCGACTTCCACGGGGAGCGCGAAAACCGTTGCAGTGTTGGTGTCCGTTCCGATTTCCCATAGTTTCTTAATTTCATCTTCGGTTTTATTGCATTCCACAGAAATTTTACTTTGGTCAGCAAGGACATCTTTGAAATATGTTTTGTCACCGTTTGTTCTTATTGTATTCCATTTATTCTGATCCCCTCCGAAGTATATTTTCGTCAGACCAGAGTTTTCAAAGGCATCATAGGCAATCGCAAATATGCCATTCGGAATATAGACTTCCGTTAGATTTACAAAATCCTTAAAGGCGCCGGTGTAAATCCCCTGTACATCACGGCCATTGGCTTTTGCCCCGATAAAAATCTTCTTGACATTTTGCAATTCGGGATTGTAGAGTACCGAATAATCTACAGCACCGCCTGCTATTTTTCTTCCGTCAAACAGAAGTCCGTCATGACCGCATTTGGAACAGAAATTCGACTCGTCATATTGATGGTTGCCTGTAATTGCATTGTCGGTTTCCGTCTTGGTATAGCCACAATCCTTACATTTGGAAGTGATTTTACCTTGCGTGGTGCAATTGCCGGGTACCCGTCCGGAATGCCGGAAAGAGGAAACCAAAAATTGTGATTTCGAAGTCGAAAGCAGACGCTTACATGTCCTCGTGTGCTGTTCGGTCCCCGATACAGGCGTCCAATTTACACCCGCATAATCGTGACCCAGGGCGCGTTTTGTCTGCACACCATTTTCAAAAATCGCTGTATTTAATTTGTTACCGCAGACGGTACAGGTGTATTCTTTATATCCGTCCTTGGTGCAAGTCGGCTCATACACAACGGGGTCTCCGCTTTTCCAGGTGCAATTCTCCGCCTTGGTCTTGTCGCACTTTGTGCATTTTGAAATATGCTGCGTGTTGTTCGGGTCGGTGCCGACGGTCTGTTGAATTTCCCAATCATGCTGACAAGTATCTTCCTGCTTGGGAGGGTCCTTCTCCTCGGGCTTTTCTTCCTCGGAATCCTTTTCCTCTTCGTCCTTTTTATCCTCTTCCTTATCCTCTTCTTTCTGCTCCTCGTCCTTGGGTTCCTCGGGATTCGGCTTCTGAGGTTCGGGAGTCACGGGAGGATCCTTTTCTCCGGGTTTTGTGGGATTTTCGCTCCCCGTCTCGCCCTTTTCGTCCTCTTTTTCCTCGTCGTCCTTGTTATTTTCGCCCTGATTTTGGTTGGGCTTTGGCTCTTCTTTTTCCTTATCCTTATTCTGCTCGACCTGGCCCTGATTTTGTTCGGGTTCGGGCTCCTTGCCGCACGCCGCAATGCCGACTGCGCCGCAGACGGTCATCGCCAAAACGAGCAGCATCATGATGATTTTCCTCATTTTTCTTCTCCTTTCGCAAAAAAATTTCGAATGGATTTTATCATCTTTTTTTGGCCTTGTCAAGAGCTTTTTTAAAAAATTTTTTTCAAATTTTTATAAAAAAAGGGAGGCCTTGCCTCCCTTACGGAATTATATTCTTATTTTTTCAAAGTGACTTTATTTCCGCCGAGCGAAATAATCAGTTTTCCGCCCTTGCATTCCGCCGTGGTGCCGAGCGGAGAAAATTCGACTTTGCCGGAATCGCTCTCGCTCTCTTTCC
>CANQBW010000027.1 GCA_947589565.1 uncultured Clostridia bacterium | reverse complement strand
AACGCATTCTTCTTGCAAACAATGATATCAATAGTCTTACCTTTAAGCTTGCGATTTTGTCGGCAATCGACTTTATGGACGAAAATGAGAATAATCTTTTTGAACTGAAGATTTGGAAGTGGGAAGAAGACAATTCATGACGAAAGACAAGCATGTACAAAGCGATGTCACAGCATTCTAACGACCAAGGAGATTTATACTCGCTTAACGGCTCGTGCGCCGCGCTTCGATAAACAATAGAATGGCGCGTCGTCGACTGCGCTCGGAATGACACGTTTTTTGTCACCCTGAGCGCAGTCGAAGGGTCTCGTTCTTAGGAAAGGGGCGAGTAAACTCTCGCCCTTAAAATAAGGAAAACAAGGACGAGATTCTTCGACTTCGCGGTTACACCGCTCCGCTCAGAATGACAAAAAGACCGCTCAGGGTGACAGAGGAGCGCCATTTGTTCTAAATTTACTGCGCGGAGCAAAACCACGCTTTTGCGCTGCACGACCCTGTTTGCGCCCCACAGGACGCACATTGTTAAACAAGGCGACCGCGAGTGGAGCGTTGCATTCCTGCTCAACAGCCCGGTGGGCTGTGAGCGCAACGTAGACGACGCGCCTTCTATTGTTATCCAAGCGCGGCGCACGAGCCATAGGCGAGTTTAGCCGAGCTGGTGGCGAGGCGTGGTGAGGCGGGCGCTACCGCCGAACTGAGTAAGTGAAGGTTCGGAAGTCAATTTCCTCGTCGAGAAAGATCGCGGAGCGAGCTTTTCGACGAAATTAAAAGTATCGTTTCTTCTCCTCAATGACTTTCTCGACTTTTTCGAGGTAGGTGGGGATGTCCTTGGGGGAGGCGACGCGCTCGATGCGGTTCTCCTGCAAAAACACCTTTTTGGAGATCGCGTTCGCGCCGACCGCGAGGTTGTCCGTCGTCTCTTCCATCACGTCGACGTTGTAGATACAAGCCTTCCCCGGCTTGGTCCAGCCGACGTTCTCATGGCTCCCCGCCATATACTTCTGCCGATACAGATAATAGGGCACATATCCCGCCGCCGTAAGCGCTTTTCGTGAAAAGGCGATCATCTCGGAAAGCTCTCCGTCCTCGAGGGGCTTCACTGCGGGCTTGCCCGCGCCGAAGAGCCGCTCCTCCTTCAGTCGCGCCCCCTTTTTGAGGCAGAGGGTATGCACGGTGATATTGTCGGGCGAGAGGGCGATCGCCTCCTCGACGCTCTTTGAAAATTCCGCAAAGCTCTCCCCTTTGAGGCCCGCGATGAGGTCGCAGTTGACCGAGAAGGGATAGTCTCTGCTCATTTCGAACGCTTCGTAGAGCTGCGCGCGGGTGTGCTTTCTTCCGATCGCCTCGAGGGTGCGGTCGGAGAAGGATTGCGCGTTGATACAGATGCGCGTCACGCCGTATTTTTGACACAGGTCCAATTTTTCCCGCGAAAAGACGTCGGGACGGCCCGCCTCGACGGTGTACTCGACCCCCTCCGTCGCGATTTGAGAAACCGCAAAAAGCACCCTTTCCAGTTCTTCGACTTCGAGCGCGAAGGGCGTGCCGCCGCCGATGTAGATCGATCTGAGCCGCCCGATCTGTCCCTTTGCCGCGGAAATCTCCCTCTCTAAGGCGGAGAGGTAGGCGGGAAGGTACTTTCTTGTCGCAAAAATGGGCGCAGTGATGAAGGAGCAGTACTCGCACTTGCTCGGACAGAAGGGCAGAGAGACGTAGAAATCGACGTTCCCCTCCCGTTTTTCGCGGATCCCCCGCTGATTTTCGAGGACTTTTCCGACGAGTTCGATGTTTTCGGGGGAAACTCTGAGCCGTTCGAAGAGCGGGTGAAAATCTCTTCCACGCTCCTCCTCGGTGTAGGCGAGGCGGGTCGGACGAATGCCCGTCACGCTCCCCCAGGGCAGCCTCTTTTGATATTTTTCGGAGAGAATTTCGTACAGAAAGAGTTTCGAATACCGCTTGAGCGCGGTCTTCTCCTCCTCGCCGTCTCTCTCGTCTTCCCGCGACTTTTCGACCCCATCTATAAAAAAGGAGTTGAAAATCTTCTCCCCCCGCGCTTCCGTGCTGTGGTCGATCAAAAGTTCCTCCGCGCCCGGGAATTGACGGACGACGTCCATGAGCTCGCTCTCTAAAAATTTATAATTGCTCGTTACCATTGGATATAGGGGTTATTTTTGCGCTCCTCTTCGAGGGTGGAGGGCTTGCCGTGACCGGGGAGAACGATAAAATCCCCCTCGAGGGACATGAGTTTTTTGAGGCTCCTTTGCAGCTGCTCTTCGCTGCCCGTGGGACCGTCCGTTCTTCCGACGTCTCCGCAGAAGAGGGTGTCGCCCGTGAAGAGCTTGTCCTCGATCTGAAAGCAGACCCCGCCCGCGGTGTGCCCGGGCGTTGCGATGACCTTGAGACGCATTCCGAGAAGGTCGAGGGTGTCGCCGTCCTCGAAGGTAAAGTCAATGGAAAAGGGCGGGACGGGTCCCCTTCCGTACACCTCTCCCAAATTGTTGTGAAGAGTGAGTTCCTCCTCCCCCCGCTTGCAGCCGATCTTCGCGCCGTTTCTTTGCAGCGTTTGACAGCCGCCGATGTGGTCGAAGTGTCCGTGCGTCAAGAGGACGTATTTGACGGAAAGTCCCCGCTTTTCCGCCTCTTCGAGGACACGCGGCTGAGAGGGATCGATCGCGATGGCGTCCTTCCCGTTCTCCGTCAAGAGATAGGTATTCGAGCCGAAGCCCTTCGGTAAAACTTTAATGACCTGCATTTTCGGTTGCCCTTCTCACATCGATGATCTTGGGATGTGATTTGATTTTTTTGATGAGGACCTCTACGTCCTGTCGGTTGGTGAGGGTGACGGACAGGTCGACGACGGCATTCTCCGTCTTGTCGTACCTGCCCTGAATGGAGGAAATGGAGAGTTTGAGCTCCTTGACGCTCGCGGAGATCGCAAAGAGCGCGGATTCCTGATCGTCGGCAAAGACGACGATCCCCGCCTTGAAGGTGCCCGTCTCGCCCGACCATTTGACTTCCTGAAGGCGCTCCGTCTCCACCCCCTTCATGTTGGGGCAGTCCTTGCGGTGGACGACGATGCCCCTCCCCCGCGTCACGTAGCCGACGATATCATCCCCCGGGACGGGAGAGCAGCACCCCGCGAAGCTGACGAGAAGGTCCGTCATGCCGTTGAGAACGACGGTCCCCTTGAGGTGTCTTCCCGCGATCTCCGGCTTGCCCGTGAGAATGGGGAACTTCTTCCGCTTAAAGTCGATGAGCTTTGCAAGAATCTGATTTGCGGTCGTCGAGCCGTAGCCGACGGAGGCGTACATGTCGTCGAGACCCGTAAAGGACATGCGCTCGGAGACTGCCTTAAAGCTCTCCGCGTCGAGAAGTTCCGAAAGGTTCTCCCCGCGGTGTTTCGCCGCCTCTTCGAGCATGGTCTTGCCGAGTTTGATGTTCTCTTCCTTCATCTGCTTGCGGAAGAAGGACTTGATCTTTGCGCGCGCGGAGGAACTCTTTACGATCTTCAGCCAATCGCGGGAGGGCCCCTTTGCGTTCGGAGAGGTGAGAATTTCCACCATGTCTCCGATCTCGAGCTTGGAGCCGAGCGGAACGATCCTGCCGTTGACCTTCGCCCCCGTGCACTTGTTGCCGACTTCGGAGTGGATGGCATAGGCGAAGTCGACGGGCGTCGCCCCCTCGGGAAGGGAGATCACCTTCCCCTGCGGGGTGAAGACGAGAAGTTCGTCGCTGTAGAGCTCGCTCTTCATGGAGTCGAGAAACTCCTTGCTGTCCTTTAAATCCCCCTGCCACTCCATCGTCTCGCGGATCCAGGCGATGCGCTCGTCGAGAGAGCTCTCCTCGGTGCGGTTCTCCTTGTATTTCCAATGGGCGGCGATGCCGTACTCCGCCGTGCGGTGCATCTCCTCGGTGCGGATCTGAATTTCAAAGGGCTGTCCGAAGTTGGTCATGACCGTCGTATGCAGCGACTGATACATGTTGGGCTTGGGAGTTGCGATATAGTCCTTGATGCGTCCCGGCATGGGCGACCACTTCATGTGGATCTTACCCATGACTTCATAGCATTCGTCCACGGTGCCGACAATGACGCGGACCGCCGTCAGATCGTAAATTTGATCGAGAGAGCGGTGCTTGGTCGTCATCTTGCGGTAGATGGAATAGAAGTGCTTGGGTCTTCCGAACACTTCGCCGTGGATATTGCTCTCGATGAGAAGGTTGTTGATCTCCTCCACGACGCTGTCCACAAAGCGCATCCGCTGTTCGAGTTTTAAGTGAATATTTGCGACCAGATACTCAAATGCCTCGGGATTCAGGTATTTGAGACAGAGGTCCTCGAGCTCGCACTTGATTTGCGAAATACCAAGTCTTCCCGCAAGAGGGGCGTAGATGTCGAGGGTCTCCTGCGCCATCTTGATCTGCCGCTCCTTGGAGAGGTAGTTGAGTGAGCGCATGTTGTGGAGTCTGTCTGCAAGTTTGATGATGATGACGCGGATATCCTTCGCCATCGCGACGAAGATTTTGCGGAAGTTCTCCGCCTCCTCCTCTTCGCGGGACTTGAAGACGATCTTGTCGAGTTTGGTCACTCCGGAAACAAGAGTGAGGACCTCCTCGCCGAACTCGCGGCGGATGTCCTCTTCGGTATAGGGGGTATCCTCGATGACGTCGTGCAAAAGTGCGCTCGCGATAGTCGCGGTGTCGAGTCCGAGGTCGACGAGAATTTCGGCGACGGAACAGGGGTGGATAAAGTAAGGCTCTCCCGAGGCGCGCTTCTGGTTGACGTGCGCCTTCTTGGCAAAATCATAGGCGTGGAGCAGGAGATCGCGTCCCTCGCCCGAATAATGCTCGTAGATTTTCATCAGGATGGATTCCATTTCACACCTCCTTCAGCCGGATCGCGGCGCGATAGATCGCCGACTGCATGAGATCCGTCTTCTTGCCGCGGACGATCCCGATCCGCCCGTCCGAAAAGGTCACAAGTCCCAGTTCCTCGAAGACCGCCATCGAGAAGACGAGCTCCTCCGCCGTAAATTCCCCCGAAAATCTTCTCGCTGTCTCCGAGAGAGAACAAACTCCGCTCCCCTCTTGGCTCTTGAGATAGATGTAGAGCTTTGCCATATGTTCGCGGCTGAGATCGAGCGGTTTGAAAGAGTCGTAGAGACTGCAATCTGAATTGACATACAGTTTTGCCCTTCCCGTCGGAAATCCCGCCCGAACGGGGTTTTCCAGAAAGAAAATTTCGCGGAAGGCGGAGAGGTCGCAGTCCTCCATCGGGGAGAGCAGCACGGTGTTTCTGACGCTCGACCGGCGCAGATAGTAGACTTCGCGCGGAAAATTTTTCAGAGAGGGAAATCCCTCGAGGGAGGCGCGGTCCTGCGCGACGACGCAGACGCCGTAGGCGCAATTTTTCTCGCACTCCCCGATCTTTTTGTCCAGTTCCTCCCGAGAAAGAGGGGAAACTTTTCTCGCCTCTCTTGTCAAAGAGCGCACCGTATTTTCAAAGGCAAAGAGATGCGGGTCATTTGCCTCCGAATCGTCATAGACGATGTTGCGCAAAATCCCCTTCACGCTCTCACGTCCGCGAAATCTGGAGAGATTGCACTCGAAGATGAGCTGCTTTTTGACGTCGCTGTTCAAGAGGACGAGGTCGCGCGAACCCCCGAAGTAGACGTAGTCCGTCCCCCCCTCCGAGAAGACGACGTGCGGGGAGAGCGGCTTCATGAGCTGCGCCTGGAGCTTTCCCGCGGGGATCATAAAGTAAGGCCTCTTGTTTCCGACGCCGAAGGGCTCCAATTGACTGAGCTCAAGGGCCAGCTCGCGGGAAATTCCCTCTTCCAAAACACCGCTGACGACGATCGTCGGCTCGAAGTCCGCCCGCTCGTAATGTTGGGAGAGATAATCGTTGAGGGCGTTTTTGAAATTTTCGAAGTTCTCCTCACTGACGCCGACGCCCGCCGCCTGGGCGTGTCCGCCGAACTCCTCCGTCCATTCGGAGCAAGCCTTGATCGCTTCATAAATATTCACGCGCTCGATGCTGCGTGCGCTTCCGCGAAGAAAGCCGTTCTTTTTGACAAACAGAATGGCGGGACGGCAATATTCCTCGGCGAGCCGTGCGGCGACAATGCCGATGAGTCCCGCGCGCCAATTGCCGCAGAGCACGATCGCCCGCGAGAACGCCCCCTCCTCTCTGAGCTGCTGATTCGCCCTCGAATAGGTCTCGTCGCAGAGTTTCTGCCGCTGTTCGTTGTATTGATCGAGTTTTTCGGCGAGAAGCTTGATCTCCTCTTCGTCCTCGGACAGAAAGAGACGGAGCGCGGCGTGCGCGTCTCCCATTCTCCCCGCCGCATTGATGCGCGGAACAAGGGTAAAGGCGAGCGTCTGGGAAGTGACCTCGCTCTTCTCCCCGAGGAGCGCCGCAAAGGCGGGACGCGGGTGCTCACAGATGCGTTTCAAGCCCTCGAAGACGATGTCCCGGTTCTCGCCGAGCAGGGTCACGCTGTCCGCGACCGTCGAGAGCGCACAAAAATCCAAAAGTTCGTAGGCGCGTTCGCCGATGAGCGCACAGGCGAGCTTGAAGGCGACCCCCGCGCCGCAGAGGTTGTCATAGGGATACTCCCCCTTGATCTTGGGGTTGATACAGATACAGTTCGGAAGAACTTCGGGAAGCTCATGGTGGTCGGTGACGATCGCATACGCGCCCGATTCCTGAATATATTCGATCTCCTTCGCGCACGAAATGCCGCAGTCGACCGTCACGATGAGGTCGGGCATACAGTCGTCGAACATCATGTCCACAGTTTCCATGCTGAGACCGTAGCCGTTCTCCCGCTCGGGCACATAGACGCTCGCCTCGATCCCGAACTCCCTGAAAGCGCGGGAGAGGATCGCAAGTGCGCCGATCCCGTCCGCATCATAGTCGCCGAAGACCGCGACCTGCCATTCCTCTTCCTTTGCACGGGAGAGAAGTTCAACCGCCTCCCTCATGCCCGAAAGAAGGAAGGGCGAGAGAAAATTCTCCTTGGAAGGATTCAGAAAACGGCGCATTTTTTCTTCCGTGTTCTGTCCGCGTGCGTATAGGATCCCCGCCGTCGTCTCCGTGATCCCCACGGCACGGCTGAGTCTCAAGATCTCCTCTCTCTCCTCGGGAGAAAAATTGTCTTCACGCACGATTTCGCTCATATCTTTTCTTAAACAAAGACGGCGGTTTCAAAACCGCCGTCTACCGAATCATTTATTGCTGCTGCTCGGCGTCTGCCTTCTTCTTTCCCACATATTTGGGATTAAATTTGAGACTGTCCGTCTTGCCCTTGATCGGGATCATCACCGAGGGGGCAAACCACATCGCCGCAAACAGGGAGACGAGAAGCGGCACGAGCGCGGGAAGGAAGAACATCCGCGTCGCATTGGTTGCAAGCAATCCGAAAAGGAGCATGGCAGCCGCGATGGGGATCGCAAAGAAGAGAACGTACTTTCTCCCCTTGCGGCAGCCCTTATTGACTGCCTCCTCCGCGCTGAGCACTCCGTTCTCCTCTTTGAAGCTAACTTTGAGCTTCGCGCCGAGGAGCATCCAGAAGAAGAGGGTGAACACAGACCCGATCCCCGCATAAAGAAGCGGCGCATAGGAGTAGATGGGAAGCGGAATGATCGCAAACACTGCAGCGCTCAGAAGTCCCGCGACCACGGATGCGATGAATCCCGAGACAGCGCTCGCAAATCCATAGCGAATGCCGATATAGACGGACGCCGCAACTGCCGCGACTGCGAGCGCGATCGCACCCCGCCAAGCCGCCGTATTGATGGGCGTCGCTTCGGACGCCTTGACGCTCACATAGATGTCCGCGTCGGGATACTCGCTCGTGACCCGCTCGGAGATCTGCGTCGCCGCAGCTTGGAGCTGGTTGAGCTCTACGCTCTTCGAGAAGGTGTAGATAATCACCCTGTCGCCCGTGTCGCCGAGCGACTGTGTCTCGAGAATTTCGGCATTGTTCTTTCCGTTGAACTTGAGTCCTCTCGAGGATATGACGCTCTCACAGGTATTTTCGAGCGCCTCCTCCTTTCCGGAGATCGTGATCACCGTGTCATAACACACTTCCAGCCGGTTCCCGTCGGTTGCGACGCGGAATCCGCCGAAGACGGCGACCATGACGATCCCGACGATCACGACGATCGCCGAGAGAATGGAAAACAGAGTCAGCTTGGCTTTATTCTTCATCGTCATCTACCTCTCTGACAAAATGGCAGAACTTGCCTTGGTTCTTGGCAAGGGACATCATCACAAACCACATAAAGCGATTGAAAGCAAGCGTCGCGATTGCGGAGAACAGAGCGCCGAGCGCGAGCGTCAGACCGAATGCGGACAGCTCGGAGAGCGCAATTCCCCAGATGAGAAGCCCGATCCCTCCAACCACGGCGTGCACCTCGAACAGGTGCCAGAAGCACTTCTTATAGCCCGTCTTGACCGAAGAGGTCATCGTCTTGCCGAGCGCGTACTCCTTGCGGGCGTTCTCGAAGGCGACCGCATTGCTCACGGACAGGAGCACCGCCGTCAGAATGAATGCGGTCAGGGTGTTCATGCCGATGGTGAGCGTCGGGATCCACCACACGCACAGGAGCATTGCAAGCAGGAAGAACAGGAAACTGTAGAGGTGCGCAAAGCCCAATCTTCTGTAGCGGATGAAAAAGAACACAACGCCCGCGACGGAAGAGACGGCCAGGGCAAGATAGACAAACATCAGAGCGCTCTTTCCGAAGCCCGCTTGGTTGCGGTAGAGCTCGCCCATTTCCAGCTTGCCGAGTTCGGAATCGGAGGCAAAGTCGACCGAAGTATCGATGACGGTCGAGAGAATTTTCGCGGCATCCGAAGAATAATCGCCGCTGATATAGAGATCTTTTTCGTTGAGTCTGCTCGAGACGGAGAGGCCGATGACCTGCTCCCCCCCTACGGTGAAGAAGAGCGTTCCCCCCGAGGATTCGGCGGTCGCCGTGGCGGTCGAAATGAGTTTCTGCCCCTCGTTCGTAAAGTGAAGGACCACATACTGCGTGCCGTTCATCGAGCGCGTATCCGCGCCCTTCATATAATCGGTGATCGGCTTGTTGGTCTCGGGGAAGATGCGTCCCGCGCTCTCGAGGTCGGTGCCGAAGGAGACTTCGAGATCCCCCATGTATCCGAAATAGAGGAAGGAGGCAACGGAGACGTCCGTCGAAGCGGGCATCGTCACGCGGACGGAATAGTCGTTCACGACTTCGATGCTTGTCCCCTCCGTGTTGAGACGGGAGAAACGCTCCTTGAGAAGTTCCAGCCGCTTTTCAAAGGATGTTGAGAACTTTTGGGTGACTCTGCCGCCGTCCATGACGTCTTCATTCGAAAGGTAGAGCGCACCGCCCGCATGAGCGGTATATTTCCCCTCGTACTCCGTGCGGTCGTCTCCCTCTAAGATCCGAAGGTTGCTCTCATACTCCTTGGAGGAGATCACGCCCTCGGGATAGAGCATGATGCTGTAGCTGCCGCCAATATATGCGGGGTCCTCCCCGCCGAACTGAAAGCCGCCCAAGTCCTCGCTCTTTTCCGCCCAATTGATGATGGGATTATAATAGCTGATGCCGCCGCTCCCCGTCGGAAACGGCACAAAGCATACAAAACATAAAACGGCGAGAATCAAAGTGATCGCACAAAGACATATCGCCGATTTAACCTTGCCCATTTTAGCCTCCTGTGACTCACGGGTCTTTCCGTGTTTTCATCGTTTCGGAAAAATCCCGTCTCTTTTATTATATCCGATAAATTCGGCTTCGTCAAGCCGAATCATGGGGGAATTTTCCATTTTCAATGCGTTTTAACGCATTTTCCGCTCATTTTCTTGGCTTTTACGCAGCTTTCTCTCCGCAAGAATGTGCATGGCGCACTCCACGCGCTTTTTCATGAGTCTGCAGCCGATCTCGTAGGGAGCGTTCATATCGCCCGCAAAATGCAGGTTGTTGGCGTTGCAGCCGCCCGAGCAGATGAACTTGCAGAAACAGTCCTTGCACTTCGTTCTCGTGAAGAGACAATTGGTTCGGAAGACTTCGCGAAGGTCTCCCCTTACAATGCCCTCGTTCACATTGCCGAGTTTGAAATTCTCCTCGCCCGCAAACTGATGGCAGGGGTAGAGGTCGCCGTTCGGCACGACGGAGAAGTACTCGTTCCCCGCGCCGCACGCGCTCACCCGCTTTTCAAGGCAGGGTCCCCCCTCGAGGTCGAGGTTGAAGTGGAAGAACAAAAATCCCCTTCCCTCTCTCTCCCGTCTGAGGTATTCCTCCGCTAAAATTTCATACTCTCTTTCGAGAATGGGAAGATGCTCTTCCCTGATTGCAAGTTCGGGAATGGAAGTGACGACGGGCTCCATGGAGATGTTCTCAAAGCCCTGATCCGCCAAAAAGAGGATATCTTTGGAAAAATCGAGGTTCTTCGCGGTATAGGTGCCGCGGACGTAGTAGTGCTTGTCCCCGCGGGAAGCGACAAACCGTTTGATGTTGTCGATGACGGCGGAGAAACTCCCCTTTCCGTTGACGGTGCGGCGCACGGCGTCGTGCACTTCGGGTCTGCCGTCGAGGGAGAGGACGACGTTCTCCATCTCCTCATTCAAATAGGCGCCCTTCTCCTCGTCGAGGAGAAGTCCGTTCGTCGTCGTCGTGAAGAGGAACTTTTTGCCGAGCTTCTCCCCCTCTTCCTTTGCATAGGCGACCGTCTCTTTGAGGACTTCGAAGTTCATGAGCGGCTCGCCGCCGAAAAAGTCCACTTCGAGGACACGCCTGTCCCCGCTCTCTTTCAGCAGAAAGTCGATGGCGGCCTTCGCCGTCTCGAAACTCATCATCTCGCGGGCGGCGTGATAGGCTCCCTCGTCCGCAAAGCAATAGGCGCAGCGCAGATTGCAGTCGTGGGAAATGTGCAGACAGAGCGCCTTCGCTTCCTTCTTCTTTTGGGGGCAGACGGAGATCTCCGCCTTGTCCAAAAGTCCCTCTCTGCGAAGATTTTCAAGCGCCTGAATGTCCTCTTCGGGAAGAGAATCGCTCTTCCCCGCAAGGTAGCGCGCCGTGTTCTCGTCGCAGACATGCAAAGACCCGCTGCCCACGTCAAAGATGTAATGACTGTCGCGGAAATCAAAAATATGTATCATAACCTTATAAGAGAATGAGAGAGCAACGTTTCCGCTGCTCCCCGGGGAATTTCAGGGTGTTACTTTCTTTCGATCTTGCTCTCTCTCGTGATCCGCTCGCAGGATTGATTGCCGACCGTGCAGCTCGTCTTGCAAGCAGATTGGCAGGTGCTCCGGCACTCGCCGCAGCCGGTGATCTTTTTCTCCGCAGGTTTTGCTATCGTCTTGATCATGATCTCATCTCCAGGATTTTTCTTTTATTATACAACTCTCACAGAGAAAAGGCAAGTGATTTTTCCTTTTTCGGAAAATCTTTCCTCTCTCTTTCGTCAAAAATTTGCGACGACACATTCCTTTCTGTCATTCCGAGCGCAGTCGAGGAATCTCGCCCTTTCACCTTATTTTAAAAACGAGATGTTTCGACTCCGCTTCGCTCCGCTCAACATGACAAGAGGGGTAACGTCGTCGGCTCCACTTCGTTTCGCTCAACATGACAGGAAAGGGGCTCGTGAGGTGCGTGTGGTTGCACAATAGAACGGGCGCACCTGTCTCACCTTCGGTTTCGTGCGCCACATATCGATTCTCAATAGAACGATGTGGCGTCGACTCCGCTTCGCTCCGCTCAACATGACAAGAGAGGTAACGTCGTCGACTCCGTGGCTATGCCACTTCGCTCAGAATGACATCGCCGTTTTCAAAACCTCCGATCCAGCAATTCAGTACGCCGCTCATAAACTTATGAGCGGCGTACTAAAACCTTTCTTCCCTTGCTGCGGGCAGTCCGAAAAGGGCTGCCGACAGAGTGCAAAAAAGTGCGGTTACCAAAATTTTTTTCATAAAAGTACCTCCTTTTATTCTTCCAGATTTAAAATTTGAACGTCCCTGAATTTCTCCTCTAGGAGAATTTTGTCGTCCAGGACAATTTTGCCTTTCTTTTTTTTATAGTGACCTCGGACTTCCTCTCGTCCCATTGCGAAAGAGGCTTCATACAATTCGCTGGTGCCCATTTGATTCATGGTTTCATAGATAAACGTAAAGTCCCCTTTATCTTCTTCAAAAAATTCCGGCGGCAATTTGACGCGGCGCCAATATTTAAATTCCAATTTTTTTAAAATCCCGACATTCTTTTTGTATTCCTCGATCAAATCGTAGCTTAAAAAATAATTTTCGTTCCCCCTTTCTTTATGGTGAACCATGAAAACAGGCTTTTCGAGATTGCTGATCTCGGACATCTCATTGACCGGTTTTGAGAGGATCTCCTCAAAGAGAGAAGTTGCCCGGGGGAAATCATACCTGATTCCCTCTCCCCACATGTCTTCTTTGTACTCGTCGAGCGTCTCATGGATAAAGAACGCGTAGGCGTAAAACCGGCTGAGGTTATCCCAAATAATCGGATCGTAATTCGTCCCGAAATAGACGGTCGCATAGGCTTCGTCGGGTGAGAACTCCTTTTCGTCGAAGACAACCATGCTCTTCGTAAAGCTGTCCCAGCCTTCCCAGCCATCGTAGTGGACAGGCTCCTCCTTGCACCCCACGAAAGACAGCGACATGAGAATTGCAACAGAAATCATCAATATTCGTTTCATGATTCTCCTTTGCGGATTTTTGGTAATTTTTCCCATCCGCAAATTTATTATAATACCGCTCTTTCTTTCTGTCAATACTATTTTGAAAATTTTCACAAAAATAAAAAGACACATAAGTTTCGAACGAAATCTTCCTACGAAAGTAATTTAAGAACAAAGGGCAATGCGCCGCGCACGAAAGTGCGCGGCGCATTGCCCGTTATTCTTATTCGGAACTCGAGAGAACGCAACACTCCGCTCAGGATGACATGTCTAACACATGCCCTTTGTTCCAATCCCACGGTGCGAGCAGGGTTTCCCTGCGCTGCACGACTCAATTAGCCGAGCCTCGGCTTCTTGTCGTTTGAAACGACCGTGACGACGGGGCTTTGGGAACTCGAGAGCTCATTTCCTCGACAAAAATATTGCGCAGCAAGATTTTTGCCGAAACATAAAATCCCACGGTGCGAGCAGGGTTTCCCTGAGCTGCAGTTCGGCGGTAGCCCCCGCCGAACCGGGGTTTGGAGAACTCGAGAGCCCATTTCCTCGTCGAGAAAGATCGCAAAGCGAGCTTTTCGACGAAATTTTTTACTCTTTTCTGATCCTCCCCCCGCAGATGGCGCCGAGGGCGCCGAAGAGGGCGCAGAGGAGAAGTTCCGCGAGGAAGAACGCCGTCAGGCGGAATCCGCCGATACATCCGAAGATCAAGGTCGTCAAAAGGAGGGCGAGCACGCCCGCCGCCGCTCCTTTGAAGAGCATTCTCTCCCTTCGGATAAAGATGAGCGTGCAGACGAAAATTCCGGCGCACTTCAAGATTTGATTGACGATGGTGATGGTCACGCCCGAGGGGGCGTATGCGCGCACGAACACGGCAAAGAGGGACGAGACGAACAGGGAATAGATCGTCGCGCTGAGCGCGGCAAGGACGGTCTCCGTGATCGCATGTTTCCAAAAATCTTCCATAAAAAATCCTCCGCAAACCTTCAAAATAAGGTATGCGGAGAGATCTTCGATTATGCTTATGACTGTGCGTCGGTGGTGCCCGTGGTGACATCCGTCGTCACGACGGGGGTCTCCGTCTTGCCGATGTCCGTATTTGCGATGCAATTCCTGTCGATCTTGATGAAGGATTTGCCGACTTCCTCGCTCCCCGTCTCGATGACGAAGGTGTTGTCCGAGCAGACCTCCCGAACGATCCCGCAGATGCCGCCGATCGTCTTGACCTTGGTGCCCGCGGTGATCGCCGCCATCTCCTCTTCGTACTGTTTTTGAAGCTTCTTGTTCTTTCTTCCGGAAATCACGAAGAAAGCGACCATTAAGACGACGATGATCGCAATGAGGACATAGGCCATGTACTGGCTGGGTCCGCCGCCCGCGCTCGCCTCATCTGCAAGTAAATGTAATATCATATTTTGATTTCTCCTTCAAATTGATAATTCTATGATACCCTGTTTTTGTGTTTTTGGCAAGCATTTTTCGGAAAATTTTTCCGCGCGGGAAATATTTTCACCTTTTGGCATGGGGAATTTCGTCGATTATCCCATCTCCGAGCGGAACTTGTCCGTAAATTCCTTGAAATACCCGCCGAGAATGCTCTCCCGCATTCCGCGCATGAGCTTGTGAAGATAGGTGATGTTGTGAATGGACAGAAGGATCGCGCCCGTCATTTCCCCCGTGTTGAGCATGTGCCTCACATATGCCTTTGTGTAGTTCTTGCAGCAGTAGCAGTCGCAATCGGGGTCGAGGGGAGTGAAGTCCTCCTTATAGCAGCCGTTGCGCACGACGACCTTTCCCTTTGAGGTGAATGCCGTGCCGTTGCGGGCGATGCGGGTCGCAAGCACGCAGTCGAACATGTCGATCCCCCGCGCGACCCCCTCGACGAGACAGTCGGGAGAGCCGACCCCCATCAGATAGCGGGGCATGTTTTCGGGAAGTTTGGGCTGCAAAAAGTCGAGAAGTTCGTACATCAGACTCTTCGGCTCCCCCACCGACAGTCCACCGATGGCGATTCCCTCTTTTGCAAAGGGAAGGCAGCGGTTGAGACTCTCCTCCCTTAAATCCTTGAAAAAGTTCCCCTGCACGATGGGAAAGAGCGCCTGCTCCTCTCTGTCATGTGCCTTTGCGCAGCGTTCGAGCCACTTAGCCGTGCGCAGCATGGCGGTCTCCGCCTGTTCGTGCGTGTAGCCGTACTCGCTGCACTGGTCGAACGCCATGATGACGTCCGCGCCCAAATTGTGCTGGATCTCCATCGCCTTTTCGGGGGTGAACATGTGATAGCTCCCGTCCACATGGGAGGAAAAGCGAACGCCCTCGTCCGTGATGTTGTTGAGTTTGGAGAGGGAGAAGACTTGGAATCCGCCGCTGTCCGTCAGAATGGGTCTGTCCCAATTCATGAACTTGTGCAAGCCCCCCGCGCGGGCGATGAGCTCGTCCCCGGGACGCATATACAGGTGATAGGTGTTGGAGAGAATGATCTGACTGCCCGCCTCTTTGAGCTGCACGGGGAGCACGCCTTTGACGGTCGCCTGTGTGCCGACGGGCATATAGACGGGCGTCTCGATGTCCCCGTGCGGTGTGTGGAAGATGCCCGCCCGCGCGCCCGTCTCGGGGTCCGTCTTTAAAATTTCAAAGGAAAATTTCTGCATGATCAGGTTCCGTTGGGATTATTCCGATAATAGTTCCAGAGGGTGCGGCACATGTCGTCCAAATTGTGTTCCGCCCGCCAGAAGAGCTCCCTGTTCGCCTTTCCGGGGTCGGCGTAGATCGTCGCGACGTCTCCCTCCCGCCTCGGGTCGATGACGTAGTTGAGTTTTCTTCCGCAGGCGCGTTCGAAGGCTTTGATGACCTGCAGGACGCTGTATCCCGTCCCCGTGCCGAGGTTGTAGACATATCTCCCGGGCTTTCTGCAGTGGCGCAGAGCCGCCACATGCCCCCGCGCAAGGTCGACGACGTGAATATAGTCCCTGACTCCCGTGCCGTCGGGGGTGGGATAGTCGTTCCCGAAGACGTGGATCTCCTTGAGCTTGCCGCAGGCGACTTTGGCGATGTAGGGAGTGAGGTTGTTGGGGATCCCCTTGGGGTCCTCGCCCAAGAGCCCGCTCGGATGCGCCCCCACGGGATTGAAATAGCGGAGAAGGACGACCGTCCAACTTGGATCGGACGCCTGCAGATCGGATAAAATGCGCTCCTGAAAGTACTTCGTCGCGCCGTAAGGGTTCGTGACATTGCCCGTCGGGCAGCTCTCGTCGACGGGAAGTTTCTTCGGCTCTCCGTAGACGGTCGCAGAGGAGGAGAAGATGATTCTTTTGCAACCGAACTTCTGCATCGTCTCTACGAGGGCGAGGGTCCCGCCGATGTTATTGTCGTAGTAGGCGATGGGCATCCGGCAGCTCTCGCCGACCGCCTTCAAGCCCGCAAAGTGAATGACCGCGTCGATCTCATGCTCCGTGAAGATGCGCTCCAAGAGCGTCCTGTCCCGCACATCGCCGCGGTAGAAGCGAAGGTCCTTTTCCGCGATCTGCTTGATCCTGTCGATGGAGACGGGCGAGGAATTTTCGAAATTGTCGATGGCGACCACCTCAAACCCGCTCTCGAGCAGCTCGACGCAGGTGTGACTGCCGATAAACCCGGCGCCGCCGGTCACTAAGATCTTCATACAGCCTCCTTATCTCAAAAAGCCCTATGATTCAGGGAAAGGGACGTCCCCTCGGACGTCCCCCCTATTATACAAGATTTTTCCGAAAAAAGCAAGCTTTTCACAAATTTTCCCGCTGAAAGCCCCTAAAACAAGTCGGCATGAGAGCCGGTTCTGATCAATTTTAAAATCAGACGCTCCCGATAAATCTTATAGATCAAGAGCCAATCGGGCTGAATGTGGCATTCGCGGACATCTTGATAGTCCTTCGAATTTGTCAAAGCGTGGTCGCGATACTTTTCGGGCAGCGGCTGCTCGTTTGCAAGAAGCGAGATCACCTTCTGCAATTCGGCAATGTCGCAACCTCTCTTTACGGCAAGCTTGAAGTCCTTTTTGAACTGACCTTGAAATTCGATCTTAAGCATTCAAAGCCTCCATGAGAGCTTCCACACTGTCAAAGGGCCCGTAGACATCTTCCCCCTTCTCCGAATCGGCGATCGCCTTCGCCGTCACGGCGTTGGGCATGTCACGTGACACCTCAAAGGGGATCCCCTGCTCGGCGATCGCCTTCTTGAGATAGATGTTGATCGCAGTCGACAAATCGAGCCCCAATGCCGCAAACAGCTCCTGCGCCTGCTTCTTCACCTCCGCGTCAATGCTGATATTCGTCGATACTTTCGCCATTTTCCCTTCCTCCATGATTTTTATGGTACTATTCTAACATAATTTGTGCATTTTGTCAACATATTATCAACAAAAATCTTGCTTTTTATTTAGAATAACGGGCGGCTGTCTGCTGGCTTGGGGGATTCTTCGACGACGGCGCCCCCGCAGCGATTGCTGCGGGGGCGCCTGCTCAGAATGACACGAAAGTTAGTCGCTTGTTTTTAGAAACGAGCAAGACAAGGAGAACGAGCATTTTCGAAGGGGAATGTACTAAAAACGTACATGACCCGAGAAAAGCGGAGTTCGACACAGTATTGCGACGTTCAGAGGAAGAGGCAGCAATCTCCGAAGGAAAAAAATCTATACTTTAATCTTACCGCCTCTTCGTAAATTTTCAAAACTTCCTCCCGAGTACAGAGGCAGGAGACGAGCATGAGGAGAGTGCTTTCGGGAAGATGGAAGTTGGTGATGAGCGCGTCGACGCACTTCATCTTGTAGGGGGGATAGAGGAAAATCTTTGTCTCCCCCTGTTCGGGACGGATGGTGCCGTCGTCGTTTGCAACGGTCTCGAGGGTGCGGACGCTCGTCGTGCCGACGGCGATGATGCGCCTGCCCTCTTTTTTTGCACAGTTGATCCTCTCCGCCGCCTCCTCGCTCACTTCATAGTACTCGGAGTGCATGACGTGCTTTTCGACCTCCTCCACCTTGACGGGACGGAAGGTCCCGAGGCCCACATGCAGCAAAACTTCTACAATTTCAACGCCCATTCCCTTGATCTTTTCAAGCAATTCCTTCGTGAAGTGCAGACCCGCGGTCGGCGCGGCGGCGGAGCCGTTCTCTCTGCAATAGACGGTCTGATAGCGGTCGGGGTCCTTGAGTTTTTCATGGATATAGGGGGGAAGGGGCATACTTCCCGCGCGGGAGAGGACGTCCTCGAAGGCGCCTTGATAGAAAAATTTGACTCTTCTTTCCCCCGTCTCGGAAATCGAGAGAACTTCGAGGGAGAGTTCGTCGTTTACGGCAAGTCTCGTCCCGACGCGGCATTTCTTCCCGGGTCGGGTCAGCACTTCCCATTCGTCGAGGTTGAACCGTTTCAAAAGTAATACTTCGACCGCGCCGCCGTTCTTTGTCTTTGCGAAGAGACGGGCGGGCAAAACCTTGGTGCGGTTGACGACGAGCACATCGCCCGCCTTCAGATAGTCGGTGATATCCCGAAAGATCCTGTGCTCCGTCTGTTTGGTATCCCGATGATAGACGAGAAGCCGCGAGCTGTCCCGCGGCTCCGCCGGAGTCTGCGCAATGAGTTCCTCCGGAAGATCGTAATAAAAGTCGCTTGTATTCATTTTAGTCGCCGTCGAAGACGGAGAGCTGAGACTTGACGTTCTCCGGCATCGACGCCCCCATATGTTCATAGCCGCCCTTGAGACAGATGCGTCCGCGCGGCGTTCTTGCGATAAATCCGAGTTGCAGAAGATAGGGCTCGTAGACGTCCTCGATCGTGTTCACATCCTCGTTCACGGTCGCGGAGAGGGTCTCGACTCCGACGGGCCCCCCGTTGAACCGCTCGATGAGGGCGCGAAGATAGCTCCTGTCCGTCTCGTCGAGTCCCAATTCGTCGATCTCCATCTTCTTGAGGGCGGCGTCCGCGTCCTCTTTGGAGATCTTGCCGCTGCCCGAGACGAGTGAGAAGTCCCTGACCCGCTTTAAGAGCCTGTTCGCAATGCGGGGAGTGCCCCGCGAGCGGCGGGCGATCTCAAAACTTCCCTCCTCTTCGATGGAAATTCCCAACGTGTGCGCCGAGCGGGAGACGATTCTTTGCAGCTGTTCGGGGGTATACATGTCCAATCTGCAGAGGATCCCGAAGCGGTCGCGCAAGGGCGAGGAGAGCATTCCCGCCCTTGTCGTAGCGCCGACGAGGGTAAAATTTTTGAGCTGGAAGCGGATATTCCGCGCCGAGGGGCCCTTGCCGACGATGATGTCGAGGGCGAAGTCCTCCATGGCGGAGTACAAAATTTCCTCCACCGAATGATTGAGCCTGTGAATTTCGTCGATGAAGAGGATGTCCCCCTCGTTGAGGTTGGTCAATATGGCGGCGAGGTCGCCCGAACGCTCGATGGCGGGTCCGCTCGTGAGTTTGATCTGCGTGCCCATCGTATTGGCGATGATGTGCGCGAGCGTGGTCTTGCCCAAGCCGGGGGGGCCGTAGAGAAGGACATGATCCAAGGCCTCGCCGCGGTTCTTTGCCGCCGCGATGTAGACCCCCAGGTTTTCCTTGACCTTGTCCTGCCCGACGTACTCCTCCATCGTCTTGGGACGAAGGACGTTTTCCTCCATGTCGAGAGAGCCCTTTGTGCTCTCGAGCAGTCTCTCTTCTTCGAACGATTCAAACATTGTTTATCCTCACATTCCCTTCAGGGCGAGCGCAATGATGTCCTCGACGGACTTAGCCCCCGCAGATTTTGCACGCTCCACGGCGCGTGCGCTCTCCTGGCGGGTAAACCCGAGTCCGATCAGCGCGGAGACGGCGTCCTCCTCGTCGGAGGAGAGCATATTTTTCGCGGACGTTCCCTCTGCGGAGAGGAGCGCATTCGCGCCCACCTTTCCGTGCAATTCGAGAATGATCCTGTCCGCCGTCTTCTTTCCGACCCCCTTGACCGCCGCAAACTTGCGCGCGTCCGCTTCGGCGATCGCCTCGCCCACTTCCTTGGGACTCAGGGCGGAGAGAATAGAAAGCGCGGTCTTTGCGCCGACGCCCTGCACCGACGTGAGCTTTAAAAAGAGCTGTTTTTCCGCCTCTTCGGCAAAGCCGAAGAGGACGATCGCGTCCTCGCGCACCTGCATATAGACAAAGAGCTCGCCGTCCTCGCCCGCCCTTACGTTGGAGAGCTTGGCATGGGCGGCTCCCGAGATCTGCACTTCGAAGCCGACGCCGCCGACTTCCAGAATCGCGCTCTCGAGGTCGAGCGATTTGACTTTTCCCTTCAGATATCCGATCATAATTCTCCTTCAGCGCACGTTGAAGAGCTGCGCAAAGCGGTTGGTATAGGCATGACAGAGGGCGACGGCGAGAGCGTCCGCCGCGTCGTCGGGACGGGGGATCTCCTTGAGGTGCAGAAGAGATGCGACCACGAGCTGCATCTGCCGCTTTTCGGCGTTGCCGTAGCCCGTGATCGCCTGCTTGATCTGCGCGGGCTTGTACTCGAAAATTTTTCCGCAGAACTTATTCGCGGTGAGCAGAATGACCCCTCGCGCATGGGCGACGGCGATGCCCGTCGTGATATTTTTTCCGAAGAACAGTTCCTCGAGAGAAATTTCCTTGGGTTCGTACTTTTCGATGAGTTTTCTGACCCCCTCTTCCAAAATGCAGAGGCGGACGGGAAAACTCTCCTCCTTGGGCGTCTTGACGACGCCGTAATCGACCGCCGAGCAGTTTCCCCTCTCATCGCGCTCGACGACTCCGTAACCCATGGTGCCGAAACCGGGATCGATCCCCAAAATTCTCATGATTCCATTTTATAACATTTTTACCCCGTTTGTCAAGCCGCATTTCCTTCAATCGCTTGCTTTTTGCGCCCTTTTCGTGTACAATAATGATATATGAAAAAATTATCCGCGTTTTTTTATATCGTCATCGGGATCCTGACGGCGGGACTCCTCGTCACGCTGTCGCTGTGGATCATCTATAAAACTCCCCTTCTGCTCTACATCACCTTCGGGGAGGCGTCCGCATACATTCTCATCGTCTCGCTGAACACCTTTCGCAACACGATCGAATTTCAGACCAACGTAATTCTCAAGAGCGAATTTTTGATGCTGGTCCAGAACGTGGAGACGAAGATCGTCTACATCACCTACACGGGCAACGAGCACAGGGTCAGAAAACCCTCCCGCATCAAACGGGACTACCTCGTCGAATTTTATCCCGAGGAGGCCGACCTCGAGGCGCTCAAAAAACATCTCTGGTTCGATCCCTC
Source organism: uncultured Clostridia bacterium (assembly GCA_947589565.1). Lineage (GTDB taxonomy): Bacteria > Bacillota > Clostridia > Christensenellales > Borkfalkiaceae > Gallimonas. The sequence continues at coordinate 2,694 of CANQBW010000027.1, read as the reverse complement.
GCCAAAGGACGAGGCGATGTTAAAGTCCCTTCTGATCGGCGGAATGGACGTTCCCTTCCCCCTGCTCGGCGATATTTCGCGGAAAAAACTCGTTCTTCAAGAGCGGTTCTATGAGGAAGTCTCCTCCTCTCCCCTCTTCGAGTCTTTGCTTTCGAATAATGAAGTCGTCTTGTATGGAGGAAAGTCATGATCGAGGAAAACGTCAAAGAACTTCTCTCCTCCCTTGCGGGCAGAAATTGTTTCGGGGAAAAGATCACCCTCGTCGCCGCCGTCAAGACGCGCACACCCGAGGAGATCAACCGCGCGATCCGTGCGGGCATCACCGACATCGGCGACAACAAGGTGCAGGAGTTCACCCAAAAGTACGACCTCATCGAGGGCGGAAACCGTCACTTCATCGGACATTTACAGCGCAACAAGGTAAAATACCTCATCGGGAAGACCTGTCTCATACACTCCGTCGACCGCGACGAGCTCTTCGAGGAAATTTCCTCCCAATCGGAAAAGAAAGCTCTTGTGACGGACGTCCTTCTGCAGGTCAATATCTCCAACGAGGAGAGCAAGGGCGGCTACCCCCTCGAAGAGGCCCTCTCCGCTTACAAAAAGTGGCGCTTTGCTCCCGGCATTCGCATTCGCGGATTCATGGGAATGCTCCCCGCCGAAGGGACGGAAGAGTACCTTCGCTCTCTCGCGCTGGAAATGCGGAGCCTCTATGAGGAGGCAAAGCGGGAAAATCAGGACATTTCCTATCTCTCCATGGGAATGAGCGGGGACTATGAACTGTGTCTTACTTGCGGGGCGAACATGATCCGCTTGGGGACTGCGATCTTCGGAGAGAGAAATTATCAAAATTCGTAACATTTTCCAAATCGGGAGCATACTGTCCCATGGAGGAAATTTATGCCTTCGAGTATCACCCATCAACTCATTGCAGAGGAAGTCTTGAAGAGATTGCCCGAATCCCTCGCCGAAAAAATTCGCCGCTCTCCCGACGAATATTTTCTCGGCGCACAGGGACCCGACGTCTTTTTTTTCTATCGGATCGGCTGCAGATCGGAATTTAATCTGGGACGGTCCATGCACCGCTACAAAGTCTTGCGCACCTTCACCTTCTTTTTGGACGCGCTCAGCGGCGAACGTCCTCCGCGGCTCTCCGAAGAGGCGCATGAGAAGGTCTTCTGCTATGTATTGGGCTTTATCTCCCACTATGCGACGGACTGTATGTTCCATCCCTATGTCTACAACTATCTTGCAAAGACGCAGTCGCCCAAGCGCGTCCATCAGCAGATGGAGAACGATTGGGACGTCTATTTTTTGCGGGAACTTAAGGGTTTGAGCGTCGAAAAATTCCGTCTGAATATCAATGCGGAGGAGATCGTCGAGGACGGCTCCGTCGCCAAGCTCTACGGCTGTCTTGCCCGCGTGCTCGAGCGGCAGGACATAGAGAAGAACAAATTCGACCGCGGGATCAAGAATTTTATCACCTATTTTAATTTTTTCCACGGAAAGTGCTACAAAAAACAGCGGCATTTCGGCGGATTCGAGAAATTTTTCCATATGAAGCCCTTCCTCGGCGCACTCTATCCGCGGGAAAATCCCCTTCCCGAATTTTTGGAGAGCGACGACTTTTCGGAGCTTTCCGAGAACCGCGGCAGCAGCGTCGACATTCTCTTCGACCGCGCGGTCGAAGAGAGCGAACGACTCATCGCTCTCTTTTTGGATTGCCTCGACCACGGCCTTCCGCTCCCCGAAGAGGAATTTTCGAATAGTTTACTCACGGCGCAGCCATGCTAAAAGGTTTCGAACGAAATCTTCCTGCGGAATCTTTCGTTCGAGGAAATGGGCTTGTTTGCCTTGAATGATTTGGTCCTCTTATTCGTTTTCACAACAATGTGCGTCCTGTGGGGCGCAAACAGGGTGCGCTTATGGAAAATGCGATTTCCCAACGCGCCATTCATTCAGAACTAAAGAGCAATGCGCCGCCACGTAAGTGGCGGCGCATTGATATTGTTCCGAGTCATATTCGACAATCAAAAATTATAATTCCAACGAAAGATGTTTCAGTGCGGTTGCAAGAGCTTTTTTATAATTCTCCATGTTTTCCGAATATGTTTGAAATGATCCGCTTACGTTTATGACAAATTCATAGTAATCACTATAAGCTGTCATCACGGCTTTTACTTCATCTTTGAGCTCGGAGTCTCTCACTTCTTTGTAGTAAGATTGGATTTCTTTTTCGTTTTCTTTTATGAAGTCTATATTTTCGCTGTTATCGTTCAATGCCATTGCAATCGCAAGGTCGATGCTTCCGCTAAAACCTTTTTTGTAAACAGCTTGATACCAATTTTGGTAGATAGCGTCTGCAACAATATCCATGCGCTTTTGTGATTCGGATACAGAATCATAGAACTTATTTATTTTCTCTGCTGAATTGTCATTCTCCTGTTTGTCCTTCTCGTCTTGGTCTTTGTCATTTTTGTTTTCCGTGTCTTCCACTTTTTGTTCATCGCGATCTGCGGTGTTATTGCTGTTTTCGCATCCCGAAAAAAGACAAATGGGCGCAACCATAGCAAGAGCCAATATGAGACAGCTAAACAATTTGATCTTGTAGTTCTTCATACTTTTATCTCCCTTGTGATATGAATTTGAGTCTATTATATCCTACAAAACGTAGGAAGTCAAGTGATTTCCTAC
>CANQBW010000026.1 GCA_947589565.1 uncultured Clostridia bacterium | reverse complement strand
CTGCATCGCAATACGGTGTCGAACTCCGCTTGCCTCGGGTCATTTACGGTCAAAGTAAACTCCCCGTCGGCAATGCTCGTTCTCCTTGTCTTGCTCGCATCTCTGCAGCAAAAATTTAAAAGATGTGTGCCGCATATCTGCATCGCAATACGGTGTCGAACTCCGCTTGCCTCGGGTCATTTACGGTCAAAGTAAACTCCCCGTCGGCAATGCTATTGACAAAACTCGCTTGAAAAAGTTTTGGATTTCCCATAAAACTCGCTTAAAAAAGTTTCACATTTCACCCAAAACTCCCTTGAAAAAGTTTCGGATTTCCCATAAAACTCGCTTGGAAAAGTTTTACGTTTCACCCAAAACTCCCTTGAAAAAGTTTCGAATTTTTGCAAAACTCCCTTGAAAAAGTTTCGGATTTCCCATAAAACTCGCTTGAAAAAGTTTTACGTTTCACCCAAAACTCCCTTGAAAAAGTTTTGGATTTTCGAAAAACTCCCTTGAAAAAGTTTCTTGTTCCCAACAAAACTCGCTTGAAAAAGTTTTGGATTTTCGAAAAACTCCCTTGAAAAAGTTTCTTGTTCCCCACAAAACTCGCTTGAAAAAGTTTTTATGTTGTGCTATAATGGTGCTAAAAGGAGCGAGAGGTCCGGCGATATGTTAAAGAGAAAGATCGAAAACCAGTTGAAAGAGTGGAAGAATACTCCGAATAAAAATCCGCTCATCATCAAGGGACAGCGGCAGTGCGGCAAGACCTTTTCGGTCAAGGCGTTTGCGGAGGCAAACTACAAGCGCGTGGTCTATCTGAACTTCCTCAAAAATCCCAATTACATTTCCATTTTCAACGGCTCTCTGGAAGTAAACGATCTCATCGTCATGATGTCGGCGCTCCTCGGAGGCGAGACGAAGAAATTTGTGCCGCATGAGACGATCATCATTCTCGACGAAATACAGGACTGTCCCGAAGCGCGGACGGCTTTGAAATTTTTCAAGCAGGACGGCAGGTTCGACGTCATCGGCACGGGCTCTCTTCTCGGCGTCAAGGGCTATGGCAAGCAGCCGAAGTCCGTTCCCGTAGGCTCGGAGACCCTCATCGAGATGAAGCCGCTCGACTTCGAAGAATTTTTATGGGCGAACGGGATCGGGGAGCAGGTCATAGAAAAATTGAAGACGTGTCTGCAAAATGAAACGCCGGTCCCCGAGGCTCTTCATAACAGAATGCAGGAACTTATGCTGCAGTACACGGTCGTCGGCGGAATGCCTGAGGTGGTACAGAAATTTGTAGACACAAAGCAGATGAACGCCGTCTTGACCCTACAACGGGACATCATTCGCTCCTACGAAGACGATATGGTGAAGTACGCCGACGACAAGGACAAGCCTTTGATCCGCGAGTGTTTCCAATCTATCCCGAAGCAATTGAGTAAGGAGAATAAGAAATTCCAATATTCCGTTGTGAAGAAGGGGGCGACGGCGGCGAAATTTGCGGGGAGTCTGCAGTGGATCGAGGACGCGGGGATCGTCTCGCGCTGCTATAACCTCGAACTTCCCGAACTTCCGCTGGACGGAAATGCGATGCAGGACGTCTTTAAGGTCTACATGAACGACACGGGGCTGTTCGTGAGTATGCTCGAGGATGGCACCCAGTATGATATTTTACAGGGAAACCTCTACGGCTACAAGGGGGCAATTTTTGAAAATCTGATCGCCGACATCTTTGTGAAGATGGGCAGGAAGCTCTACTACTATCATAAAGATTCGGGCCTTGAGATCGACTTCGTCACAAGATACAAGGGCGGGAGTTATCTTGTGGAAGTCAAGGCGACGACGGGCAACACCAAGAGCGCAAAAACGATTTTGGCTCACCCCGAAAAATATCATGTTGACGGCGTCATCAAGCTGGGACAGTACAATATCGGGAGAACGGATAAGATCCTCACAATTCCGCTGTATTTAGGGTTTCTGTTAAGGGAGTATTAAAGGAAATTCGCTCGGAATGCCGGAAGGGATTGTCGCGTCTGTACAAAACAAGGAGAGAGCCTTAAGCTCTCTCCTTGTAGGCTTTTTACGGGGTACTTGTTACTCGAGGACGACGAGAACGCCTTCGCCCGCATCCAGCGTGAACTCCACGGAGGTACTTGCAAAGTAGTTCTTTACAGCCTTCTGCACTGTGTAGCCGCCCTTGAAACTGCTCAAGTTGAGCTTGACGGTGTCGCTCTCTTTAATGGAGTTGTTCGTGATATAGAGCGCCGTCTTGCCGTTGTAGTCGAAGCATCCGATGAGCGCATGGGCTGCCTCTGCGGATGCGAGTTCGCCGTAAGAGGGAATGATATCTTCTTCGGGGATCACTGCGTTCGGCATTTTCTTGGGCTTATTCGTCTCCGGCGTTGTGCCGATGACCATGAGCCCCATACTCTTCGAACACATCAGCACTTCATCTACCGCCGCGATCTGGGTATTGGCGGTCTTCACCAATTCATAGACGTCCGTGCGGGACCCGTCAAAATCAAACATCGCGCCGTCAAAACCCTTATCGGGGAACGCCCTCACGCCCGTAAAGTACTCGATCCCCTTTGCTCCGTAGGAGAGACCGGTATTGACGCACCACAGAAGCTCGGCAAGATCGGGCGTAAAGCAATTGGAATTGAACTGACAGTTCTGAACGAAATGCCAGAAGGGGATGTTCGCCTCGAGCGCCGCTCTGCGGCAAATCGACAAATTCTGGAAGTAATCGCTTCTGACTGAACCGCGTTTGTTTCCGACATGACAACCGTAGTTGTCAAAGCTTAAAACCTTGGGCTTGCAGATCTCCATATAATCTTTCACATATTGCTCGTAGGAATAGACCCCGTTCAGCTCGTCGGGAAGAGTCTCGCTACCGTAGAGCTGCTGGCTGTTGGCATAGTTGGGGAAGAGATTCGTCCACCACAGGGCGCCCTTTACAGAACTCGGCATCTGTTCGTCGAGGAATTTCTGCGTGCTTGCGATGGACTCGAAATGGATCTTACCGGGCTCATCCATCACGTTGAAGCCGCAGAACGCCTTGTGATATTTTGCCTCCTCGATGGCGGCGGTGATCTTCTCCCGATTTCCCGCGCAGCGGGGATCGTCAAAGTCGACGATATTGGCAAACGACGTGGAGGGGCTCAAGAGATATCCGAGCTCATACTCCGCGGCAAGATCGAGGGCGTTGAGCGAGACGTCCTCCCAGCCGCCGATCAACATGTTGACGCCCGCCTCTTTGTAATCGGCATAGATCTGACGATTCTCCCTCAGATCATAGGTGATCGCGTTGAATGCACCCACGGGCATTGTCTTATAGTCATGGCAGCGCAGCCAGAAGGAGCCGTACGTCTCATTGGTCACATCGCCGTTGAGATTCCCGATGGGCTGCATGTTCCAGCCGCTCTCGGTCATTTCATAGACGTTCCAGGTCTCCGTGTCGAGATAGAGATCGCCCGCCTTTCCTTTGGTATCCGCTGTCGGGACTCCTTTCCCGTGCAGGAAACTGCTGCCGTCATTGCCCTGAGGTCCTTGTTCACCCTGTTCGCCCTTTTCTCCTTGAGGACCTTGATCGCCTTTTTCGCCCTGATCGCCCTTCATGCCCTTGGCGGTTTCGAGAAGCTGCGCATACCATTCCTCATAGGTGAGCGTTCCGCCGCTCTCCGAATACGCGGTGTAGACGGCATAGATGCGGGGATCGACCCCGTGAGCATTGTCGTTCTTACATGCCGTCATGGAGACGCAGCCAAATGTCATCGCTGCGCTCAATGCGATTGCTGTTACTTTGCTTTTGAATTTCATTTTCATTTCTCCTTAATTCTATTATTATCTTTAAAAGATAAAATGCTATACGATTTATAGAATAGTATCAAAGGCGAAGCCGTCTCCATGCGGAGACAAATTCGCCTTTTCTGTTTTTGGTGACCCGTACGGGACTCGAACCCATGATACCACCGTGAAAGGGTGGTGTCTTAACCGCTTGACCAACGGGCCGATGAAAGCGGCTTTATCGCCGCTTTTTTTGGTAGCGATGAGTGGAGTCGAACCGCTGACCTATCGGGTATGAACCGATCGCTCTAACCAACTAAGCTACATCGCCATGGTTGCGGGGGCAGGATTCGAACCTACGGCCTTCGGGTTATGAGCCCGACGAGCTACCTGGCTGCTCCACCCCGCGATATTTTTTGCCTCTTCAAAGAGTAGCCTATTTATTTTATCGAAAGAAAAGGGGTTTGTCAATCTTTTTTGGTCGACTTTGAAAAATTTTTTGGATTTCTTTTTTTCCGATTGCTTTTCCTAATGGAAAATGGTATACTTGATGCAAATGCAGCTTCTCGATCTTCAACCTTATCGAAAAAAGCGCGTCTTTGTCGCGCTGTCCGGGGGAGCCGATTCCGTCTGTCTCCTCGACTGTTTTTGCAGCAAAGCGAAAGAGTACGAAATTTCTCTTTCTGCGGTGCATGTCGAGCACGGCATCCGCGGAGAGGAGTCCCTCCGTGACATGCATTTTTGTGAGGAGCTCTGCAAAAGTTTCGATATCCCCTTGAAAATTTATAAAAGAGATATCCCCGCGCTTGCAAAAAAAGAGAAGATCGGGCTCGAAGAGGCGGCAAGGAAAGCGCGGTACGAGATTTTTCTCTCACTCCTGAAAGGGGGAGAAGCCGATCTGGTCGCGACGGCGCACCATGCGGACGACGTCGCGGAGACGATCCTCTTCCGTCTGGCGCGGGGAACTTCCCCGTCCGGCATGAGGCCGATTGCAAGTTTCGGCGGGATCGTGAGACCCTTCCTCTCCGTCGACAGGAGTCAAATTTCGGCATATTTAAAGGCGCGGGGGCTGCCCTACGTCGAGGACTCCACAAATTCCGACGAGAGCTATACCAGAAACTACATTCGCCGCACCGTGCTGCCCGCATTTGAGAAAATCAACGAAAATGCCGAAATACACCTGCTGCAGTTTGCGGACCTCTGCGCACGGGACGACGAATACCTTTCTCGGCTTGCAAAAAAGGAGATTATTTACTTCGGAAAGGACCGTCTGGTGCCCGTATCCCTTCCCGACCCTCTCTTTTTTCGGGCGTGTCTTCTCTGCCTCGACGCCGAAAAGGACTACACAAGTGCGCTTTTTCAGGAAATTTCCAAGCTGAAGACGCTGCAGAGCGGCAAAAAAATTTCTCTGCGGCACGGACAGTTTGCGGCAAGGGAGTATGAGAACATCGTCTTCTATTCCCCCGAAGAGCCACCGAGGGAGGCTCCCTTCCGGGAAGAGGACTTTTCGGACGAGACCAAGAAACTTCGCGCCGACCTCGACGCCTTTCCAAAGGGCTGCGTCGTGCGCACGCGGAGGGAGGGGGACTTCATCGTCCCCTTCAAGGGGCGCAAAAAGAGCCTCAAAAAGTTTCTGACCGACAGAAAGATTTCTGCTCGGCTTCAAAAAACACTTCCGCTCATCGCGTGCGGGGAGGAAATTCTCGTCGTGTGCGGCGTGGAAATTTCGGACAGGGTCAAAGTGACCGAAAGTACGACACGGGTCGGGTTTTTTTGAAAAAAGTTTACTAAGGAGAAGAAAATGCACGAGACAGTCGAAAAAATATTGCTCTCCGAGGAGCAGATCGAAGAGGCGGTCGAAAAAATCGCGCGGCGCATCGATTCGGACTATACGGGGAAAGAGCCGATTGCGATCTGTGTGTTAAAGGGGAGCGTCATGTTCTTTTCCGACCTCATGCGGCGGCTTCAAACGCCCATGCAGTTCGACTTTATGGCGGTCTCGAGCTACGGAAATTCCTCCGAGTCTTCGGGAACGCTCAAGGTTATGACCGATCTGCGCACAGATGTAAAGGGGAGAGATGTTCTCATCGTCGAGGACATCATCGACAGTGGGTTTACGCTCATGAAGCTCAAAGAGCTCTTGGGGAAGCGGGGGGCTGCCTCCGTCAAGGTCGTCACTCTCCTCGACAAGTGGGAGAGAAGGGAATATCCCGTCATTCCCGAGTATTGTTGTTTTCAGATTCCCGACGAGTTCGTCGTCGGCTACGGGCTGGACTATGCCGAGAAGTTCCGCCAACTTCCCTATATTGGTATTTTAAGGTGAAGGTGAAGGAAATCGAATCCACGCCGCTCCCGCGGGCTCTTTTCGGTGCTTTTTGCCTGCGTCGTCGTCGATTTACGTCCGGTAAACCTTCCTCCTCCTCGGCACAAATCCCTCGAAAATTGCCGCGCGGGAAGTAGCGTAGCAGTTTTGGACGAGCGGATTTTCGTTTGGGCAAGAGAACGAGGGCAGGGTATATTAGTTGGTATTTTCAAGGGAGTCGACGAAGAATTAGGCGGAAATCCGCCGCCCAAAACCGTCGCGGATTCGATTCCCTTTACCTTAGGAGGTGTACGAATAATGTTCCATGTTGTCTTGGTGGAGCCGGAGATCCCGCAGAATACGGGCAACATCGCGCGGACGTGCGCGGCGACGGGGTGCAAATTGCACCTTATAGAGCCGCTCGGCTTTTCGATCGACGACAAGCACCTAAAGCGGGCGGGACTCGACTATTGGGACAGCGTCGAAGTTTTCGTCCACCCGGATTTAGAGGACCTCTTCCGCTCCCTCGCGGGCGCGAGAATGCACTTCTTTACGACCAAGGCAAGAAAGCGATACGACGAGGCGGAGTATCGGGAGGGGGACGCCCTCATCTTCGGAAGAGAGACGAGGGGACTTGAAGAGGAGCTTTTAAAGGCGCACAAAGAGGAATGTGTGCGCATTCCCATGATCGGGGAGACGCGCTCCTTAAATCTGAGCAACGCCGCCGCGATCGGGATTTTCGAGGGGTTGCGGCAGAATGGGTTTCAAAATTTTAAGACGGAGGGGGAACTTCATCGGCTGAAATGGGAAAGTTAAAAACCTGTCTTTTCATGCTCGGCGGTGTAGTCGCCGTCCTCATTGCCTCTCTTTTGTTCTTTGTGCCCTTTCCCAAAACGATGGAGGGGAGCGCGGAGGAGAGCAGCGTCTCGGGGATCCATATTTTGAATGCAGAGCGGGAGAAAATTCTCTTCGAGCGGGACGGAGAGCGGGGAATTTGCGACACGGGTGTGGAATTTCGCCGCGCCATGGACATTTTCGAAGGGGAAGATGTGTATCTGCTCCTCACCTTCCGACTCGGGGAATGCTCGAAGTTGGAGCATCTGGCGCTTCTTGTAAAGTATGGGAACGTCTGCTTCTATGCGGACGGAGCGCTCGTCTTCGACGGCACGGCGCTTGTGCCCGCGAGCCGCACGAAATTCGATACCGTCGTGATCTTACGGGGCACGCCTTCGGAGCGTTTTCTCGAAAATTCGGGCGCGAAGGTCATTCATCGGAACGCCGAAAGGAATTAGGGGGAGGAAAATATGAAAAAATTTTTTAAGATGTTTTTCAGCCGCATGTTTTTGGTGGGACTTACCATCGTGCTGGTGTTCCTCTTCAACGTCGCCGTCGTGCTCGGGCTCTTCTGGCTCGGCGAGCAGGCGCTCATCAACGTCTTCCCCGCGGGATCCATCTATCTTCAGATCATCGCGGCGCTTTTGCAGTGGTTTGCGGTCACGGTCACGGTGCTGCACATCGTCAACCGCGACATGATCCCCGAGGCGAAAATTCCCTGGATCCTGTGTGTTGTCGTCTTAAACGTCTTCGGCGTCGCCGTCTATGCGGTCTTTTCGAACAACCGTCCCCCGCGCAAGGTCAAGAAAAAGTACGAAAAGCTCAAAGAGACCCTCGAACAGTTCATTCCCCGCTCTTTAAGCCCCGAGGAGACGGAAAATGCCCTCTCCTATCACGCGCAGATGAGCGAGGCGATCTTGAGAAAAAATCGATATGGGGTGCTCTTTTCGGGGACAAAGACCAAGTATTTCCCCTCGGGAGAGGAATTTTTCGAGCAGCTCCTCGTTGACCTCAAATCGGCGAAGGAGTTCATCTTCATGGAATATTTTATTCTCGCCAAGGGAAAGATGTGGAATGAAATTCATGCGATTTTAAAGCAAAAAGTTGCGGACGGGGTGGACGTTCGCCTCATCTACGACGACATCGGCTGTATGGGCAAGCTCCGCGCGGGATATGCGAAAAAGCTCCGCAAGGAGGGGATCAAATGCATCAAATTCAACCCCTTCGTGCCCATCGTGACCAACCTTCACAACAACCGCGATCACCGCAAGATCACCGTGATCGACGGCAAGGTCGGCTACACGGGCGGCTTGAACCTCGCGGACGAATACATCAACGAGACCCACCCCTTCGGCTATTGGAAGGACACGGCGGTCCGCCTCGAGGGCGTAGGCGTGCGGGGCCTGACCGCGATGTTTTTGCAGGCGTACTCCATGCGGAAGAGAGAGGAGGAAGACTTTTCCCGCTTCTTCCCCGAACTTCAAAGAGAGGAGCAAACCGAGGACATGGGATACGTTCAGCCCTTCGGCAGCGGCCCGCGCCCCCTCTATCCGAGGCATTTGGGAGAGGACGTGTATATCGACGTGCTCACTTCCGCGAAAAAGTACGTCTATATCACGACGCCCTACCTCATCATCGACTATCGAATGCGGGAGACAATGTTGCAGGCGGCGGCGCGGGGCGTCGACGTTCGCATCGTCGTGCCGCATATTCCCGACAAAAAGCTCGTCTTCGCCCTCACGCGCTCCAATTACATGGCGCTCATCAAGGGCGGCGTGAAAATTTACGAATATACGCCGGGATTCGTCCATGCGAAGAGCTTTCTCTCCGACGACAGAGTCGCGGTCGTCGGGACAATCAACCTCGACTATCGGTCCCTCCTTCATCACTATGAGGACGCCGTCGTCCTCTACGGCACGCAGGCGGGAAGGGAGCTTAAAGAGGACTTTGAAAAAATCTTTGAAGATTCCAAACTTCAGACGGAGGAAGACGCCAAGAAAAACATCGTCTTCCGCGGGCTGTGCGAAGTCGCGAAAGTCTTCGCACCCCTCTTTTAAGGAGCAGGCGTGAGCATTCTCGACGTCATTTTGATCGGCATCGCGCTCTCGATGGACGCGTTCGCGGTGAGCCTGAGCAACGGCATGGCGGAGCCGAAGATGAACTACCGCAAGATGCTCCTCATCGCGGGAGCGTTCGGGCTGTTCCAGTTTTTAATGCCCCTTTTGGGATATGGGTGCAGCTACGCGTTTGCCTCCCTCGTCGAGAAGATCGCCCCCTGGCTGAGCTTTGCTCTCCTCGCCTTTTTGGGCGGGAAGATGATCTTCGACTTCTTTTTGGAGCGCCGCGCAAAGAAGAGGGGAGAGGAAAAGAGCGAAGAGCGGACAAGGCTCACCCTCGGGAAGCTCCTTGTGCAGGCGGTTGCAACGAGCATCGACGCGCTCGCAGTCGGCGTCACGCTGCTCGCCGCCGAGACGGCGGAAGGGCTTCCCGTGAACATTTTCCTCTGTGCACTGACGATCGGCGCGATCACCTTCTCCCTCTCCATGATCGCGGTCTTTGCGGGCGGAAAGGTGGGGGACGCCTTCTCGGACAAGGCGACTCTTCTCGGCGGGCTTATTCTCATCGGGATCGGACTTAAAATTCTCATCGAGGGCCTCTTAGGGATTTTATAAATATGGGTATGTTATTTTTACAGATCTTCTTCATGATTTTGGGATTCGCCCTGCTGGTGCAGGGGGCGAATTGGTTCGTGGACGGCAGCGCGGGGATCGCGGGAAAGTGCAAAATTTCTCCCCTCGTCATCGGCCTTACGATCGTCGCCTTCGGGACTTCGGCGCCCGAACTCGCCGTCTCCGTCACTTCGGCAATTCAACACTCCACGGACATCTCCATCGGCAACGTCGTGGGGAGCAATATCTGCAACATTTTTCTCATTTTGGGGCTCTCCGCTCTCGTCCACACCCTTCCCGTGGAGAAGCAGAGCTTGAAGCTCGATTTGCCTGTGCTTCTCCTTGCAAGCGTCCTTCTGATCGCGCTCGGGGCCTGGGGGAATGCCCTTCAGTGGTGGGACGGGCTCATTCTCCTCGTCGTCTTTTCGGGGTATATGTTCCTTCTTCTCCGCGGCGCCAAAAAGAAGGGGGAAACTCCTCTCAAAGAGGAAGACGAGGACAGGGGAAAGGGCAAAATCGGACAATGGTTCGAAAAAATGGAGCAAAAGCTCTGGTTTTTGATTGTTCTCTCCGTGGTCGGACTCGGCATGATCGTGGGCGGCGGAACGCTGCTCGTAGACGCCGCGCGGTATGTCGCGGAGTACTTTCACGTCTCCGAGCGGATCATAGGGCTGACCGTCGTCGCCATCGGGACCTCTCTGCCCGAGCTCGTCACCTCGGTCGTCGCGGCGGCAAAGGGGGAGACGGACATCGCCGTCGGCAACATCATCGGGAGCAACATTTTCAATATATTCTTCGTTGGAGGAATTGCCTCCCTCTTCTATCCGCTGAGCTTTTCGATGCAGAGCAACCTCATCGACGCGATCGTCGCCCTCGCCGCCGCGGTCCTTCTGCTCCTTCTCTCCCTCGGAAAGAAGCACAGACTCGGAAAAGTCGCGGGCGCGATCATGCTCTCCTGTTTTGTGGGATATTACGTCTACCTATTTTTGATATGAAGCATCTCTTCGAATGCCTGAAATCTTATCGCAAAGAGGCAATCCTCTCGCCGCTTCTGAAACTTTTGGAAGTGGTGATGGAGCTCACGGTGCCCCTCGTCGTCGCGGCGATCGTCGACGTGGGCATCGGCGGCGGCGACAAGGGATACATTCTCCATGCCTGCCTGCTCCTCATGGCGTTTGCCGCGGGCGGGCTCTGTTTTGCGCTCCTCGCGCAGTATTTTGCCGCAAAGGCGGCGGTGGGTACCGCTTCCGCGCTTCGAAGCCGCCTTTTTCATAAGCTCAACTCCCTCTCCTATTCTCAGATCGATCGAATCGGCACGCCGCAGATGATCACCCGCATGACGAGCGACGTCGCCCAGATTCAGACGGGCATCAATTTGACCCTTCGGCTCGTATTGCGCTCGCCGCTCGTCGTCTTCGGCGCGATGGCGCTCGCCTTCGTCGTCGACGTGAAAGTCGCTCTCGTCTTTGTCGCCGTCATTCCGCTGCTCGCTCTCGCCGTTGGCTTGATTATGGCGGTCGGCATTCCTCTCTTCAAAAAGGTGCAGGAGAGGCTGGATAAGGTCTACCTCTCGACCCGCGAAAATCTGACGGGCGTGAGAGTCATTCGCGCATTCTCCATGGAAGAGGGGGAGAAGGAGCGCTTTCGGGACTTTTCTCAAAAGCTCTTTTCCGCCCAGAGAAAGGCGGGAAAATACTCCGCTCTGACGGGACCCATCACCTTTATTTTGGTGAATCTCGCGACGATCGCCCTCCTATACTTCGGCGGCGTGCGCGTCAACGGCGGCGCCCTCGAACAGGGCAAAGTCATCGCGCTCTACGGATACATGTCCCAAATTCTCATCGAACTTTTAAAGCTCGCCAACCTCATCGTCTCGGTGACCAAGGCAATCTCCTGTCAGAAGCGGATCGGGGAAATTCTCGACCTTCCCGAAGAGCCAGAAAAGGTCTCTCCCGCGGAAAAATCGGGAGAAATCGACGACGCTGTCAGCTTCGAGCATGTCTCCTTCCGCTACGGCGGCGCGAACGCGCTCGAGGACATCTCCTTTCATGTCAAAAAGGGCACGACGCTCGGCATTTTGGGAGGGACGGGTGCGGGAAAGAGCACCCTTGTGAACCTTCTTCCCCGCTTCTATGAGGCGAGCGAGGGAAAGGTCTCCCTCTTCGGAGAGGATGTCGGCGGCGTTTCCTATCAAACTTTGAGAAAAGAGATCGGGCTCGTTCCACAGCAGGTCGTCCTTTTCAAGGGGACGATCCGATCCAACCTTCTCTGGGGGAATGAAACTGCGACCGACGAGGAGCTCCTTTACGCCGCAAAATGCGCACAGGCAGAGGATATTCTCCTTTTCAAGGGGGGACTCGACGCGGAAGTCGAGGAGGGGGGCAGAAACTTTTCTGGCGGACAGCGGCAGCGGCTGACGATCGCCCGTGCGCTCGTCAAAAAGCCCAAACTTCTCATCTTGGACGACTCCTTCTCCGCCCTCGACTATGCGACGGACAAGAAGCTCAGAACTGCGCTCAAAGAGCTCGACTGCACCAAGATCATCGTCTCCCAGCGGGCGTCGACGGTGAGGGATTCCGACCTCATTCTCGTCCTCGACGGCGGCAGGTGCGAAGGGCTCGGAACGCATAACGATCTTTTGAAAACTTCAAGGGTGTATCGCGAAATTCTGTCTTCACAGGAGGGGGAACGCGCATGAAAGACGTCAAAAAGAGCACCTTCCTTGGCATCATGCGCTATCTCAAGAGGCGGAAATTCTCCCTCGTTTTCGTGATTTTGTCCGCTGTTTTGCAGGTTCTCTTCACCCTTCTCATTCCCTACCTCGCGGGCAAGGGGATCGACTGCATTCTCTCGGAGGGGAACGTGGACTTTGCCTCCCTCACGAAGTTTTTGATCGCAATTTTGTGCTGTACGGTCGGCGCGGCGATCTCGCAGTGGATTTTAAACGTCCTCTCCCAGAAAATTTCCTATGCGGTTTTGTCGGACGCGCGGGTGGACGCCTTCGACAAAATTCAGACTCTTCCCTTAAAATTTCTCGACGGAACGGCGTCCGGTTCGGTGGCGGGCGCCGTCATTTCGGACGCGGAACAGTTTGCGGACGGCTTGCTCCTCGGCTTCACGCAGCTCTTTACGGGGATCGCGACGATTCTGGGGCTCATCGTCGTCCTGTTTGTTTTAAGGTGGGAGATCGCTCTCGTCGTTCTCTGTATCACGCCGCTCTCCCTTGTGAGCGCGAAGTTCATTTCCTCAAGAAGTTACAAGATGTTCCGCGCACAGTCCCTCTCCCGCGCCGAACAGACCGCCTATATCGACGAGGAGATCGGAAATTTAAAGCTCGTCAAGGCATTTTCGAGAGAGGGTGCCTGCGGGGAGCGCTTCGAAGAGCTCAACAAGGAATTAAATGAAATTTCCTTGAAAGCGGTCTTTTTCTCCTCGATCACCAACCCCGTCACCCGCTTTTTGAACGCGCTCGTCTACGCGCTCGTCGCGCTCACGGGGGCGATGCTCGTCCTCGGGACGGGCGGGACGTTCTCCGTCGGAAGTTTCGGCTCCGTGCTGAGCTATTGCACCCAGTACACCAAGCCCTTCAACGAGATCACGGAGACGATCGCCGAATTTCAAAATTCGCTCGCCTGCGCCGCGCGGCTGTTCGCGCTCACGAACGAGGAAAGCGAGTCCTCGGACGAGGGCGCAGAGGTGTTGAAAGAGCCTCAAGGTGCGATTTCCTTGACCCATGTGGACTTTTCCTATGAAAAAGAGAAGCCCCTCATCGAGGACCTCAACGTGGAGGTCAAGGCGGGCGAGAAGGTCGCGATCGTCGGCCCCACGGGCTGCGGAAAGACGACCCTCATCAACCTTCTGATGCGCTTTTACGACGTGGACGGGGGGAGGATCTCGATCGACGGGAAGGACTTAAGAACAATCACCCGAAGAAGCCTTCGGGAGAACATCGGCATGGTTTTGCAGGAGACCTGGCTCAAAAGTGCGACCGTGCGCGAAAATATCCGCATGGGGAAGCCGAACGCCTCGGACGAAGAGGTGACAGAGGCCTGCAAGGCGGCGCACGCGCACAACTTTATTCTACAGCTGCCCGAGGGGTACGACACTGTTTTAAGCGAGAGCGGGAGCCTCTCGCAGGGACAGCGGCAGCTTCTCTGCATTGCCCGCGTCATGCTCTTAAAGCCGCCCATGCTGATCTTGGACGAGGCGACGAGCAACATCGACACCCGCACCGAGCGAAAAGTGCAGGATGCCTTCGAAAAACTCATGGAGGGAAGGACGAGTTTCATCGTCGCCCACCGCCTCTCGACGATCGAGAACGCCGACCTCATTCTCGTCATGAAGGCGGGCAAAATCGTCGAACAGGGCACCCACCTCGACCTTCTCTCCCGCCGGGGATTCTACTACGAATTGTATCATGCAAGGTTTTGAGGAATAAGCGAAGCCGCTTAAACACTGTCATTTCCGCATGACAAGCGTTGTTACTTTTTTTACGAATACAAAAAAAGTAACCAAAAAAAATTCCGGGACACTTGCGAGTGTGTCCCGGACCCCGCAACGCTTTTCGTAATATTAGCATTCTAACGACCCGGGGGATTCCTCGACTGCGCTCGGAATGACAAGTAAATAAAAAGCGATGTCATTCTGAGCGAAACGGAGCGTAAGCGGAGTCGACGACACATCGTTCAATTGAGAATCGATATGTGGCGCACGAACCGAAGGTGAGACAGACGCGTCGTCTTATTGAGAATCCATACGCGCCTCACGAGCCTTAGGCGAGTAAAGTGAGCGCAGCGAACGGGAATCCCCTAAGCAAGCGACGGGACGTTCCCAAATTCCGCAGACAAAAAGCCGAAAACAGACTTTTGACGGAAATTTCTTTTGAAAATTCCTTTTTTTTCCATTCAAGGGTTGCATTTTCGGGGGGTTCGTGCTATAATGGGAATGTTTTTTGAAAGGAAAAGGCGGCTTTTTTCGCCTTGATCGGAGAGGAAGTATGGCGTTGAAAAACAAGCAGGCGGTGAAGGAAAAAATCGAAATTTCGGAGCGTTTTCCGAAGGTGGTGGGCTACCTTGACTGCGCTCTCTCCACTCCGATCTCTCTGCAGATCAAAAATACGCTCTCGGAGACCGCCGACGTCAAGGTTTCGATCCACGATGGGGAAGGCCTTCTCATTCCCTACGAGACGCGCATTCAGGTCCCCTTCGAAAGCTCCGTCGAGGTCAACGCCGAGGCGGTTTTTTCTCCGCTCTATCTCGCCGAAAATACCCAGCTGAAAAGAGTGACTCTCGAGGCGACCGTCTCTTCGCCGACGGGCGAAGTTCTCTCCCAAAAGACGGGGACTGTCACCGTCCTTCCTTTCGACTATTGGGAAGGAGTGGACGGAAATGCCGAGCGGCTCGCGGGATTTATCCGTCCGCGCATTGCGGACTGTGCACGCACCCTCGAGGACGCGGGAGCGCGGCTCAAGAAGTGGAGCTCTTCGATCGAATTTTACGGCTATACGGGCGCGGACAAGAACGCCGTGCGCCAAATCTCCGCCGCGGTCTATGCTGCGATCAAAATTCTCAACGTGGAAAAGAGCTGTGCGTGCGATTTATCCGAACCCGTCTCCGCATTTCACGAAAATCTCCTGAATGAACGCAGGGCAAGCCCTCTGGAGCTTGCCCTCTTTGCGGCAGGCTGCCTCGAGGCTGCCCGCCTGCACCCCGTCATCGCCGTCGGCAGGAACGCCGTCGCCGTCGGCGTCTGGCTGTACGACAGCTGTTTCCTCGACACCGTCACGGACGATTGTGACATCGTCGCAAAGTACATCTCGGACGGCATCAACAACCTCAGCTTTTTCGACATCGAGGACGTCTTTTCCGGAAAGACGGCTGCCTACACCCTCTCGGAATCCCATTTTTCCGAAAAACTCAGAGAGGGTTTCTATGAAAACTTCGTGGATATCCGCCGCTGCCGCATGGCGGGGATCGGCGCACTGCCTCTCCGCGGAAAGGGACTGCATGGATTCGAACTCATCAAGGAATCCGAAATGTCCGACGAGAAGGCGCCCGCCCCCTTAAAAGAGCTCAAGAAGCTCAGCCTCGACGAGGCGCCGCAGAAGAACCGGCAGTGGGAGAGAAGGCTCCTCGACCTCACGTTTAAGAACACTCTCTTGAATTTTACGGGCAAAAACGCGCTGCATTTGCACTGTGCGGACGGGGATACCCTCTTTCAATGTCTCTTCGAAGGGGGCGGAATGCGCCTCAAGGCGGGGGGAGAGGAAGCGGAAAAGTTCGGAGCGACCCTCTCGGCTGCCGCCCTCGACTTAAATTCCCTCGAACTCAAGAAGGGACTTCTTCGCACCTACGAGAACGCGGAGACCCTCTCCGAGACGGCGCGGCTGCTCCAGAGAAAGAACCGCGAGGCGGACGAGGAGACGGGCGCGAAAATTCTCTATCTCGCCTTCGGATTCTTGAAATATATCGGCAAAGAGGATCAAAAGCCCAAGTATGCGCCACTCGTCCTTCTTCCCGTCTCCATCAAGCGCGCCAAAGGGGGAGAGGACTATGCGATCGAGGGGGGAGAGAAGGAATTTTCGGTCAACTCGACGCTGCTCGAATACCTCAAACAGGAATACAACATCGACGTGCGCGGACTCGGCAGCGGGGTCAATTCCCTGAAGATTTCGGAAATTCTCGCCATGGTCCTCGCCGAGACGGCGAACATGAAGGGTTGGTCGGTCGAAAAGGACGTATATCTTGCGACTTTCTCCTTCCAGCGCTATCTGATGTGGAACGATATCCACACCCATTTCGACAAATTAAAGCAGAACGCCATCGTCTCCGCCCTCTTCGAGGGCAAGGCGGGACGCAGCGAGCCCGTCGAGGTGCAGGAGGAGGACGACGGCGACCCGCGGGGCACCCTCATCGCCCTTCCCGCCGACAGTTCGCAGTATTCGGCGATCGCCCTCTCCCGCGCGGGGAAGAGTTTTGTTCTGCACGGCCCTCCCGGCACGGGCAAGAGCCAGACGATCACCAACATCATCGCAAACGCCCTCGAGGACAAGAAACGGGTTCTCTTCGTCGCAGAGAAGAAAGCCGCGCTCGACGTCGTCAAAAAGCGGCTTGACGCGATCGGAATCGGCGAGTTCTGCCTCGAGCTGCATTCGAACAAGACGGACAAATCGGACGTCCTCTCCCGCATGGAGAAGACGCTCTCCCTCGCAAAAGTGCAACCTGTAGAGGAATTTGAGGGGGAAGCGCGGGAAATTTTGCAGCTGAGAGAGGAGCTCAAAAAGCCCATGCTCGCCCTGCACAAGAAGTACCGCCTCGGCATCTCCATCTATCAGGCGATTTTGTACTATCTCAAGAACAAGGACGCGCCCGACGTTTTAGACATCGAGAGCGCCTTCTACGACTCCCTCGACGAGAAGAAGCTCGCAGAGTGCCGCAGCCGCATTCTCTCTGCGGCGGCAGCCGCCAAGGAGTGCGGCGGGGTGTATTCCTCTCCCTTCGACAACGTCTATGTCAGCGAGTACTCGACCGCGCTCCGCGACAGAATTTTCTGTGCCTCCGAGGTCGTCATCGCCGAGATCAAGCACCTCAAGGCCTTCCTCGCCCTCTTTTTGGAGTTCTATCGGCAGAAGATGTCCACGATCACCCAAAAGAAGCTCGAGGACCTCTGCACAATTGCGAGGAACCTTGCAAGCGGGGTGTACGACAAGTACTTCTCCTCAGTCAGCGAGGAGCAGATGTACGTCTTCTACAACGCAAACCGCCGTCTCGACGACTGTCTGAGCTACTATTACCGTCATTTCAAGGCGCTCGTCGACCTCGATAAAGAGTACGCCCAGGTCAAGAATATTCTCGAGACGGGGGAGAATTTCCGCAAGAACAAAGCGGCGTCCGTCATTTTCAAACGGCTCTCCCGCACCGCCCTTCACCCCATTGCGGAGGAGGACGCCGAAAAGTACCTCGGCACCCTCGTGGAAATTCACGAGGCGATGGAGCGTATCAAGAGCGTCCCTTTGAGCAAGAGCTTTGTCGACCGCGGGGGAGACATCGTCTTCAAGAGGAGGACGGAATTTCTGCGCGATCTCTATGATCTTCACGATCTTTGCTCCAAGACCTTCCTCGACTACAACGCGGACGCCTTCAACGGCATGTGCCTGCGGGCGCAGAACGGCTACACGCTGCCCGTCCTGGAGGGCTACCTCAAGGCGGCGGAAGCCTTTTTCGGCGCACAGGAGCGCTTTTTGGAAGTCACGCAGGGCAAGAAGTCCAAAATTCGTCAGGAGGACATTCTCGAATACTACTCCGTCAAGGCGGGAGCCCTCCTTGACAACGTGGATATGCTCCCCAACTGGTGCATGTACCGTCAGACGGGACTCAAGCTCAAGGAGCTCGGCTGCAATTTCGTGACCGAGGCGCTCGAGAGCGGAAAGCTCACGGGGGAGAACATTCTCGCGGGCTTCGAAAAGAACGTCTATAAAAATTTTCTCGAGATCAACATTCCCGCCGATCCCGACCTCTCCCGCCTCACCGTGGGCACCCTCGAGGAGACGGTGGAGAAATTCCGCGTGACCTGGGACGAATTTTCTCTTCTCACCCGCAAAAAAATAAGAGCCGACCTCATCGCAAGACTTCCCTCGGAGGACAGCTCGGACAGCGCGGGCATGGAGCTTGCCGCCTTCAAGCGGCTCTCCAAGAGCAATCTGCGCGGCGGGGGCTTGAGGAACCTCTTTTCGGAGATCCCGACTCTTCTCTCCCGCGTCAGTCCCTGTATGCTCATGAGTCCCACGACTGTCGCGCAATATATCCGTCCCGAGGCGGACGTGTTTGACCTTGTCATCTTCGACGAGGCGTCCCAGATGACGACGGCGGAGGCGATCGGCTCCCTCGCGCGGGCGAAGGCGGCGATCGTCGTCGGCGACCCCAAACAGCTCCCTCCCACGAGCTTCTTCCACTCCTCCTATGTCGACGAGGAGAACCTCGAAAACGAGGACCTCGAGAGCATTCTCGACGACTGTCTCGCCCTCGGAATGCCCGAGCGGCACTTAAAGTGGCACTACCGCAGCAAGCACGAGTCGCTCATCGCCTTTTCGAACAGCATGTACTACGACAGCCGCCTGTGCACCTTCCCCTCCCCCGACGCGATGGAGAGCAAGGTCTCCTTCGTCCTCGTGGACGGCGTCTATGACCGCGGCTTTACCAAGCGCAACCGCAAGGAGACGGAGGCGCTCGTCAAAGAGGTCATCCGAAGACTCAAGGACCCCGTTCTCTCCAAGTCGAGCATGGGGATCGTCACCTTCTCGAGCGCACAGCAGAGCGACATCGAAAAACTTCTCTCCAAGGAAATTTCCGCAAAGAAGCTCGAGACGGTCGCCTACGAGCGGGAAGAGCCCATCTTCGTCAAGAACCTCGAGAACGTGCAAGGCGACGAGAGAGACGTCATTCTCTTCTCCGTCTGCTACGGACCGGACGCGACGGGCAGAGTCTCCCTGAATTTCGGACCTTTGAACCAGGCGGGCGGCTGGCGAAGACTCAACGTCGCCCTCTCGCGGGCAAGGGAGGAGATGATCGTCTTCTCGAGCATGACCTACGGCATGATCGACCTTGCCAAGACGACCTCGAAGGGGGTCGCGGGGCTCAAAAAGTTCCTCGAATTTGCCGAAAAGGGCAGAACGACCCTCTCCGTCCGCTCGGAGGAGCTCACCGAAGAGGAGGGCGGCATCGGCAAGTATCTTGCCGAGGAGATCAAGAACTTCGGCTACGACTGCAGGCTCAACGTCGGCGCGTCCGACTTCAAGATCGACGTCGCCGTCGTCGACCCTTCGAACGGGCACGATTTTATCCTCGCGATCATCTGCGACGGCACCGAGAAATTCTCCATCAAGGACAGAAACGTCCTGCAGATCCAGACCCTCAAGCGCGCCAATTGGAATGTCATGCGGGTGAACTGCGTCAACTTCTACAACAACCCCAAGCGGGAGGTCAAGCGGATCAAGGACTACCTCGACAAGCTCACGGGGTCCGAAAAGAAGGGCGTCGGCTTCATGACCAAGTACTCAAAGCCCTACAAGGCGGTAAAATCGACGGGCGCGGAAGTCGCTTCCTTTGTGACGAGCGGCGACAACGACGCGGAGCTCATGACAAGACTTCGTGAGATCGTCGCGACCGAGGAGCCCATTTCAAGAGAATTTTTAAAGACAAGACTTCTGTCGACTTTGGGCATTCAGAAATCGGGAAATAGGATCGACACCAAGCTCAATACCCTCATCGACGCCTGCGCCTTCCCCAAGGAGCGCGTCATGGGGAGAGATTATTTCATGAAGAAGAGCGGAGCCGTTCTCATCGGCAAGTTCCGCGTCGAAAAGGAGCCCGTTTTGCGCAAGACGGAGGACGACGTCACGCCCTTCGAGGTGGTCTCCCTCGTGAAAGCGATCCTCGAAGAGCGGGTGAGCCTCTATTTGGAAGAACTCACAACGCTCGTTGCGGGCATCTTCAAACTTCGGCAGAGCGAGCAGCTCTCCGTGTTCGTGCGCGACTGCGTCTCCTACGGCGAGGAGCGGGGGATCTTCGTCCGCTCCGTCTCGGACAGAATTTCGCTCGCCTGACGGTTTGAAAGATGGGACCCACGGAAGAGGAACTTGAGCGCGGAGAACAGCGGGAAAGAGACCCCATCCTCAACTTTCGTCCCTTTCTCTTCTGTGCGCTCGGCATCATTTTCGGAATTTTTCTCTTCGGCTCGATCCTCTTCAAGCACATTTTGCCCGCCTGCTTTGTGCTTCCCGCGATCTTGCTCGTCCTCGTGCTGCACCCCTTTTCCGTCAAACGCACGATGGCGGTTTCGCTTTGTTTCCTCATCTGTGCGGGGATCGGCGTGACCGCCTTTTTTGTTTACGAGAGGGAGTTTATTTCCGAGCCCGTGAGCGGAGAGGTCATTCTCACGGGCACGGCGGAGACCGTCGGCGAAAAGGACGGCTACAACGTCGTCATTTTAAAGGATTTGCGAATCGGGGACAGGGACCTCGGCGGCAAGTGCCGCATTTTGATGGATCCCGACGAAGTCGATCCCGCGGATATTTTGAGAGTGCGGGCAAACATTCAATCTCTCGCGCTTGAAAATTTCTTCGAAGACGCCTTTGTGCGTCAGCTGTTTGCGGAAAATGTGCGCTATACCGCGACCGCCTATGAATTTGAGAAGATCGGAAGGTCGCAGAGCCCCTTTCTCCGTCTGAGCGCAGCCCTTCACAGGACCCTCTACAGCGGAATGGGGCGGGAGGAGGCGAGCGTCGCCTATGCGCTTCTGACAGGGAACTCCGTCTCGATGGACGATGAGTTCCTCGGCGCCGTGCGAAGCGGCGGGATCGCACACATCTTCGCAATTTCGGGACTCCATATCGGCATTTTGTTCGGAGCCGTCCTGTTCGTCTCCCGTCCGCTCGGAAAGTATCGCCCGCTTCCCGCAATCTTTCTCTCGGCGCTCTATGTCGCCCTATGCAACTTTACCGTCTCCTCCGTCCGCGCCCTCATCATGTGCTCGGTGGCGAGCGGATTCAAAGTTTTGGGAAAGAAAGGGGACCTGCTCGATGCGGTCTCCCTCTCCGCTCTCCTCATTTTGATCTTCGCGCCCGCGCAGTGGTACACGGCGGGATTCCGCCTCTCCTTCGGCGCGTGCTTGGGGCTTTCTCTCTTTTCCGGAAGTTTTCAAAGACTCTTCCGAAAAATCAGGCTCCCTGACTTTCTCTCGAACTACCTCTCGGCGAACTTGTCCGTGCAGCTCTTTCTCTTTCCCGTACAGATGGAGGCGTTCGGCTACTTTTCGGTGATGGGACTCTTTTTGAATATCCTCATCGTGCCCCTGCTGCCCGTCCTCTTTTTAGGACTTATGCTCTCGAGCTTTCTGTCGCTCATCATTCCGCCCTTTGCGCCCTTTCTTCTCGCGCTGCCCGGCGGTGCGCTGTCCCTTCTTCTCTATCTGATGGCGGTCGTCGATTTCAAGCTCGTCTTTACGGGGTTTTCCCTCGGCTTGGGCGGGACCGTCTTTCTGATCGGCTGCGTGCTGCTCTCCGAGCGGGTGAGAATGAAGGCTCTCCTTCGTGCGCTCTCGGCGGTCTTCCTCTGTATTTTGTTTACGGCGACTGTCCTGTGCGAAAACGCCCTGTTCTCCTCGGTCAAGGTCTGCTACTTCGTCGCGCGGCGGGGAAGCGCCGTCCTGCTCCGCTCCGAAGAGGCGAGCATTCTCGTCATCGACGACAAAATTTCCCTCTCCTCCTGCGAGGAGATCTTTTTGAGAAATGCGAAGAGGGTCGATCTTGCCGTCGTGCTCGGCGAGGACGAACTCTATTCCCTCAACACGGCGGCATTCCTGCCCGCGGACAAAATTCTCGCCCGGAAACAGGTTGCGACGGGATTTCAAGAGAGGGAGATCGTCTTTGCCGAAGAATATGCGTGCGGAAACTTTACCCTCGAATACCTCACGCCCGACAAACTCCTGATCTCCTGCGAGAATGTTGCGATCGAGATCGATTTTACGGGAAAGCCTTCCTATGCCGCCGACCTCTTTCTCGGGGACGGAGAAAGGAGCCAAACCTATTTTTGTAAAAATAAAATTGTCAAACGAAGCAGTCTATAAGGGGAACCATGAAATTCACCGAACTTTCCAAGAGTTTAAAGGAAGAACTTTCTCCCGTCTATGTGATCGAGGGGAACGACGCCTATTTTACCGACCATGCGGTCTCCGCCCTTCGCGAGGCGTGCAACATTGCGCAGCCCGCTTTGAACGACACGCGCACAGAGGGGGAGACGCTCAAAGGGGACGCTCTTTCCGCCTTTTTCGACTCCCTCTACACCCTTCCCTTCTTCGACGAGAGACGGTTTGTGCGACTCTCGGAATATCATCCCTCGGAGAGCGAATTTTCGAGAGGGCTTCAAAAATATCTGGTAGATCCCTGCCCCACGACGGTGCTTGCCATCGTCAATCATGAAAAGAAGGGGAACACCGTCGACTATAAAAAGAAGAAGGGGATAACGTATGTGGACTGTTCCCATGCGGACGAGGAGACCCTCACGAAGTGGCTGTTTGCGCTCCTGAGGCGGGAGGGACTCTCGGCGGACACGGACGCCGTCGCGCGGATGACCCGCTACTGCGCCTTCGACGCGGCGCGTTTGAAGAAGGAGTCCGAAAAACTTCTCCTTCTCCTCGGCGAGGGGGGAAGGGTGACCCGCGAAGTCGTGGAGGAACAGATCGAGCGGGACGTCGAATATAAAATTTACGAGCTGACGCAGGCCTCCTCCCGCGGCGATTTTACGAGTTTCACGGAGATTTCGGAGGACCTCTTCAAAAAGGGATATGAGGAAAGCTCCGCGATCTTCTCCCTCTCGGCGCACTATAAAACTTTGCTCCAGATCGCAGAGCTCGGAAGACTTTCCGACGCTCAGATCGCCGAGCGGACGGGGCAGAAGCCGTATGCCGTCAAGAAAAACCGCGAGATCGTCGATCGACTCGGTGAGAGGAAGATCCGAGATCGATTTCTCGCCTTAGAGCGTCTCTCCGCGGAAATCCGGAGCGGAAAGATCACAAGTTCGGGCGCATTGACGGACGCGATCGCAAAAATTTTCTTCGAATGAGATAAAATAAGAGGGAAGTTTCCGAAAATCCTTGCAAATTTCCCGAAAAGCGGTATAATAAGAGTGAGAGGATCCACAAAAGGAGTGTCATCATGAACGACGTCTGGGAGAGCTTGAGAAATGTCTTCGTCGAACCCAACTGGGTCGCCTATATTTTTCAGCTCATCGCACTTTTCCTGTTGTTTTATTTCGTGTTCCGCGTCCTCAAGGAGGGGGAGGAACCTCACCTCATCGTCGCCTATCTTCTCATCGTGATCTTGGGCGGCGTCATCTTCCTTTTCACGCCCAACCTCGACGCGAACGCCTACCTCATCTTCCTCGCGCTCGTCTCTCTCTTCTTTCTTCTGCTCTTCAACAATGAGCTCAAGCGGCTCATCCGAAAGGGGAAGATGACGCAAGTCGACAAGGAGGCTCCCCTCTCGCGGGGAGCGTCGGCTGCCCGCGCGGAGGAGTGTATTTCGGCGATCATGCGCGCCGTGCAGAACCTCTCCAAGAACAACACGGGCGCACTCATCATTTTGGGCAACGGCAATGTCCCCAAGGAGATCATGGACAGCGGCGTCGAAATCGGCGCGCATATTTCGAGCCAGCTCATCGAGGGGATCTTCGTCAACAAGGCGCCCCTTCATGACGGCGCGATGATCAT
>CANQBW010000025.1 GCA_947589565.1 uncultured Clostridia bacterium | reverse complement strand
CAATTTGCCAGCTTGCGGCTTATTGTTGTGAAAGCGAACGAGAGGACCAAACAATTCAAGGCAAACAAGCCCATTTCTTCGAACGAAAGATTCCGCAGGAAGATTTCGTTCGAAACATTACTGACTGATATTTTCCAAGACAAGTTTATCAAAGGGCGGCTCTTCCAGAAAGTCGCCCTTTTTGAAGACGACGCGGCGGAATTTCGCGTATTGGAAGAGGTGCGTCTTTAAAAGGACGGGCGTGGGAACGTCGAGCGCGTCGCAAAGTTCGCTCAAATACTTAAAAAAATCGGCATAGTGAAACTCGGCGTCGACGGTGAGCGTCGTCTGCCGCGCGATGTGTTCCTTCTCCAAAACTTTTGCCCAGATTTTGATCATACTTTCATTATAGCGATTTTCGGGAATTTTTCAACTCTTTCGCGCAGGAATTTTTCTTTGCGGGCGTAACATACTTGACAAGCGCGGGAAAATCCACTATAATAGTCGCATGGATAAATTTCCGCGCCGTGATTTCGAGAAGAAATCACGGTCGTCTTATTAAAAATACCGCGAAAAAGAGCGGAATGAGGTATCATAATGGCAGAAAAATTTTACATGACGCAGGAAGGCTACGAAGCCGCAAAGAAGGAGCTTGAATATTTGCAGACGGTCAAGCGTGCGGAGATCGTCGAGCGCATCGCCGAGGCGCGTTCGCACGGCGACCTCTCCGAGAACGCCGAGTACGACGCAGCCCGCAACGAACAGGCGGCGAACGAGGGCGAGATCGCAGAGCTCGACTACAAGGTCAAGAACGCCGTCATCATCGAGGAGACGGAGGACACCTCGGTCGTGCACATCGGCTCCACCGTGCTCGTGCATGACTTCGACCTCGACGAGGACGTCTCCTACACCATCATGGGCACGACGGAAGTCGACCTCATGAACAACGTCATCTCCAACGAGTCGCCCGTCGGGCTCGCCCTTTTAAAGCACAGAAAGGGGGAGACGGTCACCGTCAAGGCTCCCAACGGGGACTACTCTTTAAAGATTCTCAAGATCGAGTGAGGAAACTATGGACGAAAATCAAACCACCCCCGAGAGCGAGGAGAAGGAACTCCACGAGCAGGCTCAGATCCGCCGCGAGAAGCTCTCCAAGCTCGTCTCCGAGGGCAAAAATCCCTACCTCATCACGAAATTTCCCGTCAACGCCCATTCGCGGGAGGTAAAGGAAAACTTCGAAAAATTCTCGGGCAAGACCGTCTGCATTGCGGGACGGCTCATGTCCCGCCGCATCATGGGAAAGGCTTCCTTCTCCCATCTTTCCGACCGCGACGGATCGCTCCAAATTTATGTGACCCGCCAGGACGTCGGCGAGGACGTCTACGCCGCCTATAAAAAGGACTTCGACATCGGCGATATCGTCGGTGTGGAGGGCTTTGTCTTTCAGACGCAGACGGGGGAGACGACCGTCCACGCGACAAAGCTCGTTCTCCTTTCGAAAGCCCTCATGCCCCTCCCCGAAAAGCACAACGGGCTGACAAATGTCGACATGAAGTATCGTTTGCGGCACATCGACCTCATCATGAACGCCGACGTGCGGGAGACCTTCTACCGCCGCGCAAAGATCATGAAGGCGCTCAGAAACTTCCTCGACGAGAGGGGATTCCTCGAAGCGGAGACTCCCATTCTGCTCCCCCTCGAGATCGGCGCGGACGCGCGGCCCTTCAAGACCCATCACAACGCCCTCGACCTCGACATGTATCTTCGCATCGAGACGGAGCTGTATTTGAAGCGGCTCATCGTCGGCGGGTTTGAAAAGGTGTACGAGATCGGCCGAATCTTCCGCAACGAGGGCATGGACGCCCGTCACAACCCCGAATTTACGACGATCGAAATTTATCAGGCATACGTTGACTACCGCGAGGTGATGGATTTTGTCGAAGAGCTCTACCGCTACACCGCGAAGGAGGCGTGCGGGACCCTCAAGATCACCTATCAGGGGGTCGAGCTCGACTTTGAAAAGTGGGAGCGCATGACGATGGTCGAGGCCGTCAAAAAGTATTCGGGCGTCGACTTTTCCACGATCAAGACGGACGAAGAGGCGCAGAAGATCGCCCAAAAGAAGAATATTCCCTTCGAAAAGGACAAATCGACGCGGGGACACATTCTGGCGGAGTTCTTCGACGCATTCGTCGAGGACAAGCTCATTCAGCCCACCTTTATCTATGACTATCCCGTGGAGATTTCGCCGCTTGCAAAGCGCAAGCCGGACGACCCCACGATGACCGAACGGTTCGAATATTTCATCATGGGAATGGAAATGGGGAACGCCTTCTCCGAGCTCAACGATCCCATCGATCAGCGCAAGCGCATGGAGGCGCAGGCGGAAAAGAAGCGTGCGCAGGGCACAAACGCGCAGGTCGACGAGGACTTTTTGGACGCGTTGGAACACGCCATGCCGCCGACAGGTGGATTGGGACTCGGCGTCGATCGGCTCGTCATGCTGCTCACCGACAGCGCGAGCATTCGCGACGTGCTGCTCTTCCCGACCATGAAGCCGAAACGGTAAGGTCCGACTCCCTTAAGCAAATGCAAGAGCCGCACATTCTGAACATGCTCAGAGCGCAAAAGCGCAAACACATCTCCTTCCACACGCCGGGACACAAGAGAGCCGGTTTGGATATTACCGAACTTTCCTATTCGGACAACCTCTCGGACCCCAAGGGCGTTCTTCTCAGGGCGGAGCGGGATATTTCTCAAATCGTCGGCTCTGAAGCGAGTTTTCTTCTGACGGACGGGAGCACATCGGGCGTGTTCTCGATGATGTATGCCCTCAAAAAGAGGGGGGCGGCTGCCATCGCCTGTCCCGAATTTTCACACCCGTGCGTCTTTCATGCGGCGAGCGTGCTCGGAATAAAGCTCGTTCTGCTCAGACAGAAAATTTCCTTCGGGCTCTTTCAGAGAATCGAGGAAGAGGAGCTTCTTCGCGGACTGAAAATAGCGGACGCGCTCCTTCTGACTTCGCCCGACTACTACGGCTTTCTGCCCCCGCTCAAAGAGGCGAGAAAACTCTGCGACGCAGAGCATAAGCCCCTTTTGATCGACGGCGCACACGGGAGCCACTTGCATTTTACCGACCTGTATGCGGGAAAGTACGCAGACCTCTGGGTGGACGGGGCGCACAAGTCCCTTCCCGCCTGCACGCAGGGGGCGCTCGTCTCGGCGAAAAGTGAGGAATGGGTCGCGTTTTTGCGGGAGGGCGTGCACATATTCCGCACGACGTCGCCTTCCTATCCGATCATGGCGAGCGTCGAATATGCCTATAAATTCCCGCGGAATGAGGAGCTTGAACAGCTCTCCGAAACCTTCAAATTGCAACATGGGTGCGTCAAAAACGACGACTGGACGAAAATCCTGATCCCCTTCGGCTCCGAAGGAGAGCGTGCGGAGCGGATTCTGGAAGAGAAGGGGATCTTTCCCGAATTTTTCGACGGAAACTACCTCATGTTCTATCTCTCCCCCTGCACGAAGAGGCGGGAACTTGCCCTTCTCGGGAAGGAAATTTCAAAACTTCCGCGCGGGACGGTGAGAGAGGACGCCGTCTGCGGACACATTCCCATGTACGGAAGCGAGGCGCAGTGAAACAGCTTTTGAGAAAAACAAAATTGATGAGCGCGGTCTCTTCGTCGGGCGCGGAGTTTCTTTCGCAGCCCGTACTCGCGCTCTTTCCGGACGCCGTCTACCTTCGGGAATATCTCAAGGAGTGCGCCAAGCTGTTTTTCGGGGAGAAGGACGGCTCGCGGACGGCGGAACTCATCGACGGGGAGATTTTTTCGGACCTTCTGATCTTTCCGACCGAGAAAAAGTACACCGTCGAGACCTGTTCCCGCATTCTCGAGGAGAGCATGTTGCTCCCCGTCGAGCGGGAGAAAAAGCTCATCATTCTCACCGACTTTCAGACGGCGAGCCCGCTCGTCCAGAACAAACTCTTAAAATTGTTGGAAGAGCCGCCGAAGGGAGTGAGTTTTCTGATCGGCGCGACCTCTTCGCAGCCCATTCTGCCCACCGTGCTCTCCCGCGTAAAGCTCCTTACGGAGCCGCCCTTCTCGGAAGAGGAAATTTTGGGCGCACTAAAGCGGAAATATCCGGGATCGGATTCTCTGCGGCTTGCCGCGGGCGCCTGCGGCGGATGTTTTTCGATGGCGGAACACCTCTGTGCGGGCGACGGTCAGCAGTTTTCTCTTGCGGAGGAGTTCTTGGAAAGGCTTGACTTCTCCTCGGCAGAGGAACTCGGAAAGAGCAAGGAACCCCTCGAGACGATCGCAGCCCTTCGGGCGATTTTAAGGGATCTGTACTTTCTCGAAAAGGGATTTCCGCAGTATGCCTGCGGGATCAAGAGGACGGCTCTCATGCGGGAATATCCCCCCGGCGTTCTCTTATTTGCACTCGATGAACTCGATCGCATCGAGACAAATTTGAACTTCAACATGACTCTTTCGAACGGTCTTATCGCCCTTTCTTTGAAAATCAAGGAGGAAATCGACAAATGGAAAAGGTTGTCGTGATCAAATTCAAGCGGAATTGCAAGCCTTACTACTTCAGCCCGAACGGACTGAAACTCGAGCGCGGGCAGAACGTCATCGTGGAGACTTCCCGCGGGGAGGAGCTCGGCATGGTCGCAATTCCCGAAAAAGAGGTGGAAAAACTCGCCGCACCTTTAAAAAACGTCCTGAGGATCGCCACAAAACGCGACCTCGAGACCGCCGAACGCAACGAACAGCGGCAGAAGGAGGCGATGGAAGTCTGCCGAGAAAAGATCAAGGAACACGGCCAGGAGATGAAGCTCATTTCCTGCGACATCGCCTTCGACGGCAGTAAAATTCTCTTCTATTTCTCGGCGGAAAACAGAGTGGACTTCCGCGGGCTCGTCAAGGACCTCGCGGGATATTTCCACACCCGGATCGAGCTGCGGCAGATCGGGATCCGCGACGAGGCGAAACTCTTGGGCGGGATCGCCCCCTGCGGCAGGGAGTGCTGCTGTGCAAGCTGTATGCCGCAGATGAACAAGGTCGGCATCAAGATGGCAAAAAACCAGGGCCTTTCCTTAAATCCCGGCAAGATCAGCGGACTGTGCGGCAGGCTCATGTGCTGTCTCTCCTATGAGAACGAATACTACGCTTCCGTCTATAAAAAGATGCCCAAACTCGGCGGCAATGTCGGCACGCCCGAGGGACACGGCACGGTCGTCTCCACCAACATGCTCAACATGACCGTGCGGGTCAAGATCGAAAAGGACGGCAGCCTCTTCTACCGCGATTTTCCCGTCGACAAGCTGACTTTTAAGAGGAGTCAGGAGAAGGAGAAGGAAAAGGAAGAGGACGACGACGATAAATTGTCCGAAGAATAAAAACTTTTTGCGTAAAAACCGTTTACGAAGAGGAAAAGTTGTGATATAATACTGTCAAGATTTATATGGAGGTGGAACCCATGGCTCATAAGATCAGCGACGCTTGCGTCTCCTGCGGCGCTTGCGCAGATACTTGCCCCGTCAATGCGATCGCTCCCGGCGATACGACCTATGTCGTCGATCCCGACGTCTGCATCGATTGCGGCGCGTGCGAAGACGGTTGCCCGACCGGTGCGATCGCAGCCGAATAACTTCCAAAAGCAAGAAAGCGCATGGATATGCGCTTTTTTGTTTTAAAGGATTCCTGTCGTCTGAAAATGGAAGTCATAGAAGACCTTCTGATCGGAAATTATCACATCTTGCAGGACACGGAGCAGTACCGCTTCACCTCGGACTCCGTGCTTTTGGCACGCTTTTTAACGGCGAAAAAGGGGGAACGGGTCGCCGATTTTTGCGCGGGCTGCGGGATCGTCGGAATGCACTTCTTCGCAGAGAACGAAAATACCCAAGAGGTCGTCTTCTTCGAAATGCAGGAAAAACTCTCTCTGCTTTGCAAAAAGTCGATCATGCTCAACGGTTTGCAAGAGAAACTTTTTTGCGAGAATGTGCGCCTTCAGGACATTCCCGCAAATTACACCGAGCATTTTTCCCTGATTTTGTGCAACCCGCCCTATGGAAAGGGCGGGATCGTCAGCCCCAAGGAGGGAAGGGCTCTTGCTTGCAGCGAGTTGACCCTCTCGATGGAGGAGCTCTGCACGGCGGCCTCGAAATGTCTCAAGTTCGGCGGGAGATTTGCCCTCGTCCACCGTGCGGACAGACTCCCGGAACTTGTGACCTGTCTCAAAAATCACAACCTCGAGCCGAAAAAAATGCAACTTGTGTCGGGAACCGAACGCGCAAAGCCGTATGCCGTGCTGCTTGCAGCCGTCAAGGGCGGCAAGCCCGGGCTCGACGTACTGCCTACCGCCGTCAACCAAAAGGAGACCCCATGATCGAATTTATCGCAACACCCATCGGAAATTTGAAGGACATCACCCTCCGTGCGCTCGAGGAATTGAAGGAGGCGGACGCCGTCTTCTGCGAGGACACCCGCCACACATTGAAACTTCTCACGGCGTATGAGATCAAAAAGCCTCTCTATGCCTGCCACAAATTCAACGAGAGAGAGGCGGCGGAGCACATTCTCTCCCTTTCGCGGGAGGGGAAAAAGGTCGCCATTGTGTCGGACGCGGGAATGCCCGTCATTTCCGACCCGGGGAGCACACTCTGCCGCATCTTCCGCGAGGCGGGGGAGCCGTACACGGTGATCCCGGGCCCATGCGCCTTCGTCTGTGCGCTCGTCCTCTCGGCGTTTCCCGCAGACAGGTTCTGTTTTATTGGCTTTCTGTCCGAAAAGAAAAAGGAGCGGGAAGAAATTTTGCGCCGCGTCAAAAGCTATCGTGAGACGCTCATCTTCCATGTCGCTCCGCAGGACATTGATGCGGAAATTGCAGACCTGTATGCGGTTTTTGGGGACAGAAAGGCGTGTCTCGTCCGCGAGATCACCAAAATTCACGAGGAAAGTGTGACCTTTCTCCTCTCGGAGGGCTATCAAGGAGAGCGGCGGGGAGAGTGTATTCTGCTCGTCGAAGGGGAGAAATCGGAAGAAAATCCCCTCAATTCCCTCACGCCCGAGGAGCATGTAAAGCATTATATAGAGATGGGGTATGAAAAAAAGGAGGCGGTCAAGCTCGCCGCCCGCGACAGAGGGGTCCCCAAGAACGAAATTTACAAACTCACGGTGGATTTAAGATGATTCCCACTGCCCTTCACCGTATAACGAAGTTTCGACAAAAACTTTCATAAAATGTATTGCAATTTGAAATAATACATAGTATAATAAAAATATGTTTTATGAGAGCTATGAAAAAATAGGGCAATGGCGCATCGCAAAGCTCTTGCGGGAGTTCTTGTCTTCCCCTTGGTTTATCGCCTTGACCTGTTTTGTCATGGTCTTTTCCAACCTGTTTTCGTTGGAGCTCTTGGCTTTTTACTACTTTCTCTTTGCGATTCTTCTGATCGTCCTCTTTGCGGAGGACTTAAGGGGGATCGTTCCCATCGTCCCGTGCGCCTACATGTGCATTTCGGAGAGGAACAACCCCTCGTGGTATCCCGAGACCTCCGCCTTTTATGACCCCGCCTTCAAAGTCCAGATGATTTTCATCATCGCCGTCATTTCCCTTTTGATCTGCGGACGACTTGTCTCCAAACTCTTTACGGGGGAGAGGCGTCTCCCGCGGCTGACCTTCGGTTTTTCGGCGCTCGGGCTCTCCTTTCTGACCGCGGGACTCTTTTCTCCCTACTATAGCGCAAAGAGCGTGTACTTCGGATTCGTGGAGATCATTGCGCTCTCTCTCTTTTACTTTCTCTTCTTCTATTCCGTCGATTGGGAGAATCTGGACAAGCGTTATATTTTCTATGTGTTGACCTTTGTGGGACTCGGCATTCTCATCGAGATCATCGGAATTTACTTCCGGCTCTTTCTTACCAACGACTTTTCGGAGCAGGTCTTCCGCCGCGGAAACCTCTACACGGGGTGGGGAATGTACAACAACATCGGCTGCGCCGTCGCCATGTGCCTGCCCGGGCCCCTCTTCCTCGCCGTCAAAGAAAAGAAGTACGGCTGGTGTTATCTTTTGTGCGCCTTTGCGATTCTCGCTGCCCTCATTCTGACGCAGAGCCGCGGCTCCATTCTCTTCGGCGGCATCGTGTTCTTGGCGGGAATTGTGCTCATGTTCGTCTTTTCCGATAAAAAGCAGCGCATCAGATACCTCATCATTTGCGCGTGCTTCGCGGTTTTTGCCGCCGTGTTCTGTGCGATCTTTTGGGAAAAGCTTTTTAAGCTCTTCGAGAGCCTTCCCCTTGACGACTTTTTCAACAGCAACGGCCGCGCGGAGATCTACAAGGGGGGACTCAAACAGTTCACGGGGCACCCTGTCTTCGGCGTGGGATTCTACGGAATCGAAGAGCTCAATGTCTTCCTCTGGGGGCACTTGCCCGAAGGAGCGTTTCTGCCCGCCCGCTACCACGACACCTATGTGCAGCTTCTGGCGTCCGGCGGAATTTTCGCGCTGGCATGTTACATTTTCCACAGAGCGGAGACCATGATCGTCTTCTTCAGACGCCCCTCCCGCGAAAAGATTTTTCTGTTCTTGAGCGTCGCCGCCCTCATTCTGACGAGCATTGTCGACTGCCACTTCTTCAACTTCGGCCCCGGACTCATCTATGGAATTTTGCTGGTGTTTGCGGAAAAAACATGTTTCGAACGAAATCTTCCTGCGGAATCTTCCGTTCGAGGAAATTGACCTTTTTGCCTTGCTTAGTCTGGTCCTCTTGTTCGCTTTCACAACAATAAGCCGAAGGGGTTCGGCAAATGGGGTGCGCTTATGGAAAAGTGTGATTTTCCAACGCGCCTTTTATTTTAAAACGAAGTGCAGAAAGTAAAAAGCGATGTCATTCTGAGCGAAACGGAGCGTTAGCGGAGCGGAGTCGAACGCCGCGCGTTCTATTGTGATTCAATCGCGGCGCCGCGAGCCGAAGGCGAACGGGAATCCCCCGAGCAAGCGACGGGACGTTCTTAATTCTGTTAAACCTTATTAACGGGGTAGCCGTTTTTCTTTAATTTCCTTATGGCGTGCGGGAAAGCGAAATCAAAACCCCCGTCGGTTTTGCCGACGGGGGGATTTTATTTGCATGGGCTCTTCTTTTTCGACCTTTTCCGCAAGTTCTTTTAAATTTTCCTTTAAAGTTTCAAGCGGCATACCGTCGTCGATGTATTTCGTATAGTCCTTATGCTCTGTAAGGTCTTTTTCGCCGATCAAATCAAACAGTGAAGCAAGATCCACCTTATCGTCCCGAATGGGGACGAGTTCGAGGTTGGGGAGAAATGTCATGTAAATTCCTTCCCATTCGAAGGTTTCGCCCGTCTCCGTATTTTTGTATCCCGGTTGAGCGCCAATGCACTGCAGGGTGTAGACGAGCAGACGATCCGTTTCCCCGAGCAGGGCTCTGACCTCTTCCACATCATAATAGGGATCATTTTGATCAAAGGTATAGAGGTCTATGGGCAGATGAATTTTCGTGCCGCTCTCCAATTTATGAAAGTAGTCCTCTTCCACAGTGCATTCGAGAACGAGATAGGGACAATCGGTCTCGGGACCCCAATGTACCGAGTGATAGACCGCCTCATCCACCCGATTCACCTTTAAAACAGCCAAGAAAGTCCCTTGGTCATTGGAGTATTTTTCATAGACGCTTGGAATGGAAATTACAACATCACTTGAGCCGAAGTCGGAGAAACCCGACTGCAGATTTTCTGCCTCCGTCTCCGCTTGATTGTTATTCTCGGGCTTTTCCGCCTTTTCGCCGCAGCCCGCCAAAGTTCCCGCAAAGAGCGTTGCGCCCAGCAGCGACATCGCTGCAATTTTCAGAAACCTTTTCATGTTTATTTTTGCTCCTTTTGGAAATGATTTCTCATTTCGGAACAATGATAGCACAAAATCAATATACTGTCAATAAAAAAATTAAAATCTTCAGAGAAAGATTTAAGCTATCGAAAAGAGGTTTTAAAAATCGGCAATATCTATCGACCAAGGGGATTCCTCGACTACGCTCAGAATGACAGGAAGAGAAAGGCATGCAAAAAGCATGTCATGTTGAGTAGCTGCGCCGCGCACATTCGCGGGCGGCGCGGCGTCGATTCCGCTACGCTCCACTCAGAATGACAGGAAGAGAAAGGCAAGTAAAATGTCGTCAAGTTGCTTTACATCACTCGGCAAAGCAGGCAGCCCAAGAGGACGGCGCCGAAGTTGGCGAGAAGGGAGATGAGAATGGGTTTAAAAAGTCCCTTCCGCTTGGTGCCTGCGAAGTAGACGGCGGAGATGTAGAAGACGGTCTCGCCCGAGCCGTAGGCGACGCAGGCGCAGCGGGCGATGTAGCTGTCGGGGCCGTAGGTTTGAAAGAGTTCGCTTAAAAGTGCGGTCGAGCCGCTGCCCGAGAAGGGCTTTAAGAGGACGAGTTTGCTGATTTCGGGGGGGATCCCGAGTTTGGAGAAGGCGGGGGAGACAAACTTGATGAGGGCGGCGGAGATGCCGCTTTCCTCGAAGAGCTCGGAGAGCATCAGTATCGCCGCAAGATAGGGAAAGAGGGAGATAAGGAGGGGGATCGCCTCTTTGATCCCCTCGGTGAAGGAGTCATACAGCTTGACCTTCTTGAAAATTGCGTAGCAAAAGAGAATGACAAAGAGCAGGGGAACGATGAGGGAGAGGAACTTCATTTTGCTTTCCCTCGGAAGAGAAAGAGCAAAAATGCGCCGAAGAGGGTCGAAAAGAGGGTCGCAATCAAAGTCGGCAGAAAGATGTCGGCGGCAGCCGACGAGCCGAAGGAGAGGCGCAGGGCGATCACGGTCGTCGGAATGATCTGAAGGCTCGTCGCGTTGAGCACGAAGAGCATGTCGGCGGCATATTTGTTGTTTGCGGCGCAAAACCTCTGGGCGGCCTTGATCCCGAGCGGTGTGGGTGCGCCGGGAAGTCCCAAAAAGTTTGCGGAGAGGTTGCCGCTCGCATAGGTGAGCGCCTCTCTGTCGTTTGAGCGGAATAACTTCTTCGAGAGGGGATAGAGGGCGCAAGAGAATTTTTCGGAGAGGCCGCTTTTTTCCATCACTTTAAAAAAGCCCAGCCACACACAGTAGACGGCGAGCAAAGAGAGTGAGAGCGTCGCCGCCTTCTGTCCGCCCGCAAGCAGCGCGGAGAGGAACCCGTCGGGGTTGTAGAGGAGAAAAAACAGCGCGGAGAGCAGAAAGATCGCGGCAAAGATCGCATTCATGCGCTATTTTATGTGTGTTTCGCCCTCGAATATGCGGACAAGGATATTTTTTTCGGAAAAGTTATTTACATTTCTTCTCTTTTGCGATATAATAGTATGGATTTTTCTTGAAGCAGAGGGAATTATGCGCAAAAAATACTATATCACGACCCCTATTTACTATCCGAGCGGAAATTGGCACATCGGACATTGCTATACGACGGTCATCTGCGACGCGCTCGCCCGCTTTCACAAACTCCTCGGGGAGGACGTCTTCTTCCTCACGGGAACGGACGAGCACGGTCAGAAGGTCGAAAAGGAAGCTAAGGAGCGCGGCGTGACGCCCATGGAGTTCATCGACCCCCTGGTCGCGGAACTCAAGGACATCTGGAAACTCCTCGACATCGACTACAACCGCTTTATCCGCACGACGGATGAGGACCATATCCGCTGCGTGCAGCGCATCTATCAGAAGCTTTATGAGAGCGGGGACATCTATAAATCCGAATACGAGGGTTGGTATTGCACCCCGTGCGAGGCTTTCTGGACGGAGAGCCAGCTCAAGGACGGCAAATGTCCCGACTGCGGCAGAGAGGTCAAAAAGCAGAAGGAGGAGAGCTACTTCTTCCGTCTCTCCAAATACGCACCCCGTATCCTCAAATTGTACGAGGACAACCCCGAATTTTTACAGCCCAAGTCCCGCGTCAACGAGATGGTGAACAACTTCTTAAAGGCGGGACTTACCGACCTGTGCGTCTCGCGGACGACAGTCAAATGGGGGGTTCAGCTGCCCTTCGACAAGAAGCACTACTCCTACGTCTGGATCGACGCCCTCGCGAACTACCTCTCCGCGCTCGGCTACCTCTCGGAGGACGAGAGCCTCTTCCAAAAGTATTGGCCCGCAAATCTTCACATGGTCGGAAAGGAGATCGTCCGCTTCCATGCCGTCATCTGGCCCGCAATCGTCATGGCGCTCGGGCTGGAAGTCCCCAAACAGGTCTATGGGCACGGGTGGCTGCTCATCGGCGGGGACAAGCTCTCAAAATCCAAACAGGACGCGGTAAAAGCGGAGCTTACCGATCCCTATGAACTCGTCAAGCGGTACGGCGCGGACGCGGTCCGCTATTTCCTCTTAAGGGAAATTCCCTTCGGCAGCGACGGGGAGTATACCAACGAACGGCTTCTAACGCGCATCAACGCCGACCTTGCAAACGACCTCGGCAACCTCGTCTCCCGCACGACCGCGATGATCGTGCAGAACTTCGGGGGGAAACTTCCCGCCTGCGGAAAGAGCGAGGAACTCGACAGGGAGCTCGAGGAGAAGGCGAACGCGCTGTTTGAAAAAGTCAAGGACGCGATGGACAGACTCAACGCACCCGAAGCTTTGAATGAAATTTTCTCGCTCGTCTCCCGTGCAAACAAGTATATTGACGAGACGACCCCCTGGACGCTCGCCAAGGACGAGAGCAAGCGGGAGCGGCTGGGAACCGTTCTCTATCATCTTGCGGAATGTTGCAGAATTTGCGCACTGCTCTTAAAACCTTTCTTGACAAAGGCGCCCGCGCTCATTTTAAAGAGTTTCTCCGTCCCCGAAGACGCGGGATTTGAAATTCTCCCCTTCGGCTACCTCAAAGAGGGGGCGGCGGTCGAGAAATTGCCCCCCATCTTCCCGAGGATCGACGTCAACAAGGAACTTGCCGAGGTCGAAAAACTCGTCCTCTCCAAGAAGAAGGACAAAGAGAAGGAAAAGACTCCCGAAAAGGAGCCGCAGCTCATCACGATCGACGATTTTGCGAAAGTACAGCTCAGAGTCGGCGAAATTATCGCCTGCGAAAAAGTCGCAAAGTCCGAAAAATTGCTGCATGAGACCATCAAACTCGGAGAGGAGACCCGCTCGGTCGTCTCGGGGATCGCAAAATACTATACTCCCGAGGAGCTCGTCGGCAAAAAGGTCGTCATGGTCGCGAACTTAAAGCCCGTCAAACTCTGCGGCGTCCTCTCGGAGGGAATGTTGCTCTGCGCCGAGGACGAAAAGGGGAATCTGAGTTTGCTCTCGCCCGAACGCGCGATGGAGTCGGGAGCAAAAATCGGATGATCGACATTCACGCCCATTTTGCGGGAGAGGAGTTGGATTTTCCCGAGGAATGGGCGAAATGCAAGGCGGCGGGCGTGAGAAGGGTGATTCTCGCGGGCGACAATTTAAAAAACAGCCAAATTCACGCGGAATTTGCAAAATGCACGGATGGGTGCTATTTTACGGTCGGCATTCATCCCGAAAATGCCTCGTCTCCCTTTGGGGAAGCGGAAAAAGAGCAGCTCAAAACGCTTGCAAGAGAGCAAAAATGCGTTGCGATCGGGGAGATCGGGCTCGACTATCACTACGAGGGCTTTGACAAGAGCGCGCAGCGAAAACTCTTCGAGCAGCAGCTTCTTCTTGCGGCAGAATTGCATCTTCCCGTTCAGATTCATTCGCGGGACGCCTGTGCCGACACGCTTTCGATTTTGCGCGAAATGCGACCCATGGCGGGGTTTTGTATGCACTGCTACTC
Organism: uncultured Clostridia bacterium; assembly: GCA_947589565.1. GTDB lineage: Bacteria > Bacillota > Clostridia > Christensenellales > Borkfalkiaceae > Gallimonas. The sequence continues at coordinate 10,922 of CANQBW010000025.1, read as the reverse complement.
CTACGGCGCGGAGAACGCCGAGGCGTTCCTCTCTTTGGGCGGATACCTATCCTTCGGCGGGACGGTGTGTTTCAAAAATGCAAGAAGGAGCGTCGAGAGCGCGGAAATCTGTCCCATCGATCGGATTTTGACGGAGACGGACAGCCCCTATCTTTCACCCTTCCGCGGGGAGAGAAATTCGCCCGCAAATATCCCCGTCATCGTCGAAAAGCTGGCATGGGTCAAAAAAATCGAGAGGGAAGAGCTGATCGCGGCGGTCAATTCAAACGCCGACAGGCTCTTTACAAAATTAAAATGAAGGATACCTACACTTACAAAATCGGAGAAAATCTCTACATCAACCTCACCAACCGCTGCACCAACCGCTGCACCTTCTGCGTGCGGAACGGCAAGGAGACCTATGAGGGACACGCGCTGTGGCTGCACGGCGGCGAGCCGACCGCAGAGCAGGTGATCTCCGAAATCGGGGACCCGAAAAATTACGCGGAAATTGTCTTTTGCGGCTTCGGAGAGCCGACGGAGAAGCTAAAGGAAATGCTCGAAATCGCGACCCATGTCCATAAAATGGGCGGAAAGACCCGTCTCAACACGAACGGACACGGCAATGCGATCAACGGAAGAGAGATTGCAAAGGAGCTCGTCGGAAAGATCGATTCGATCAACATTTCCCTGAACGCGCCGACGGCGGAAGAATACGAGGAGATCTGCAAGCCGCTCATTTCGGGAGCTTATGAGGAGATGTTGAATTTTGCGAGAGACTGTAAGTCTTGCGGGTTGAACGCTTGGTTCTCGGTCGTCGACGTCATCGGCAAGGAGAAGGTCGCCCTCTGCAAAAAAATCGCGGATGGGGTCGGACTCCCCCTCCGCGTGCGCGAATTTATTCCGTAAAAAGTTTTGACACAATACTGCTTTTCTATCGACCGGGGGGATCCACGTTCGCTTTGCTCACTTTACTCGCCTACGGCTCGTGAGGCGCGTATGGATTCTCAATAAAACGACGCGCCTTCGACTCCGCTTCGCTCCGCTCAGGATGACAGTGGTAAAAATCCTAAAAAAATGTGTGCAAGCAAAACCACGCTTTTGCGCTGCACGACACAATTTGCGCCCCACGGGACGCACATTGTCGTTTGAAACGATGAAGAGGACCAAGCTGTGGGAACTCGAGAGCTCATTTCCTCGTCGAGAAAGATCGCGAAGCGAGCTTTTCGACGAAAGGCAATATGCCTTAAAGCACCGATCGCTCGGTGCTTCTTTTCATCGGTGAGGAGGGTCGTTCCCTCGACATTATCTTGTGCGAAAAACAGACGAAATTACAAGGAAAGTTATGGAAAACAGATTAAAATACGGCTTTGCCTTTAAAAAGAAGTACGGTCAAAATTTTTTGAGCGACAAAAATCTGCTCTCCGCCATCGTGCGGGACGCGGGCGTGGAGCGCGGGACGAACGTTCTCGAGATCGGCACGGGCGCGGGCGATCTGACGCGGGCGCTGTGCGAGCGGGCAAAATTTGTCCTTTCCTATGAAATCGACAAAACTTTAAAGCCGATCATCGAAGAGTCGCTATCTTCCTATCGAAACGTCGAAGTTGTCTTTCAAGATTTTTCAAAAGAAGACTTAAAAGAGATCGAAAAAAAGCTCGGAAAGTACAGGGTGGTTGCCAATCTTCCCTACTATTTGACGACGCCGCTTCTCATGCGGTTCGTCGAGGAGAGCGAATCCTGCGAGGGGCTCTGCGTCATGGTGCAGGAGGAAGTCGCAGAGCGAATGTGCGCAAAAAGCGGCACGCCCGAATACGGGGCGCTCACCTCGGCGATCGCGCGGCGGGGAGAGGCGAAGATCGTCCGAAAAGTTCCGCGGGAGCTCTTCTTTCCGCAGCCGCAGGTGGATTCTGCGGTCGTCACGGTGGATTTTTCGGGGGGATTCGAGGTCAAGAGTCCCGCCTGTTTCCGCGCGGCGGTGCGCTGCGCCTTCCAAAACCGCAGAAAGACGCTCGAAAACAACCTCATGGGCAGTTTTTCCCTGACGAGGGAACAGGCGAAGGAGCTTCTCCGCTTAGCGGAGATCCCCGAAGGGGTGCGCGGCGAGGTGCTTACTCCCCAAGAGATCGGCAAACTTTCTGACTTGATCTTTATAAGAAATCTTCCGTAAGGGAAGATTTGTCATAACAAGTCATGATGATAAAAATTTGCATTTTTTCACAAAACGTGCTATACTTGGTCAATCGGAAAAAGGCGGGAAGATAAGATGGAAGGAATCGTGGTTCGGGACCTCAAAAAGACCTATGGAAGCGGCGAGCGGCTCGTAAAAGCCCTGGATGGGGTGAGTTTTGAGATCGCGCAGGGGGAATTTACCGTCATTCTGGGGCCGAGCGGCTCGGGGAAGAGCACTCTTTTGAATCTGCTCGGCGGCATGGACAGGGCGACGGACGGCACGGCGGAGGTCTTCGGAAAAGACGTGACGAAGTATACCTCCCGTCAGCTCGTCGACTATCGCAGGCGAGACATCGGGTTCGTCTTTCAGTTTTACAACCTCATGCCCAATCTGACGGCGCGGGAGAACGTCGCGATCGCCCGCTGCGAGGGCAGTATGGATGAGCTTGCAGCCCTCAAAGAGGTGGGACTTTCGGAGCGTGCCAACAACTTTCCCTCTCAGCTCTCGGGCGGCGAGCAGCAGCGCGTGAGCATTGCCCGCGCCATCGTCAAAAAACCGCCCCTGCTCCTCTGCGACGAGCCGACGGGCGCCCTCGACTCCAAGACGGGCCGCCGCATTCTCGCACTTTTAAAGAATTTGCAGAATGAGATCGGGACGACGGTCGTCATCGTCACCCACAACGCGAAACTTGCGCAGGTCGCAGACAAGGTGATCCTTCTTTCCGACGGCAAGATCGCCGACATTCAGACAAACCCCACTCCCGCCGAGGCAGGTGATATCGAGTGGTAAACAGATTAATGTTCCGCCTCACCGTGCGGGAACTCTTCAAAAATTGGTTTCAATACCTCTCCATGTTCGTCATCACCGCGCTCGCGTCGACCCTCTTTTTGGGATTCATCGCAAACACGAAGACGCTCCGCGTGCGCTCGGAGAAGTACCTCGAGGCGAGCGACCTCGCCGACCTCATCGTGCAGGCGACGACCTTCGAGACGGGGGACAAGGACTTTTTAGAGCCGCTCTCTCCCGACTACCGCATTTATTCGGACGGCGCGTTCGGGAAAAAGGCGGAGGGGGAGACCGAGGAATACATCGCCAAGATCTTCGTCTCGAACGCGGAGACCAACAAGCCCTACATCGTCGAGGGAGAAGAGGGGGTTTTGATCGACAAGGTCGTAGCCGATCTTCACGATTTTCATGTCGGCGATGAGATCGAGATCGAGTTCACGGCATTTTCCTCCGCCTTTGAACAGTTCAATATGCCCGTCAAGTACACCTTCACGATCACGGGACTCATGCATTCGGTGGAGGGGGTGAATATCTATTCCAATTCTCCCATTTTCCTCAAAGAAGAGACCTTCATCGAGGTCGTGGAGGAATTTGCGCCCATTCACGGAATGGCGGAGATCATGGTTCCCCGCTTCTACAATCAGGCGCTCATCCACACCGAGGACTACAAGGGGAAGAAGGTCGAGATCGAGAACTTCTTCTCTGCAAAGGAGAAGAACAACCTCATCATCGTCTATGACCGTGACACGATGGAGTCCGTCGTCATTCTCGACAACGAGGTGGAGCAGTCAAAGAGTATGCTCTACATCTTCCCCGTCATCTTCTTTTTGGTCTCCATTCTCGTCATTATGACGGGGATCAGCCGCCTCATTCTGCGCGAGCGGATCAACATCGGCACGATGAAGGCGCTGGGACTTACGGACAGCCGGATCATTTTGCATTATGCGGTCATGAGTTCGGTCGTCACCTTCTTCGGATGTATCGTCGGTGCTGTCTTGGGGCCCTTGATCGTCCCCGCCGTCATGACCATCAAATATACGCTCATCTTCTCCATGCCGAAGATCGTCGGCACGCAAATTTCCATTCCGTTCACGATTTTGCTGACGGCAGTCGTCTGCACGATCGCCCTTCTCATCGGGCTGTGGACGGCGCGCTCCGTCATGCGGGAGAATCCCGCAGAGTGTATGCGGCAAAAGCAGATCACCTACACCCCCAACGTCAAACGGGGGACGGGGAAGAGTAAAAATTCGAGACATCTTCTTCTTTCCTGCCGCATGGCGCTACGGAATATTCGGATCAATTGGGCGCGGTCGCTCATGACCGTGATCGGAGTGACCGGCTGCGCCGCGCTGCTGTGCACGAGTTTCGGCATCGGCGACACGATGCAGGCGTCCGTCGAGAACGATTACGGCGTTCTCTGTTATTATGACGTCGTGAGCGCATATACGGCGGAGCAGAGGGACGCCGTCTTCGAAAAGCTCGACGCACTTCAAGAGGAGGGAAAGGTCGTCTGCTACGAACAGATCAAGGAGTATGTTGCGACCGCGCACACGGGGACCCGCACGAAGGACATTCCCGTCTATGTGCTGCCCGAAAATTCCCGCATGTCCAAGATCGCGGAGGGGGGTAGCACCCTCTCGCGGATCACGTCCGACGTGATCGACGCCCCGCTCGGCTCCAAGATCACCTTCACCCTCGGCGGCTGTTCGGCGGAATATACGGTCGAGGACGTCGTCCCGACCTCCACCTGGAACGGATTCTTCACGACGGAGAACAACTTCTCCGAGGAATGCTATTGTCAGGAGAGCGTCTGGGTGATGACAGAGGAAGGGGAAGAAGTCCGCGACGCCCTCAACGAGATCAACGGGACGGGCGCCGCCAAGACGATGGAGGACCGCCGCGGGGAGATCGAGAGCCTCATATCCTCCACCAATGCGATGAAATACACCCTCATGGTCTTTGCGATCCTGCTCTCCGTCGTCGTTCTTTACAACCTATCCCTGCTCAACGTCAAGGACAGAATGCGCGACATGGCGACGCTGAAAGTGCTGGGATTTTCGGCATTCCAGGTATCCTTCTCCCTCATTGTGGAGATCATGCTTTTAACGCTCATCGGGACGGTGTTGGGGTCCTTCCTCGGCTATCCGCTCATGTATCTTGTCATGAAACTCAACGAGATGGCGACCATGGCGTTCATCTATGCGATCAAGCCCGTCTCCTATGTGCTGTCTCTCGTGGGATCGCTTGCGACCGCGCTCGTCATCAACGGCGTGTTCGGCATTCTCATTTCAAGGATCAATATGACGGAATCCCTCAAGAGCGTCGAATGAGGTTGATTTTTTCGGGCGACTGTGGTATAATCAAATTATCGTCCCCCACTGTCATCCTGAGCGAAGCGGCGTAAACCGCGAAGTCGAATGGATCCCCTCGGTCGTTAGATTGTTGTATTACATGAGGGTCAAAAAGGAAAGAAAACCATGAGCAATAAAACCGTATACGAGGATCAGGAAGAGCGCAAGCAAAAGTATGCCGAGGAGCACTTCACGGAGTGCCCGCACTGCGGGGAGCCCGTCCTCGACTCCATGCGCAAATGCCCGCACTGCGGGGGAGAACTGACGCCAAAGGGCTATCAGCCGCTCACCGACGAAAAGATCAAAAAGATCAAGATCGTCACCTTTTCGGTGGGTATGGTCATCGCCGTCACCATTGTGGTTCTTTACCTCATTTTTTGGAAAAAATGAGACTCTACTCACGGTAGAGAGGGGATTTTTCAAAGTAGAGAGCGGAAAAATTTCTCGAAATTCGGGAAAGAGAAGGTTAGCCTCTTTTAAGGCTGCTTTCTCTTTTCTTTTTGGGAAAAGTGGGGTATAATGATTTTGTCAAGTTGAGGAGGCCCCTATGGAAGCGGAACAAAATCTCGGACATCACAAAAAGAAGCACTTTATCTCCTTTTATACGCGCGGCGAGGAAATCTTCAACGCCGTATCCCACATTGTGGGCGGCGGCGTCGGCGTGATCATCTTCATTCTCGGACTCATCTTCGCCTATCCCTCGGCAAAGGCGATGATCTCGATCTCCGTCTTTGCGGTCAGCGTCATCACGCTGTATACGATGAGCGCCCTCTATCACTTTCTGCCCGACGGCAGGGCGAAGGGGGTCTTCCGCATCTTCGACCACTGCACCATCTTCTTTCTGATCGCGGGAACTTATACGCCCTTCTGCGTGCTTTTGCTCGGCTGGACGCCCGCTGGGATCACGATCTTCACCCTCGAATGGACGCTCGCCGTCCTCGGGATCACGGGCAATGCGATCGCGATGAAAAATCGCATCATCAAGACGATCTCCATGGTCTTCTACGTCATCATGGGCTGGGCGATCCTGGCGGTCTTTCCCATTCTGCTCCAGACGATGTCCGCCGCGGCGTTCTGGTTTTTATTGATGGGCGGCGTCTCCTATACGGTCGGCATTGCCTTCTTCGCCTTTGGGAAGAAGGTGAGATATTTCCACTCCGTCTGGCACCTCTTCGATATTTTGGGGACTGTATTGCAATTTGTCAGCATTCTGTTGATCTTGTAAAACTTTCCAAGGGGGATTGACAAAGGGCGCGGGATAGGATATACTCTTTTGCGGAGGTTTTTATGAAGGTTTTGATCATCAACGGAAGCCCGCACGAAAAGGGCTGTACTTACACCGCACTCAAGGAGTTTGCGGACACCCTCACCGAAGAGGGCGTCGAGTGGGAGATGTTCTCTTTGGGCAAGAAGCCCGTCGCGGGCTGTATCGCCTGCGGATATTGCTACGAACATGGAAAATGCGTCTTCGACGATCTTGTCAACACCCTCATTCCGAGATTAAAGGAATTTGACGGCATTGTCGTCGGCTCTCCCGTCTACTATGCGGGGCCGAGCGGACAGCTCACGGCGTTCTTGGATCGGCTCTTCTATGCGGGGAGCGGATTTGCGGGAAAGCTCGGCGCGGCGATCGTCAGCTGCAGAAGGGGCGGCGCTTCGGCGGCGTTCGACCGCCTGAACAAGTACTTTACGATAAGTTCGATGCCCGTCGTCTCCTCACAATATTGGAACCAGGTCCACGGAAACACCCCCGAAGAGGTGAGAAAGGACCTCGAGGGACTCCAGACCATGCGCACGCTCGCAAGGGAGATGAGTTGGCTCCTCAAGTGCATCGAGGCGGGAAAAAATGCGGGAATTTCCCGCCCAGTCCCCGAAAAACGGATCGCGACTAACTTTATAAGATGAATTAAAACTCCCTCTCCGAATCGGAGAGGGAGTGATTTTAAACTTCTTAAACGACGAGCAGAAGCCCGCCGAGCGCAGCGAAGAGGGCGGGGACGGCGACGAAGATCCCCATCTTGAGAAATTGCAGATAGCCGAATTTCACGTCATGTTCCTTTAAAATGGAGCTGAACATGATCCCCGCGAGGGCGCCGACGGGGGTGAGATAGGCGCCGATGTTGGAGCCGATGACGGCTGAAAACATTCCACCGATCCCCGCGCCCGCGGGACTTTGCAGAACGGAAGAAAACAGCACGCTCATCGGAATGTTGTTGATGAGATTTGCGCTCAAAAAAGATGTTATGCCGTAGCTTAAGACGGCGTTCCCGCCCGCAAGAAGGGTTGCGATCTTCTCCGTCGCGCCGCAGTTTTCGAGGGCGATGATCATGACGAACATCGAGAGCAGAAAGGGCACAAGTTCATAGGGCGCACGGCGGTAACAGCGGATGAGCGGCTCCGCTTTTTTGTTCTTGAAAGCGAAATAAAAGAGGGCGAAGATCGTAAGGCTCATCGCCGCACAGAAGGAGATCAGCCACATTTCAAGATTCAGATAGGAGCTCACGGACAGCAAGATCGTGCAGACCGCAAGGTGCAAAATGGCAATGATAAGGAGCGGCTTATCCTTGAGCTTGATGTCCTGTGTGTGCGGCTTTACGGGTGCGGAGAGCTTCTTAAAAAAGAGCAGAAAGAGCATCAAAAAGGCGACCGTCCCCGCAAAGAGGGCGGGAAGGAGACTATACCGCATATATCCGATAAAATCCACGCCGTAGGCGGTCGAAAGGTAGATGTTGGTCGGATTTCCGATCATCAGCGCGATGCTCCAGGTGTTCGCGGCGACAAATTCGGCGGTGAGATAGGGGATGGGGTCGATTTCCGCGTTCTTCGCAAAGTGGCAGAGGAAGGGCGTAAAGGAGAGAATGATGATGTCGTTCGAGGTAAAGACGGTCAGAATCGATACGGTCAAATACAAAACGACAAAGAGCCTTCTCTGCCCGTGCTTCGCGTGACGAAGCACGGCGTTCGCGAGAAATCCGAAGAAGCCCAGCTCGTCCAAAAAGACGGACAGCAGCGTCATCGAAAGGAACAGAATGAGAATTTTGAGGGGATTGACGGCCGTGTCGCGCAATAAATTCTCGAAAAATTGAGACGGGGTGCACTTTCCGAGGACGAGAAGCAGCCCGCCGCCCAGAAGGGTGACGAGCCAATAGGTGGAAAGTTGGATCTTTCCGATTTTTAATTTTGGCGCGAACAGAATGCACGCGATCATGCCCACGATGGTCAGTGAGCAGACGACAACGGTGACCGTCATAATGATTTTTTACAGGCAGGCGCGATAGATCTCCACAATGTCCTGAGCCGTCAAAGGCACATAGGCGTTTTTGAGGCTTCTCATCTTGTCGACATGCTTTGCCATGTCCTCGAAGTGCTCCTCGCCGATCTGAAGTTCTTTCAAATTCATGGGAATGCCCGTCGAACGGAAGTATGCTTCGAGTTTGTCGATTCCCTCCTTTGCAAGGGCGTCGTCCTTCCCCTCAAGCCCCATGACGTTCCGCGCAAACTTTGCAAAGCGTCCCGTGACGGAGGGGTCTTTTTTGAGAATGTAGCGCATCCAGCGTGGGGTCAGAATGGCAAGACCGACGCCGTGGGTGATGTCGTAATAGGCGGAGAGCTCATGTTCCATGCCGTGGCAGGGCCACCCCGTCCCCTGTTTTCCGTATTCGGGAATGCCCGAGCAGGCGACCGAGGCGCACGCCATGAGGTTTGCCCGCGCGCTGTAATTTTCGGGCTCCTTCAGGGCGATGGGGGTGTTCTTCATGACGGACTTTAAGATGCTTTCGGCGATCCCGTCCGAGAGATCGCTGTCCTCGGTGCGGGAGAAATAGCCCTCGAAGATGTGGCTCATGATGTCCGCGGATCCCGCCGCAGTCTGATAGGGGGAGACGGTAAACGTGTAGGTGGGGTCGCAGATGGAGACGGCGGGATAGGTGTAGGAGCCGCCGAGTTTTTCATGTGTCTTCATGTTCGAGATGACCGCGCCGCTGTCAAATTCCGACCCTGTTGCGCTCAGTGTGAGAATGTCGACGAGGGGAAGCGCCTTTCTCTCCTCTTTGGCGGTGAGCACCATCTGCCAGAGGTCCTCTCCCTCATAGAAGACGCCCGCCGCGATCGCCTTGCTGCAGTCGATCGTGCTGCCGCCCCCGACGGCGAGAATGACGTCGATCTTGTGATCCTTGCAAAGTTTCACGCCCACGGTGACCGATTCGATGCGCGGATTCGGCTCGATGCCTTTAAGCTCCGTCACGCAGAAGGAATTTTCCTTCAAAATTTCCATCACCTTCTGATAGAGCCCTATTCTTTTGATCGACCCGCCCCCGTAGGTTACAAGGACGTTTTTCCCGTAGGGTTTGAGCGCTTCGGCAAGGTTTTCGATCTGCCCCTTTCCGAACAAGAGCTTTGTGGGGATATCATGAACAAAATTCAGCATGGGGATACTCCTTATCGTAGATTTTGGAAGAGTATAGCAGATTTCGGAAAAAATGTCAATCGGCGGGAGCGTCCGTGTCCTGCGTTTCCGAAGTTTCTTCCGCTGTTTCCTGAACGGCAGCCTTCTCGGCGAGCTTGTCGCGCCTCAAGTTGATAAAGTAGACCACGAGGTTCGCAAGCAGAGAGGCGATGTTAATAAAGTAGATGATGAGGACATAGGAAAGAGGGGTTCCCTCCAAGGCGAGCTTGATGAACTTGCTCGCAACGCCTGCGAAGTATCCGAACAGGATGAGCAGGATAAAGGGAAGGCTCATCGACTTTGCGGTCTTCGCCCTGTAGTTCTTGACGACGTTGATGGGCCACGAAAAACCGAAGCAGATCAACATGATACATTCGAAAATTTCAGCTACTGTCATTTTTTCTCCTTTTGATGACTTTCGTCATCTTGAATTATCATATCATTGAAAGAATCATAAGTCAAGCTTTTCCGCAGCGAGAGAAAAAACATTCGTAAAAAACAAATGGAGTACCCCCGAAAAATCTTGGAATCGAATGATTCGGAAATGTCAAAAAAATAAAGAAAGACAGAAAGTCGATGCGAGTTCCTTGACCGACTTTTACGCATAGGCAGCTTTCCCTATGCAACCGTCTTTCTGATTTTATGATACGCAGAATTTTGGGAATGTCAATCGTTTTACGTCAAAAGGGAGAAAATACGGACAAAAAGCCCAAGGACGGAAAAAACGAAAAATAAAGAAAACTACCGAGCAATAGATTTGCTCGGTGGAAATGGGTTTCAGAAAACCCATTTATGGTTTTGGGTGGACGCATTTCTTCTCATAGGGAAGCACCCCACCATTCAAAGATACAGCTAATGCGATTTTCTGTTGTCAAACCATATTATATTATACCCCAAAAAGCGGGAATGTCAATAGCTTTATAAAAAAAACAAAGAAAAGAGGTGATACCCCCCGCGTCCGGGAACCCAACTCCGGTGGACGCACCTCGGTCGGGTCAAAAGTATCACCTCATAAAATATTATACGCTGATTTTTAAAAAATGTCAACAGTTTTCGGTATCGAATACACTTGATCGAAATGGTGTTATTGCGGTTTTTTCATTGTGAGGGAGATCCTGTTCTTCTTTTCGTCGACTTCCTTGACCCAGACGGTGACGACGTCTCCGACGGAGACCGCCTCGGAGGGGTGGCG
>CANQBW010000024.1 GCA_947589565.1 uncultured Clostridia bacterium | reverse complement strand
GGAATGTATTTCAAAAGACCGATCAGAATGCCCGCGACGAGCATTCCGATGACGGCGGGCATTCCGAATCTGCTCGCACCGAGTCCCATCAGCTTGCCGAGGCACAAAATCAGCGCCAGCGGCAAGAGTATTTCAAAAGCTTCCATATTTCCTCTGTAAGGCGATTTTCAGTCGCCTAATCCATTATAGTATTTTTTTAGAAAAAAGCAACTTTTTTACAGGGGATAAAGAGAATGTTTCCCGTTTTCCTGTCATCCTGAGCGGAGGGAAACCATGTCATTCTGAGTGAAGCGAAGCGGAATCGACGCCACGTCGTTTTATAGAGAATCCATACGTGGCGCACGAGCCGAAGGCGAAGTAAGAATCCCCTTGAGGTTCGACGGGGCGTTCCGAAAATCGAAAAAAAGGACGAGATTCTTCGACTGCGTGTTGCTGTCGCAACACTCCGCTCAGAATGACATGTTTTTTCCACTGTCATGTTGAGCGGAACGAAGTGGAGTCGAAACATCTCGCCCTTTCATCTTAATACATTTCCTTTCCTCTTAAAAGAGGTATTTTTTCCGAGAACGCTTGTCAAAAATTTACAGACATGGTATAATTGTAATAATGACGGATCTCGGGCAGCCCATTTCAAGGGATCGGGCGATACAATTGAATCCCATCGTACTCGCTTTTGTGGGGGACGCGGTCTATACCCTCCTCGTGAGAAGGTCCCTCGCGCTCGAAAGCGGCGCGAAGGCGGGCGAGCTCAACCGAAGGGCGAGCATGATCGTCTCGGCGCACGGGCAGAGCGAGAGGGCGGAAAAAATTTTGCCCCTTCTCGACGAGGACGAGGAGAGCGTCTATCGCCGCGGAAGAAACGCCAAAAAGACGACAAAGAGCAAGAGCGCAAGTTCCGCCGAGTACTCCCGTTCGACGGGGCTCGAGGCAGTCATCGGATTTTTGTATCTGACGGGAAGAATTGAGCGAATCTTCGAGCTCTTTTTCAAAGAGGAATTATGAAACAGATGGGAAGAAACGCCGTTTTGGAACTTCTTAAGACGGACAAGACGATCGATAAAATTCTCTTGGAGAAGGGTGCACAGGGCACCCTCGGAAAAATTTTCGCCGAGGCGCGCAAGAAGGGGATCCGTGTGCAGTTTTTAGACCGCGCCGCCCTCGATCGCGAGTGCCCCGAAGGGCATCATCAAGGAGTTGTCGCCTTCACGACGGACTATCAATATTACGACCTCGAGGAACTGTGCGAGGAGGGGAAGTTTCTCGTCCTCTGCGACGGCATCGAGGACGTTCACAATTTAGGCAGCATTCTGCGGGTGGCGGAGTGCGCGGGGGCGGGCGGCATCGTCATTCCCGCCGTCAAGGGCGCGAGTGTGACCGAGGCGGTCGTCCGCATTTCGGCGGGCGCGGCGGAACATATCAAAGTCGCCCGCGTGCCCTCGATCAACGGCGCGATCGATCAAATCAAAAAACGCGGCTATTGGGTCTATGCCCTCGAGACGGGCGGAGAGGACATCTTCGAAGAAAGGCTCGAGGGAAAAATCGCGCTCGTCGTGGGCGGCGAGGACAGCGGCGTGAAACGGCTCACGCGGGAAAAGTGCGACAAAGTACTCTCCCTTCCGCTCCTTGGAAAGGTCAATTCGCTGAATGCGTCGGTCGCGCTCGGGATCGCCGCTTACGAGGTGGTGCGTGCAGGACTTGGAAAGTGAAAAGGACGAAGTTTTGGTCTCCCTTGCACAGAGCGGGGACGGAAAGGCGACGGAAATTCTCCTCCGCCGCTACCTGAATACCGTCCGCGCCCGCGCCCGCCGCTTCTTTCTCATCGGCGGAGAGACGGACGACCTCGTCCAGGAGGGCATGATCGGGCTGTATGCGGCGATCGGGGACTACCGTCCCGACATGGGGAAGAGTTTCAAAAACTTTGCATATCTGTGCGTTACGAGGCACATTCTCGACGCCGTCAAGAGCTCCTGCCGCAGAAAGAACAGTCCGCTCAACCAATCGATGTCGCTGTTCGATCCCGTCCTGTCCGAATTTCCCGAGGAGGAGACCCCCGAGGACTTCCTTTTGGAGGGAGAACAGCGGACGGAGTTTCGGATGAAACTTTTGAAGGAGCTTTCAGACCTCGAATTTCGCGTCCTCGCGATGTATCTCGAGGGAATGAGCTACGCCCGCATCTGCGAGGCGACGGGCAAGGACATGAAGAGCGTGGACAACGCCCTCGTCCGCGCCAAGAAAAAGCTGCAAAAAATATATCTGTAAGGAGATTTATGGATCTTTCGCTGTATCGGAAATTCCGTCCCGATTCCTTTTCCAAGATCGTGCGGCAGGAACATGTCGTGCGCATCCTCAAAAACCAGATCATGAGCGGGAGCGTGGGGCACGCCTACCTCTTCTGCGGGCCGCGCGGAACGGGCAAGACGAGCGTCGCACGCATTTTGGCGCGCGCCGTCAACTGCGAACACCCTTTGGACGGCTCGCCGTGCGGGCAGTGTCCGACCTGCCTTGCCCTCAAAGAGGACAGCCTCGACATTACCGAGATCGACGCCGCTTCCAACAACGGTGTCGCCGAGATGCGGGACTTAAGGGAAAAGGTGCAGTATCCCCCCGTTGCGGGAAAGTATAAGGTCTATATCATCGACGAGGTGCATATGCTGACGGACAGCGCCTTCAACGCCCTGTTGAAGACGCTCGAGGAGCCGCCGCGGCACGTCATCTTCATTTTGGCGACGACGGAGCCGCACAAGCTGCCCGCGACCATTCTCTCGCGCTGTATGCGCCTCGACTTCAAGCTGATCCCCGAAGAGGACCTCGAAAAACACCTCTCTTCCATTCTCGACGAGATCAAAAAGCCCTATGAAGCAGAGGCGGTTTCGGCGATCGCCCGCGCGGGAGCGGGGTCCGACCGCGATATGCTCTCCATTGCGCAGATGTGCATTTCCTATGAGGAAAAACTCACCTATGAGGGAGTCGTCAAGACGCTCGGCGCCGCCGACTTCTTCGAGACGGCTTCTCTATGTGAATCGCTTTTGAAAAGCGACCTCTCTTCCACCCTCGAGCAGACGGAAAAGCTTTTCAGCGAGGGAAAATCGGCAGGGGTTCTATTAAAGGACCTCATCGAGATGACCAACAAAATTCTCATCGCCAAGAGCTGCCGCACGGCGGAGCGCGTTTTGAGCCTTCCCAAGGAGCACTTTGCGCGGGTGCGGGAGATCGCGCTTCTTGCCGAGAACTGCGCCTTGAGACGGACGGCGGAAATTTTATCTTCGGCGGAGAACACCATTCGGTTTTCCTCGTCGCCGCGCGTTGCGCTCGAGACGGCGCTCTTCCGCATTGCGGAGCCCAAGGACGACCTAACTTACGACGCTCTCCTTGTGCGTGTCAGTCAACTTGAAAAAGGCACCGCTCCCCGCACGGAGACGATTCCCAAAGGGGAGAGACCCGTCGAAGAAGCAGCCGAGAGAGCAGCGGAAATGCCCGTAAAGCAAATTCCCGTGGAAAGTCCCGTCGAAAGTCCCGCGATACATGCTCCCGAGCCCGAAAAGAGGGAACTTAATGAGGACTCTCCCTTTTCGTCCATTGCAGCGGCGCCCGTCCGAGAGGGAATCCCGCTCACGGCGGAGCGGGCATACGGCAAATTCATGGGGGCGCTCAGAAAGAGAGGAGGGGCGGTCTTGTTCGCGCTCTGCAACGACCTTGAGGCGAAGTTCGAGGGCGAAAAACTCGTTCTCTTCACGCCGAATGAAATGCTCCTTAAAACGCTCTCCAAGAGCGAGCACAGGGCTACCATGACCCAAATATTTTCCTCTTTAGGGATAGGGGAGTTCGAACTTCGTTGTAAAGGCGCGAGCGTTCCGAGCGGAAAGAGGGCGATCGACGAACTCAGAGAAAATTTTAAGGATTATCCGATCGAATTTAAGGATTGAGGTGAAATATGGCAAATAATTATATGAAAGGCGGCGGCATGGGGGGTGCGGGAATGCAGAACCTCATGAAACAGGCGCAGAAGATGCAGGAGGAGATGGCGGAGACCGAAAAGCTGCTCGACGAGTGGGAGATCGTCGGCACGAGCGGCGGAGAGGCGGTCGTCGTCTACATGAACGCGAAGAAGATCATCGACGGGATCGAGATCGACAAGTCCGTCATCGACCCCGAAGACGAGGAGATGCTCGAAGACCTTGTGCTTGCCGCCATTCTCGACGGCTACAAGAAGGCGGACGAGGTCTACAACGAGAAGATGGGCAAGTTCAACATGGGCGGACTCGGGGGAATGTTTTAAGTGGACACTTTCATCGAGCCGATCGGACGGCTGATCAACGAATTTTCCAAACTTCCCGGGGTCGGGAGGAAGACGGCTCAGCGCTATGCCTATCACATCATCGGAATGCAGGAACAGGAGGCGCTCGCCTTTGCGGACGCCATCGTGAACGCCAAGAAAAAGGTGCGCTTCTGTAAGATCTGCGGAAATTTCGCGGAGGAGGAGATCTGTCCCATCTGCCGCGAGCGGGACCCTTCCGTCATCTGCGTCGTCAAGGAGCCCAAGGACGTCGTCTGCATCGAGCGCATTCATGACTTCCGCGGCGCATACCATGTCCTGCACGGCGTCATCGACCCCATCAACGGGGTGACCCCCAACAAGCTCCACATCAGAGAGCTTGTGGAGAGGATCGAGAAGGGGAACGTCCAAGAGGTCATCATGGCGACGAATCCCGACGTTGAGGGAGAGGCGACGGCAGCCTATCTTGCAAAACTTTTAAAGCCGCTGGGAGTCAAAGTCACGCGTCTTTCGCGCGGCATTCCCATCGGCTCCGAACTCGAGTACGCGGACGAAGCGACGCTCACCCGTGCGCTTCAGGAGAGAAAGGAACTTTAAGGAGATTTCTATGAAAGTAAGTGTTCTGGGCTGCGGAAGATGGGGGTCCTTCATCGCCTGGTATCTTTGCAACCGCGGCTATGACGTCTGCAGCTGGGGACCCGAGGACGGCCCCTCCTATCAAATTTTAAAGGAGACGGGAGCAAACGCATACATCAAGCTCGACCCGAGGATCACGCTCACCTGCGACCTCGAAGAGGCGGTGAAAAGGGCGGAGATCATCGTCATTTCGATCTCCGCGCAGGGTCTTCGCGGATTCATGCAAAAGGTCATAAAATATCCCGTCAAGGACAAAATTTTCGTCCTCTGCATGAAGGGGATCGAAGAGGGGACGGGAAAGCGGCTCTCCGAGATCATGAGAGAGAGCGGAATTTCTTCGGACAAGATCGCCGTCTGGGTGGGCCCCGGGCACATTCAAAGCTTCGTGCAGGGGATCCCCAATTGCATGGTCATCGACTCGGAGAGCGAGGACTTAAAGCGGGTGCTTGCCGACGATTTCCGCAGCGATCTTATCCGGTTTTATTACGGAGAGGACCTCATCGGCACAGAGATCGGCGCAGCCGCCAAGAACGTGATGGGAATTGCAGCCGGCGTGCTCGACGTCATCTGTACCCCCTTAAAAGGGCCCTTAATGTCCCGCGGTGCGCGGGAGGTCGCCCGTCTCATCAAGGCGATGGGGGGAAACGAGCTCTCCGCATACGGCCTTGCACACCTCGGCGACTACGAGACGACTCTCTTTTCTCCCTATTCCAACAACAGAATGTACGGGGAGATGCTCGCCAAGGGTCAGCGGTTCGATAAGCTCGCGGAGGGCGTCGCAACTTCGGGCGCGATGCTCCTGCTTGGAAAGAAGTACGGCGTGGAACTTCCCATCACCGAAGTCGTCCACAACGTCTGCTACAGCACCGACGGCAACGACGAGCTTCGCTGCCGCGAAGCGATCTCCGCCCTCTTTTCAAGAACGCCGAAGACGGAAATGTATTAAAAAGATTTCGGCAAAAATCTTGCTGCGCAATATTTTTGTCGAGGAAAATTACTTGTTTGCCTTGAATGAGTAACTCTCACGGTCGCTTTCACAACAATGTGCGTCCTGTGGGGCGCCAACAGGGTGCGCTTATGGAAAATGCGATTTCCCAACGCGCCTTTTATTTGGAACAAAGGGCGAGATGTTTCGACGACGCCGCGCCGCCTGCAATTTGCAGGCGGCGCGGCTGCTCAACATGACATCGCTTTTTACTTGCAAGTCTCCCGCTGTCATTCTGAGCAGGCACCCCCGCGGCTATTGCCGCGGGGGTGCCGTCGTCGAAGAATCTCGCCCTTTGTTCAAATTCCATGGTGCGAGCAGGGTTTCCCTGCGCTGCACGCCCCTATATGCGCACTACGGTACGCACATTGTTGTTTGAAACGAAGAAGAGGATCAGGCTGTGGGAACTCGAGAGTCAATTTCCTCGTCGAGAAAGATCGCGTAGCGAGCTTTTCGACGAAAAATAAGGGAAGATTTTCTTCGAAATAAAAAAATAAAACTCCACACGTCGGCGTGAAAGCACGACACACAGAGTTTTGGTGGGGACTACAGGGCTCGAACCTGTGACCTCATGCACGTCAAGCATGCGCTCTAGCCAACTGAGCTAAACCCCCGCGAGTCAACACCATTATTTTACAGAAAAAAAATCTCCTTGTCAAGCTATTTCTCTTGAAAAGGAGAATTTCTTTTTGAAAATTTTTTCACTTTCGCCGCTTGACGAGGAGGACTGCGGTCGTGGCTCCGATCAGAACGACTGCGCCGCCGCAGATGCCGAGAATGAGGGGCCAATTGCTCTTTTTTCCGCCCTCGGAGATCGGTGTCTTGTCATAGACCGCGTACACGGTCATGTCCTTCGTGACGGTCTCTTCGCCGCCCTCCCAGCCCGAGAAGGTATAGTCGAACTCCGGATCGCTCTGCTTTTGCGGCGCATCGGGATAGACGAGCGTACTTCCGTAGGGGAGGACTTTCTCCTCGATGAGCGTACCGTCGTCCTGCAGAAAGCGGACGGTAAAGTTTTTGGCCGACTTTTCATAACTTACGGTGACCGTAACGTCCTCGGTGATATTTTGAAGAGCGCCGTCCTTGACTTCCACGCGATAGTCGTATCGATCGGAATCCTTAAACTGCGGGACAACTTCGTTGAGGGAGCCGCCGTGGGGAACGGCCGCATAGAAGAGGGCCTCTCCCGCCTCATCCACAAAGGTAATTTTGTGCATGACGTCCGAAATAAAGCCGTTGGTATAGAGGCTGTAATCGAGGGCGTTTTTCGCGGTCTCGTCGAGCTGTTTTTCGGCGACTTTTCGGATGGCTGCCGCAAAATCGTCGAAGGTCGCGTCCTTCCCCAAAAGTTTTAACGTGTTGAACCAGAGCGTTCCGATGACGCTCTTGGTGAAGGAGGCAGGGGCGATCTCCCAGGCGGTGTACTGCACATGTGACACGATCGTGCTGTTGTGATGTACATAATCGTTGTCGCAGGTTTCGTTATGTCCGCCCCGCGAGTGCTTTCTGCAGACGTATTTGGATCTTATGGTGGTCCGATAGTTCGAATCCTTGGACTTGGAGGGGAAGTCTACCCGTCTCCTTGCGACTCCCGAGAGGGTGCAGCCCTCGCCGATCTTCCAGAAATTCTCGTCGCGGGGGTCTTCTCCCGAGATCAACATGCCGAAGATGTCGGCAAATGCCTCGTCCAGCGCACCGGATTCGCCCTCATAGGTGAATCCTTGGTTTAAAAACCGCGCGATGCCGTGTTGAAATTCATGTCCGATGATGTCGAGACAGGCGGCTTGACGATACATGTCGTAAATCGTATTTGTCTTGTCGCCGTCGCCCACAAGGAGAAATCCGAGACCCTTTTCCGAGAAGCAGGTCGCATTGAAGCGAAAACTTTCGCTGTTGAAGTGGGTGAAGCCGTGAATGGGCATTTCGCCGTTTTCTTCGAGATTGCCGACGACTTTGTCGTCCTTTCCCAAGAGTCCGAAGTGATCTTCGCCGATATTTTCCGCGCAGTAGAAGTCGTAGGAGTCGATGATGTTGGCATAGAGACTGACCGCCGTGGCGTCCTTAAATTCCCCTTTTTTGGAGGAATAGACGGGGAAGCGATTGACTCCCGCAACGATGTCGCCCCTGGTCCTTGCCTCGAAACCGTTGTGCATGTAGATGTTTCTCGTGTGGTCCTCGAGGAGATAGGTCTCTCCGTCGTACCATGCGGGAAGCTTGCGCACTTCGCCGCTTAAATCTGTCATTTCGAGCAGATATTGACCGACCTCGGTCTCCGCCTGCGCCGTGATTTTGTGTGCCGTGATTCCGCCCGCCGCACACAAGAGGGCGGCGGAGAGAAGAAGCACAGTCTTTTTCCGTATCTTTATCACCGATTTAACCTTCTTCCGAATCGGAGAGCTCCTCTTGTTTTCTCTTTTTCGATTTCACGGCGAGAACGGTTGCAACGGCTGCGATCACGAGCACGCCTCCGCCGATCCCCAGCCCGACATATAAGCCCGTATGAGAGGGGAGTTTCTTTGCATAGAGCTTGAGGTGCCCCGTGACGGTGGTCTCCGCATAGGGACGGGTGCAGTCGGGATCGGAGTACCAGCCGTCATAGCCTTCGGGCGGCGTATCGAGCGCCGTGCCGTAGTCCGCATAGACGGGATCGGAGATCTTGCCGTCGATATAGTAAGCGACCGTATAGGTGCGGATCTTTTTGTCATAGAGAGGGGAGATGACCGCACTCTCGCGGATGTTCTCATAGTTTCCGTCCCAGCCCGAGAAGGTGTAGGTGTACTGCTCGTCGCTCGCCTTGCGGGGCGCCTCGGGCGCCTCGACGGACTCTCCCTCGTCCACCGTGTATTCCTCGGAGAGGGGATTTCCCTCGCTGTCCACGAATTGAACGGTATAGATGTGAATGACGTCAAAGAGGGGGTTGACGTCGAGATCGCTGTGCACTTCTCTGAAGGTATTCTCCCACTCGCGGAAGATATAGCGGTTCTGACTGTCCTGTTCCTTGACGGGAATTTCCTTCGGCGCGACCGCCTTGCCGCCCTCGTCGATGTTTTGTTCGGAGAGGACGGTGCCGTCCCCGTTCAGGAATCTTACTTTATAGACATTGATGGTGTTGAAGACGGGGAGAACGTCGACGCTCTCCGTCACTTCGCCGAAATCGTAATCCCAATGGTCGAAGATGTACTTCTTTCCGTCGGTCGCCTCTTTGAGCGGCACTCCGCTCGGCTTGGTCGCCCGTTTGCCGACGTCGACGACTTGTTCGGAGAACACTTCTCCCTGTCCGTCGAGAAAGCGCACGACGAAGATGGAGATCTCCTTGTAGGAAGCCATGATCACGGTGTCTTCCTGAATGTTGCTGTAATCTCCTTCCCATTTATCGAAGACATAGCGGACTTTGTCGGTGTGTTCCATCTTCGGCGACTTGGGAGCCGTCGCAGTCTCTCCCTTGGAGACATAGGAGGTGCCGGCGATCGTCCCGTCGGGATTCTTGAAGAGCACCCTGTAATAGTCGTCGAAGCCCGTGTCCTTCGCTGCCTTGGCGATCGCTTCTTGCGCCTCTTCCGGGAAGCCCAAATTGGACGCCGCCGCACGGAAGTCCTTGACAAAGTCCACGAAGCTGGCGTTCGGAGAGATCGTTTTGAGGGTCTCGAGCCAGAGCTTGGCGAGATTGTCATAGTTGAAAAATCCCGGCAGGTTTTTGCAGGCGAGATACTGCATGTGGGTGACGATGGTGCTGTTCCAGTGCACGCCGCCGTAGTCCTGGCCGCCGATATAACGCTCGGCATAGGAACCGCGGAACCCGCCGGAGGGATGCGCTATGTCGCGGATGTACTTTCCGTATTGGGAGACCGCGTCCTCGCCGATGAGCCAGAAGCGGTCCTCTTCGGGATCGTAGCCCTTGGCTTTGCCCTCCGCGATGAGGGCGATCATGTCCGAAAACGCCTCGTTGAGCGCACCGGGGTCTCCCTGATTGCTGAGACCCTTCGAATAAAATTCGGTCACGCCGTGCTGATACTCATGCACGAGCACGTCGAGGGCGGCGCCCTGGTGTTTCATGTTGGCAGCGTTGTTCCGGTCGCTTCCGTCGCCTATGAAGATGATGCAATGGGAGGCGTTCCACATGTGCGAATAGGCGGCGTTGTACCGATATTCGCCCACATTCATATGTACGAAGACATGGATGGGATACTCGACGCCTCTCCTCGCCGAGTAGTTGTTGTGAACGTCGTCGTTTTTGCCGTTGACGCCCTTCCAGTCGAAGCCGATGTTCGCCTCGGTATAGTAGTCGTAAGCCTGAACGATGTTGTGGAAGATGGAGACCGCCATCGGGTCTTTGAACTTCCCCTGGGTGCAGGTGTAGATGGGGAACTTGTTGGGGTTGGTGTGCATCTCGTCGATCGTTCTCACGGAAGTTCCGTCGTGGACGAAGATATTCCGCGTATAGTCGGCGAGATAGTATTTTCCATCCGCATATTCGACAGTGAGGTTGACGTCCTTGCCGTCATAGTCGACCTGAACGGTCTCCACCGGTCCGTTTTCGAGCGTCTCCTCCTCTTCGGCATAGGCGATCGCCGAAGAGGCGAGCCCTCCGCCGAGGGAGAGGGACAGACCGCCAAAAAGCGAAAGTAGGGCGATCGTGCGTTTTTTCATAGAGTACCTCCTTGGAATATGGGATATTTTTTAGAAAAAAGTTATTCTTGGGAATGTTTCTTCTTTTTGATGAGGACGACCGCCAAGACTGCGCCCGCGATCACGACGAGGGCGCCCGCGCCGATCCCGATGAAGAGACCCACGTTAGAGGAGTTCTTCTCGGTGTAGACGGTGATGTTCCCCGTGACCGTGCCCGTGAATGCGCTCGAGCAGTCGGCGTCGGTGAACCAGCCCTTCATTCCCTCGGGAAGGATGGAGTCGAGAGAGGCGCCGTATTCGAGCTCGGCGCTCTTCTCCTCTCCGTCCACGAAATAGGTGACGGTGTACTTGTTGACGGTCTCCTCATAGACGGGCTTTATGGTGAGATCGCTGTGAATGTCGGTAAAGCTCTCGCTCCATTCTTTAAAGGTATAGGTGTATTGCGCCGTCTTCTCCTTCCGGGGCGCCTCGGGAGCCGTCACAGAGCCGCCCTCGTCCACCTCGGAAGAGGAGAGGACGGTGCCGTCCTCCTTGACAAATTGAACGGTGTAGACGTTGATCGTATCGAAGACAGGCTTGATCGTGAGGTCCTTCGTGACGTTGTCGAAGGGCTCGCTCCACTCCTTGAACTCGTAGCGTTTGCCGGCTTCCTTCGCCTTTGTGGGGGTCCCGTCGGGGGCAACGGCTGCCATTCCCTCGTCTATTTCCTGTGCCTCTTTGAGGACATTTCCGCTCTCGTCCACAAAGGTGACCGTGTAATAGTTGATCGTCTTATATTTGGGTCTTACTTCGAGGTCCTCGGTGACGTTCGAGAAGTTCTTATCCCAGCCCTCGAACACAAACCGCTGATGATCGGTCTTTTCCTTCTGGGGAGAGGCGGGGGCGATCACTTTCCCGCCGGTTTCGACGGTCTGCTCTCTCAGGACGTTGCCCTCCGCGTCATAGAAGGTCACGGTGTGGACGGTGACCTTATCGAAGGAGCCGACGATCTCCACATCTTTTGTCACATTCTTGAGTTTCTCTTCGTAGCCGTCCTCCCACTTCTTGAACTTGTAGCGATAGGTCTCATCGCCGGGAAGGGTGGGGGACTTGGGAGCCTGTACCGTTCCGCCGTTTTTCACATAGTATTCCCCGATCTTCCGATCGTCTTCCGTCTTGAAGGTGACCTTGTGAAGGGCCTCGAACTTGTTCTCGTTCAAAGTTTGAAGGATCGTCTTGATGGCGTCTTCGGAGAAGCCCGTATCGACTGCGGCGTTCACATAGCACTGTGCAAAATCCATGAAGTTGGGCTCTTCGGGCAGCAGCTCGAGGATCCTCATCCACAGTTTTCCGAGCGATTCCACCGAGAAATCCTTCTTATTTGCGGCATTTTTATAGATGCAGTATTGAAGATGGGTGAGGACGGTGCTGTTATAGTGCTCGTATCCTTCGTCGCAGGCTGTGGTGTGTTCCCCCGAATGGGTGCAGACCGAGCGCGTGGCGTAGTCCGACTTGTAGGATGTACTCACGCTCGAGGGGTTGACGAAGTCACGGAGCGCCCTTCCGTCGACCGTAGCATCCGTCCCGTGCTTCCAGGTTGAATCATTGTCGAGGGAGAGTCCCTTCGCCTTGACCCACGCGAGCATTCCGAAGATGTCGGACACGGCTTCGTTGATCGCGCCGCTTTCGCCTCCGTTGAGGCCTTTCTTCGTCTTGTACCGCGTGATGCCGTGCTGATATTCGTGCGCCAGAATGTCGAGCGCCGCGCCCTGATGATGAACGCCCCAGTATTCGGTTTTCCCGCTCCCGTCGCCGATTAAGATGACGGAGGGAATGAAGCCGCTTTCGTCCCAACGGTTAAAGGAGGCGTTGTGTTGGTAGTCTAAGTTGACATTATAATGGACAAAGGCATAGAGGGGAAGTTCTGTATTGCTGTTATAGCCGTTGGAGCGGTTTTCATCGTTCTTGCCGTTGACGCCCTTCCAGTCCTGGCCGACGTTCTCCACGGTGTAAAAGTCGTAAGCCGTCGAAATATTGTAAAAGACGGAGACCGCCAGAGGGTCCGCGGAGAATTTGCCGTCCGTGCAGGAATACACCCCGATCTCCCGCTGTTTCGAGGTGCTGTCGTGCAGATAGTAGTGATAATCGTTGTATAACGTGCTGCCCATTTTGTAGTTTGTCGTGTCGAAGACGTAGAAATTCTTTTTGAAATCGGCAAGATAGTATTTCCCGTCGATGTATTCGACGGTGATCTTGACGTCTTTCTTGAAATAATCCTTGCAGGTGACTTCGACGGGGCCGTTCTCGGTCGGCGTCGCCGCTTGAGCAACTTCCGGGCGGGAAGAAAGGCAAACTCCCGCGGCCGCGCAGGCGAGTACACCCGCGCCGAGCAGAAATGCAACGTTTTTCCTAAATTTTTTCATATCTTTCTCCATTCCTTTTATTAATATAACGGCAATTAAATTATATCACAGAATCAACTTTATGTCCACGTTGATATTGTGAAAATTTTGTGACAAGCAGATGTTTTTTCTGACCATCGGCGATAAATGTTTGACATTCCGGAGAAAAGAAGCTAAAATGAGTAAGTCATAACATGAGAGGAAAATAATGATCACACACGGGAACGAAATTAAAATTTTTGCGGGAAATTCCAATCGTGCGCTCTCCGAGGAGATCGCAAAGAAACTCGACTTGGAGCTCGGCGACGTCGAGCTCGGTAAATTCTCCGACGGCGAGACGAGCGTCCACATCGCGGAGACCGTCCGCGGAAGGGACCTTTTCATCATTCAATCGACGTCTGCGCCCGTCAACGACAATCTGATGGAACTTCTCATCATGATCGACGCGGCAAAGCGCGCCTCTGCGGGGCGGGTGACGGCGGTCATTCCCTACTTCGGCTATGCGCGGCAGGACAGAAAGGCGCGTTCGCGCGATCCCATCACGGCGAAGCTCGTCGCCGACCTCATCGAGTCGGCGGGGGCGGACAGAGTCCTCACGATGGATCTCCATGCGGCGCAGATCCAGGGATTCTTCAAAATTCCCGTCGACAACCTCGTCGGCGGTCCCACCCTCTACCGCTATTTTGCGAAGGAAGTCAACGAGGACTTCGTCGTCGTCTCTCCCGACATCGGATCCGTGACCCGCTCGCGGAAGGTCGCGGAGAAGCTCGGCTGCTCTCTTGCGATCGTCGACAAGCGCCGTCCCAAGGCGAACGTGATGGAAGTCATGAACATCATCGGCAACGTCGAGGGCAAGAACTGCCTCATGGTGGACGACATCATCGACACGGCGGGGACCATCACGCAGGGCGCCCAAGCCCTCTACGACGCGGGCGCAAAGGAGATCAAGGCTTGCTGCACCCATGCGGTCCTGTCGGGGCCCGCGGTGGAGCGCCTTGCAAATTCGCGCATCAGTGAGCTTGTCATGCTCGACACGATCCCCGTGCCGCCCGAGAAGATGCTCCCCAACATGAAAATTCTCTCGACTGCGCAGATCTTTGCGGCGGCGATCCAGAACGTCTACCTGGACAAGCCGATGAGCAAAATTTACGACTGAAGGCGACGAAAGTCGTTTTTAAGAAAAAAGCCGCTTTACAGAGAGCGGCTTTTTTTCGGAATCGGATATCGGAGGAAATATGTTTCTCATCGTGGGTCTCGGAAATCCCGAGAAAAAATACGAAAAGACCTTTCACAACCTCGGCTTTTTGGCGGCGGGGGACTGTGCCGACCTCTTGGGGGTCAAATTCAAGAAGAAGGAGTGCGAGGCGAGCGTCGCGGAGGCGTTCGTCGGCGGGGAAAAGATCGTCATCGCCCGTCCCGTCACCTATATGAACGCCTCGGGCAGGGCAGTCAAACAGCTCATCGCAAAATATAAGGTCGCAAAAGAGGAGCTCGTCGTCCTCTACGACGACTACGACCTTCCCAAAGGGCAAGTTCGTATCCGCCCCTCGGGCAGCGCGGGCACGCACAACGGAATGCGCTCGGTCATCGCCGAGATCGGCTTTACCGACTTTGCCCGCATCCGGATGGGGATCTTCGACAAGGACGTCAAAGCGCCTCTCATCGACTATGTCCTCTCGGAGATCGATCCCAAAGACTATGACCTCTTTGCCTCCGCGACGACGCGTGCCGCCGAAGCCGCGATTTCCCTTGCAAAAGGGGAAAAATTCGACCTTGTCATGACGAAGTATAACGGATGAAGCTGTTTTCCTTTGAAAATTTGGGCGGCGAATACGAAAAACTCGGGAAAGAGATCAAAAGCGGCTCCAAAGTCTCCGTCTACGGACTCTCTGCGGCGCAGAAGTTTCTGATCGCTTCGCTCCCGACCCGTCCCGTCCTCTATTTGACTTCCGACGCGCTCACGGCGCAGCACGCCGCGGACGCGATCTTTGCGCTCTCGGGCAAAAAGCCCGCGCTCCTCTGCGCCAAGGACGAAGTTCTCACCTTCCGCAAGGCGCTGAGCCGCGACGCCCTCTTTAGAAGGCTCACCGCCCTCTATGAATGGGAGTGCGGGGCAAGCGTCATGGTCGCGGACATCGAAGCGGCGATCCAGCTTTGCCCGAAAAGAGTGGGAAGGGTCAAGCTCGAAGTCGGAAAGGAGACCTCTCTTTCCGGGCTTGTAAACACTCTCGCCGAACTGGGGTATACCCGCGAATACGAACCCGAATCCAAGGGGACGTTCGCCGTCCGCGGGGACATTTTGGACATCTATCCCGTAAACTGCGAGCATCCCGCACGGATCGACTTCTTCGGCGACGAAGTCGAGGCGATCAAACCCTACGACGAGGTGACGAGCGACCGTCTCGAGCGGGTGGATTCCCTCGTCATTCTCGCCGCGACGGACGCGCTTTGGACGGAGGAGGACAGAGGGGAGATCGAAAAAGTCTTTCAAAAGGAGCTCAAAAAAGCCAAGACTTCGGAGAGCTTTTCGCGCATGAGCGCGATCTCCGAGGCGGTTCTCTCGGGCGAGGGAAGGGATTTTGTGCTGCCCCTTCTCGAAAGCTCCTGCGACCTCTTTTCGTTGCTTCCCGAAAATTGCGCGATCCTCTTCGATGAATGCAAATTGATCCACGACCGCCTCGACGGGCTCTACCGTGAGCATGAGGAGCGGTATTTGCAGCTTTTAGAGGGCGGCGAGGTCATGACCTTTTCGCGGGATCAATATGTGGAGCGGGAGGACTTTCTCTCGAATATCCCGCTCTTTTGCAATGTTGCCCTGCAAACATTTATGGGGTCGACCTTCTTCTTCGACCCGCTCTCCATGCACAACATTCCCTCCACGCCCGTCAGGAGATACCTCAATTCGATCTCCGAACTCGTCTCAGACCTCAAGACCTGGCAGCAGACGGGCTACTCCGTCTTTCTCTGGTGCGGAGACGAGGCGCGGGCGGGCAAAGTCGGGGAGGAACTGCGCGAAAACGGCCTCTTTCCGACTCCCTTTTCGGGAAATCTTGAAAATTTTCACGGGATCGCTCTCCTTCCGAAGACCCTCGAGAGCGGATTCTTGCTGCATGAGAGCAAGATCGCCGTCATCGGGACGGGGGACCTCTTTTTAAAGACTTCCAAGGACCGCCGCATCCGAAAAAAGCGCGGAGACTTATTCCTCGCCCCCGAAGTGGGGGACTTTGCCGTCCACGAGAGCTACGGCGTCGGCAAGATCACGGGCACCAAGAAGATCGAGACGACGGACGGCACCAAGGAGTACGTCGCCCTCGAATACAAGGACGGGGACACCCTCTATGTGCCCGTCGAGCAGATGGACGTCCTCTCCAAATACATGGGGGGAGACAACCCGACGCTCAGCAAGATCGGCGGCGGGGAGTTCGAGCGCGTCAAGGCGCGCGTACGTGCCTCTCTCAAGAAGATGGCGTTCGATTTAAAGGCACTCTATGCCGAGCGGCAGGAGCAAAACGGCTACGTCTTCCCCGAGTACACCGAGGAGATGGAGGAGTTCGAGGCGGCCTTTCCGTATGAGGAGACGGCGGACCAGGCTGCATCCATCGCCGAGATCAAGGCGGACATGTGTTCCAAGAAGGTGATGGACCGACTTCTGTGCGGGGACGTCGGCTTCGGCAAGACGGAAGTCGCCCTCCGCGCCGCCTACCTCTGTATTTTGGCGGGCAGGCAGGTCGCTCTCATGTGTCCGAGCACCGTCCTCTCCGAACAGCACCTTCGCACGGCGGAGGCGCGCATGAAGGACTTCGGCGTTCGGATCGCTTGTCTCAACCGCTTCCGCACCGAGCGGGAGCAGACCAAAATTTTGACTTCCCTTGCAAAGGGGGAGATCGACCTTCTCATCGGCACCCACCGTCTGCTCTCTGCGGACGTCAAATTTTCCGACCTCGGGCTTCTCATTCTCGACGAGGAGCAGCGCTTCGGCGTCGAGCACAAGGAGAAGATCAAGAACATCAAGCGGAATGTCGACTGCCTCACGATGACGGCGACCCCCATTCCGCGCACGCTGCACCTGTCCCTCTCGGGGATCAGGGATATTTCAACGATCCGCACCCCGCCGCACGCCCGTCTGCCCGTGCAGACCTATGTCGCCGAGGAGACGGAGAGTTTGATCCGTGACGCGTGCTTAAGGGAGATCGCCCGCGGCGGGCAGGCGTTCATTCTCTACAACCGGGTAGAGACCATTCACAGCTTCACCAAGCGCATGACGGAGATCATGCCGAACGTCAGGATCACCCTCGCCCACGGCAGAATGGACCGCGCGAGCATCGAAAAGTGTGTGTTCGGCTTCTACCGCGGGGAGTACGACATCCTCGTGACGACGACCATCATTGAAAACGGGATCGACCTTCCCAACGCAAACACCCTCGTCGTCATCGACGCAGACAGACTCGGCGTGTCCCAGCTCTATCAGCTGCGCGGAAGGGTGGGGCGGAGCAACCGTCTCGCGCACGCCTACTTCACCTATAAGCCGGAGCGCGTCATGACGCAGAACGCCGCCGAGCGGCTCAAAGCCCTCATGCAATTCACCGAGCTCGGCTCGGGATTCAAGATCGCCATGCGCGACCTCGAGATCCGCGGCGCGGGCAACGTGCTCGGCGCCGAGCAGCACGGCCACATGGACAAGGTCGGCTACGAGCTGTATGCAAAAATTTTAAAGGAAGAGCTCACGGGGGTGCGGCAGGAGACGGTCGACCTCGACATCAAGACGGGCGCCTATATTCCCGAATCCTATGTGGAATCTGGCGCAGGACGGCTCGACTGCTACAAGCAGATCGCCGAGATCAGAGGCGCGGAGGACTACAAGCGCGTCTGCACGGCGATGGAGGAGGCTTACGGGCCGCTGCCCGGGGAGACCTTGAATCTTCTCGTCATCGCGCTCTTAAAGAGCTACGCCGCAAAGTTCGGCGTCAAAAAGATCAGCGTGGGACAGAAGGGGGGAGCTCTCCGCTTTTCTCAGCTTCAATCGCTCTCCGATCACCGCATCCAGGCGGCGCTCGAGAAATACAGGGGAGAAGTGGGGCTCGACATGACGAGCGAACCCGCGATCACCTTCCGTCCCCGCCCCGACGGAGGCAAAACATTGGTCGCCATGACGAAATTTTTAAAATTTGCCTCAACTTTTGCATAAAACATGGGCGGAAATATTTGCGTTTTTTTCCAAAATGCGCTAAAATAGATAAAGGTCTATTATGGGAAGTGATATTCCCGTAGACCTCGGAGTAAAAAGATGAAATTAAAGAAGACGAAAATTGCGGCTCTTTCTTTGGTGGGCGCACTGTGCTTGACCCCGCTTGCAGGCTGCGAATTGGTGACCACGGACTCTTCCCGCGACCTTGTACAAGTTGTCGCGGAGGTCGACATTACCAAAAACGGGGCCTTCTCCGCAGGCGGCGAATTTGCGGGATTCTCAAACGTGATCTCCCCCTCGGAAATTTTGAAGAGGGAGCTCATCGCAAGCTATGCAAGCTACGGCAGCACCTATTCCTCGAGCATGGGCTGGGACGATACCCAGATCTACGAGACGCTCATGCGCGACCTCGTCAACCGTCAGATCTACGTGCAGTATGCGTTCGCCTATTTCCTGCAAAACGGCGCGGACGTCGAGGACAGGGACGGAAACATTACGCATGTCACCTACACGGTGGACGGCTTCAACAGCGCGGTCTCGGGCGCGGGCGAACGGGACAAGGATATCGCGGGAATGCGCTATTTCCTCTCCGAGGACGAGGTCAAGAAGGCGGAGTACGACGTAAAAGTCACCATCAACACGACCCTCGACTCCCAGGAGCACGAGATCATCGAAGAAAATCACGATCACGAGCATGACGATACTTCGACGACGTCCTCGCGGACGACCCCCACGGGCGTGGACGAGACGGACGAGGACTATTACGACGAGGCTTATAAAATTTATACGGGCGTCGGAAGCGGCGAGGGCTTCAGCTCCAATCCCTCCGACTGCGGCACCTACGAGACGCAGGACGACTCCACCCCCGCAAGCAGAAAGCAAGCTTACAAGGTCTTCCTTGCAAGACTCAACACCTATGGACTCGTCAACCGCGGCGAGAACACGAGCGACATCACCTCTTTGAGCTACTACGCGCTCGAGCGCAAGAACAGCTATGAGACGGCGCTTCTTGCTAAGCTCTCCGACGCATTCGCGCGGGCGGCGGAAAAGCAGATCATGCAGGATTGGATCGAGGGCAAATTCAACAATACCCTGTCCGAGCAGAAGGAGACCTTCTCGACTTCCGACGCAACCTCCCTCGAGAGCGCCCTGGACGGCGTCTCCGAGAGCAATTTCGTGCTCTATGCGCCGGACGGATACGGATTCGTCATCAATATCCTGCTTCCCTTCAGCGCGGCGCAGTCGCAGCAGCTCTCCGACGCGCTCTCCGACATGAACGACAAGAAGGGGAACACCTTCGGCGTTCGGGCTTCTCTTCTTCAAAAACTGACGGCGACCGACCAGCGCGGCGCATGGTTCGACGCGGACTACGGCTTCCGCGCCGAGGAGGGGGACAACCCCTTCGGCGGCGAGGGCAGAAATTACCTCTTCTTTGAAAACAACCTCAAAAAATCGGGCAAAGAGGGGATCGCGGAGTATACGGAGCTCAAGAACTATATCGGAAGATACAGCTATAACGGCACCGTCTACGAGAAGGAAGAGGACGGCGAGACGAAATTCGTCTACAATC
This sequence comes from uncultured Clostridia bacterium, assembly GCA_947589565.1. GTDB lineage: Bacteria > Bacillota > Clostridia > Christensenellales > Borkfalkiaceae > Gallimonas. The sequence continues at coordinate 5,340 of CANQBW010000024.1, read as the reverse complement.
CCAATAAGATCGACATTGACGGCTTCTTGAAGGAGATGGAGAACTACCTCTCCTCCGAAGGGCTCACGTTGAGCGACAAGAAGACGACGGAAGGATATTACGAGCAGACGAACTTCTACAACGAGAACGGAGAAGTGGACTACTCCAAGTTCCTCTACTTCACGGCGAAGGTCAAGGAGCTCGAGAATTTCGACGCGAACAACATCTTCCGTGCGGGCACGAACGAAAACAAGGCGATGTCCGTCATCAATGAGCTCTCCTTTGCATACAATACGGATACAGGCGGCTTGAACAGCTACCTCGGCTATGCGGTGAGTCCGAACAACACGGATTTCGTAAAAGAATTTGAGTATGCGGCGCAGCTTGCCGTCAAGATGGGTGCGGGCTCTGTCACCGTCGCGCCTTCCGAATACGGCTGGCACATCATGTACTGCACCCTCTCCTATTCGCAGAAGGGTGGACAGCCCTATTCCTTCGACTGGGCTCAGAGGGATACGGAGGGGACCTTCTCCAACCTCTACTACGAGGCGATGAAGGCGGACAACTTCTCCAATTATTCCTCCGCAAAGCAGCAGGAGATCGTCAACTCGTTCAACAAGGACAGCGTGACGATCTACGAGGACCGCTACGCCGACCGCATCAGTGCGTAAGGACGGAACATGGGTTATTTCGAAAGCATTTGGAAATCGATCGTACTTGGCACGGTACAGGGACTCACGGAGTTCCTGCCCGTTTCTTCAAGCGGGCATTTGTCGCTGCTGCAGCGCGTCCTCGGCTACTCGGTAGAGGGCGCGAGTATGACGTTTATCAACGTCATGCTCCACATCGGCACGCTGATCCCCGTCATTTTCCTCTTCCGGAAGGAGATTTTAGCGCTCTTCAAAAAGCCCTTCAAGCCTCTCTTGATGCTGATTGTCGCGACCATTCCCGCAGGGATCGTGGGACTTTTGTTCAACGACAAGATCGACGCCCTCTTTTCGGGGGAAAAGGGGCTTGCCATGCTCGCGATCTGCTTTTCCTTTACCGCGCTCGAACTTCTCGTCTGCGAGACCGTCATTCTGTGCCGGAAGAAGAAGCCGAAGGAGCTCAATTGGCAACACACGGTCCCGATGGGTCTCATGCAGGCGGTCGCACTCTTTCCCGGAATTTCCCGCAGCGGGTCGACGATCGTCGCGGGTACGGTGACGGGCGCCAAGGCGGAGGACGTCGCGAAGTTTTCCTTTTTGATGAGCATTCCCGTGATTTTGGGCAGTGCACTCGTCGAAATGAAGGACGTCATCTTCCCCGAGAGCGGCGCGGTCGCGCTCGGCGGCGCGGAGATCGTCGGAATGCTCTTCGGCATGGTCTTTGCGGCAGTTTCCGGCTTCTTCGCCGTGAAAGTCATGCTCAAAGTCATTCAAAAGGGCAACTACAAGTGGTTTACCCTCTACCTCGTCCTCCTCTCGGCGGCTTGCATATGGATCGATGTATTATTTTAAGTTTTTGATGCAACAAAATTTCGTTTTCGATTGCGCGGCAATCCGCTTTTGATTGTCATTTCCGCATGACATACGTTGTTACTTTTTTTACGAATACAAAAAAAGTAACCAAAAAAAATTTTACTTCGTGCGTCGCGCATGGATTCTCAATAGAATGGCGCGCCGTGGGGACACTTGCGCTTCGACCTTTCTACTGTTCCTTCCTTGGGTCGCACGAGCGTAGCGAGTACGGTGTCCCAAACCCCGCGACGCTTTTTCTCTGTCATCCTGAGCGTAGTCGAAGGCGCGTCGTTCTATAGAGAATCCATACGCGCCTCACGAGCCTTTAGGCGAGTAAGGATCTCGTCCTTTGTTCTAATTCCACTGCGCGAGGCAAGGTTCCCTTGCCGGAGCGGCACCCCATTTGCCGAACCCTTTCGGCTTATTGTCAATTGAAACGATTTTGAGGAGGGGTTGTGAAAATTTGAGAGCACATTTCCTCGACAAAAATATTCCGAAGGAAGATTTTTGCCGAAACAAAAAAAGCGGCTTTCGTGCGTCTTTCATAGGGATTCTATGAATAAGCGGTTTGGCGGTTAGTCAGACCGCTTATTCGTTGTCCTTCCCGAAGTTTAAGCGGCTTCTTCCTGCGCGAGGTCGGGAATTGCTCCCACGCAGTTGTAGATGATTTCCACCGCCTGTGTCCGTTTGCCGTCAATCACTTGCTTCTCGTGAACTATTACCTTCTCAACGAACTCCCGCACGATTTCGGGCGTAAGCTCCGTGATGTCCGTGTATTTGCGAATAAGCCTCATAAAGCGATTTACGTTGTCGGATTGCTCCTTTGCCTTCATTAAGATTTCCTGCAATTCTCTTATCCTCTCGTTCAGCGTTTTCTGCTCTTCCTCATACTCCTGCGATAGCTTGCGGAAGCGTTCGTCGGAGAGGTTGCCGTTCACCTTGTCCTCATAGAGGTTTCGGATGATGCGGTCAAGAGCCTGTACGCGCCGTTCTGCGTTTTCTTTCTCTTGCGCATACGCCGCGAGTTTCTTTCTGCTTTCTTTGTCGGCGTTGCTTTGGAGCATAGAAAGGAATTCTTTCTCGTGTTCTTTCGCCATTGAGAATACCCGCTGTAAATCTGCGAGAACGATTTTCTCCACGGCTTCTACCGTTATTTGATGGGATGTGCAGAAGCTCTTTTTCTTTTTACGGTAGGTCGAACAGTTGAAATACTCCTTTTGCTTCATCGTCGTGCAACGACAAAGATACATTTTCTTCCCGCAGTCGGCGCAATACACAAGCCCCGAAAACACACTCATTTCGCCCATATCTGTAGGACGGCGTTTTGCCGAGCGAATCCGCTGAACCGTTTCATAGGTGTCATTGTCGATGATCGCTTCGTGCGTATTCTCGAAGATTACCCATTCTTCGGGCGGTAGGTCGAGCTTCTTCTTACTCTTATACGATTTCTTCTTCGTTCGGAAGTTCACCGTGTGTCCGAGGTAGGCAGGATTTGAGAGAATTTTTACGACGCCGTTGGTGCTCCAAATTTCCACAAAGTCAATAGGCATTGTTGTAGTAGGGAGTCCGTTCTTCCTTTTGTGAAGTACAGGCGGATCGATATTCCTCTCCGTTAATATCCTCGCTATCTGCGTCGGACCGTAGCCTTTCATGCAAAGCGAGAAGATTTCTTTGACAACCGCCGCGGCTTCCTTGTCCACAACCCATTTCTGCTTATCGTTCTCGTCCTTCTTATAGCCATAGGGTGGGATCGTGCAGAGATGCTTACCCGACATTCCCTTTGCCTTGAACACGGCGCGGATTTTCTTCGACGTGTCTTTCGCGTACCATTCGTTGATGATATTGCGGAAGGGAGTAAAGTCGTTGTCTACATTGCTTTCGCTGTCTACGCCGTCGTTGATGGCAATAAACCGAACGCCCGCATCGGGGAACGTGATTTCCGTGTAAACACCCACTTTCAGATAGTCCCTGCCAAGCCTCGACATATCCTTTACGATGATTGTACCGACATTACCCGCGTTGACATCTTCCATAAGTCGCATAAAGTCGGGACGGTTGAAATTCGTTCCCGAATACCCGTCGTCCACATAGAATTGGGGATTGGAAAAGCCCTTGTCGCTTGCGTACTTGCCGAGAATTGCCTTCTGATTTACGATACTGTTGCTGTCGCCCTCGTTTTCGTCGTCTCTCGAAAGACGGCAGTAGAGGGCTGTGATCTTTGCACTTCCGATATTGGTCTTGTATTGTTGCGTTGAAAGTTGTCTTTTCATAGATTTACTCCTTTGGAATGACAGCCTTCAAGCGAGTCCCTTATGATTGCTCTTTCGAGCTTCTTCAAAACCGTTTCTTTTGCGGTTTCGCTTTCTTTTACGATCACGGTATAGACCGTGTTCCCGATTTCCTTTTGATAACTGAATTGTTTTTCGTTCAAGTATTCTTATTCGAGTGCTTGGAATATCCCTCGCTCTTATAGCGCTGAATACTATGTTCTCTTTCCATCGCGTTTCCTCCTTGTTCGTCGCGGCAAAGTCTTTGCACCCGCCGCTCATTTTCATTTCGCGGCTGTTATTTTCGACTTGCCGCTCCTCTTCCCACAAAAATACTTCGTCTTTTTGCGGGAGCCCTATTTCTGTTACTCGGTTTTCTTCATCGCCTCCAATTCCGAAGGGAAGAAATCATCGTAGCCGTCCTCGTCGCAGCAAACTCCATTTTAAGCAATTTGTCTGTTCGGCAAATTGCAATTTCATTCCGTTGCTGCTCCTCTTCGCAAAAAATCTCTGCGATATTTTTTGCGAGAAATCAAGGTTATTCATCTTTACCGAGCGAAAGATTACGTTCGCCTGCATCGTCCAACAAGGCTTTGTAACCTGCTTCTATGAGTTGGACTTTGGTATAGCCATATCTTTCGAGAAAGGCATTTATTTGCTCCGCCTTCTCGCGGGGAACGCTCGTTCCCCAAGTGGCGTTCTTCGCTTTTCTTTCCGCTTTGTGCTTCTCCTCATAACGCTTATCCTTGATCGCTCTCGGTTTCTTTTCCATAATAACCTCCGTGAAATATATCAATCGTATTCATACGACACATACATTTTACACTATCTCAGCCGAAGAGTCAAGAGATTCAAGCGAGAAAGTTTCTTTTCGGGCAACAGAGGGGAAGGCGGGTTTCCCGCTTGCCCCAAACCTCGAAAGTGGGAATTTGCCCACTTTCCTTATCCTGCTTCACCTTTTTCCTAAAATCGTCCCACTTTTGCTTTCCGTTTGCTTGCCGTTGGATCGCCTCGGTAGTTGTCTTTTGCTTCCATTTTTACGATGTGTTCATAGTATTTTCTCTCCTTGTTTCTTGCTCGTTTGCCGCTGTTTCCCGACTGTGGCGGCAGGTCATAAGTTCTGCATTGGAATCACCTCCTATTATGGTATGGCGGAATTATTTTGCGTTTGATACGCTTTTCCCCTCACTTTTATATGGGTAAATCTTTTTGCGGTTCGCAACCGCAAATTTCCCGATCATGGCGTAATCATCGCTTTATACCCCTCATTTGGGTATGGCGGAATTTTTTCGGCAAAGGCAACCTAAAATCGCAAAATATTTTTCCTTCTACTTTGGTATGGTTGAAATTTTTTGCGTTTGATACATATAAATTTCCCCCTCACTTTGATATGGTTGAATTTTTTGGCGATTTGCAACTTCAAATTGCAAAATTTTTTCTCTTGCCCGCCAAATGTGTAAAATCTTACCCATTTGATTACGTAAAGAATAGCTTGACCTGTGGCAAATTTGCCGAAATGGGGAAGCAGGGTTAAATGTTCTTGGGGACACAAATGCAATTATTAATATTAATGCAATCAGCAAGTTCAATATATG
>CANQBW010000023.1 GCA_947589565.1 uncultured Clostridia bacterium | reverse complement strand
AAGGAGTGTACTAAATCCGTACATGACTGAGGGTTGCCGCAGCGCGACACAGTATTGCGAAGCTTATGGGAAGAGTACATTAAAGGTGCAAGACTCTGTCCTTTATCTCCTGCGTCCTTCCCTGGTTCCAGAACTGCGTGCCGATGTAGCCGCAGGTCCTGCGGGCGACGTTCATCTTGGACTGATCGCGGTTGTGGCAATAGGGGCACTCCCAGAGGAGTTTTCCGTCCTCTTCGACGATCTGGATCTCCCCGTCGTAGCCGCACTCCTGGCAGTAGTCGCTCTTGGTGTTGAGCTCTGCGTACATGATGTTCTCATAGATGTACTCCATCACGCTCAGGACCGCGGGGATATTGTCCTGCATGTTGGGGACTTCGACGTAGGAGATCGCCCCGCCGGGGGAGAGCTGCTGGAACTCGCTCTCGAAGCGCAGCTTGGTGAAGGCGTCGATCTTCTCGGTGACGTGCACATGATAGCTGTTTGTGATGTAGTTCTTGTCGGTGACGCCCGGAATGATCCCGAATCTGTTCTGAAGGGCTTTTGCAAACTTGTAGGTCGTGCTCTCGAGGGGGGTGCCGTAGAGGGAGAAGTCGATGTTGTGCTCCTTTTTCCAGGCCTTGCACTTGTCGTTCATGTACTGCATGACCTTGAGGGCGAAGGGCTTCGCCGCCTCGTCGGTGTGCGACTTGCCCGTCATGTATTTGACGCACTCATAGAGTCCCGCAAAGCCGAGAGAAATCGTGGAATATCCCCCGTAGAGGAGTTTGTCGATCTTCTCCCCCTTCTTGAGCCGTGCGAGAGCACCGTACTGCCAGAGAATGGGCGCTGCGTCCGAGAGAGTCCCCTTGAGACGGTTGTGCCGCTCCATGAGCGCCCTGTGGCAGAGCTCGAGCCGCTCGTCAAAGATCTTCCAGAACTCGTCCATGTCCCCGCCCGAGGAGAGGGCGACGTCGGGCAAATTGATCGTGACGACCCCCTGATTGAACCGCCCGTAGTACTTGGGTTTTCCGTGCTCGTCGACATAGGGCGTCAAAAAGCTGCGGCAGCCCATGCAGGTGTAGCAGTGTCCTTCGCCGTTCTTGTCGATCTTGTATTCGAGCATCTTCTTCTCGGAAATATAGTCGGGAACCATGCGCTTTGCCGTGCATTTTGCGGCGAGCTCGGTGAGGTAGTAGTATTTGCTGCCCTTGCGGACGTTGTCCTCCTCCAACACATAGATGAGCTTGGGGAAGGCGGGCGTGACCCAGACACCCGACTCGTTCTTGACCCCCTGAATGCGCTGCTTCAACGCCTCTTCGATGATCATGGCAAGGTCGGCGCGTTCGCGCTCGTCTCTCGCTTCGCCCAGATACATGAACACCGTGACGAAGGGAGCTTGTCCGTTCGTCGTAAGGAGGGTGACGACCTGGTATTGAATGGTCTGAATGCCGCGGCGAATTTCGTCGCGCAGACGCTTTTCGGCGATGCGGGCGATGGTGTCCTCCATGACGCCGACGTCGGCAAGCTCCTGCGCCACTTCGGCGCGGATCTTCTTTCTGCTGATCTCCACGAAGGGAGCGAGGTGGGTGAGCGAAATGCTCTGCCCGCCGTACTGGTTGGAGGCGACCTGCGCGATGATCTGCGTCGCGATATTGCAAGCCGTCGAGAAGGAGTGCGGCTTCTCGATATAGGTGCCCGAAATGACGGTGCCGTTCTGGAGCATGTCCTCCAAATTGACGAGCGCACAGTTGTGCATGTGCTGGGCAAAGTAGTCTGCGTCGTGGAAATGGATAATGCCCTGATCGTGCGCCTCGACGATGTCGCGCGGAAGGAGAATGCGGCGCGTGAGGTCCTTGCTGACCTCTCCCGCCATGTAGTCCCGCTGCACGGAGTTGACCGTGGGGTTCTTATTGGAGTTCTCCTGCTTGACTTCCTCGTTGTTGCACTCGATGAGCGTGAGGATCTGCGCGTCCGTCGTGTTGGATTTGCGGACGAGCTCGCGCGTATAGCGGTAGGTGATGTACTTTCTCGCCACGGCGAACGCCTTCTGGTCCATGATCTGGTTCTCGACAAAGTCCTGTACTTCTTCGACGTTGACCGCACGGTTGAGGTCCTTGCAGAGCCCCTCTACCCGCTTTGTGATGAGCGCGATCTGCTCCTCCGAGAGACGGTTTCCCTCGCTGACTTCGTTGTTCGCCTTTCTGACCGCATCCGTGATCTTCTGCGAAACAAAGGATACCTCCGTGCCGTTGCGCTTGATGATCTTCATCTCTTTTCTCCTTATCGTTATTCTCTCTTTCGGCAAAAAACGTTCCCCGAAAAGGGAATGTTTTTATTATAGGATATCCCGCGGCGAATGTCAAGCGTTTGCGCCACATTTTGGGAAAAAATTTTTATTTGGCCACAACATCTTGTGGTTTAAGAAATATTTCAGTATATAAAGCGTGAAACGGTCTGCGCCGAAAAGTTACACGGAAGATCAGATGAGCGCGTTCCCGTTGATGACGAGAGAGAACCTGCAGCCGAGGAATTTCGCCGCCCTTCTGCACAGGCTCATGCGGGCGAAATAGATCTCGAAATAGTCCATGACGGAGCAGATCGAGGTGTCGATCTCGATGTTCAGGGTGATGGTGCCCTGCTCGCGGTCTGCAACGACGAAGGAGCGCTCCGCGGCGAGGTTGACCCTGTCGTGAATGTTGGCGCGGAGGACGTCCTCGATGTTCTTTTTGACGCGGCTCTTGTGCACGTCCGCCTTGTCCGCGATGATGAGGGCGGCGGAGATGTCCGAGACGGGAAGCCCGAACTGCTCGTCGTGGTTGCCGATCGCCGCCATGATCTGCGCCGCCTGCATTTCGGTGAGCCCTAAGCGGGTGACGATCTTGTAGGCGAGCACCGCGCCGCTCATGGCGTGGTCCTGGCGGTTGATGCAGTTGCCGATGTCGTGCAAATAGCCCGCGATCTCGCCGAGACGCACGGTCTCCTCGTCCATGCCGAGGGAGCGGAGAATGTCTCCGCACCATCTGCTCACGATCCCCGAATGTCTGCGGGAGTGCTCGGTGAATCCCAGAGCCTCGATGGACTTTTGGGACATCGTCATGATCGCCTCCACTTCGCCGTCGCTTCTCAGCGTCTCCATATCCAACATAATACTTCCTCCTAAATTTCCGTCACCGTCAGATTTTTATAGATCTCCTCGTACTTCTCCCTCGAGAAAGAGGTCGGCGCGAAGGTCGTGACCGTCGCAGTTCCCGCGGCGACGCCCGCGCGTAAAATTTCGGGAAGATCTGCTCCCCTTCTCAGTTCGAGTGCGGCGGCAGCCACCATGCCGTCCCCCGCGCCCACCGTGGAGTTGATCGCGACGTTGATGCTCTTGCAATAGTAATTCTTTTTTCCGTCCGTGATGATCGCGCCCTCCCGTCCGAGGGAGAGAAGGACGATCTTCGCGCCGCGGTCGAGAAGCTCCCAACAGCCCGAGATCATGTCGGCTCTGTCCAGAAGCTCCCTTCCGAGCATCCGCTGGAGTTCCTCCCGATTGGGCTTGACGAGGTCGAGTCCCGCCCCGAGGGAGGAGAGAAGCTTTCCCCCCACCGCGTCCGCCACCTTGAGCGACCGGGGATCGACCGCGGAGAAGAGCTCTCCGTAATAATTTTCGCTCGCGCCGCGGGGAAGTCCGCCCGAAATGACGACGACTCCCGCCTTTTTGGAGAGTTCTCCCACCTTTTCGATGAGAAGACGGAGTTTTTCCTCGGTGACGTGTTCGCCGACGTCGTTGATCTCCGTCAGCATGGATTTTTTGTCGATGATCTTATAATTTTCACGCACCCGCCCCTCGCTGTAGACGAAGGAGTGGGGAATGTTCTCCTCTCCGAGCGCACGTTCGAACATTGCGCCGTTTTCGCTGTACATGAACCCCGTCGTCATGACCTCTCCGCCGAGCCGCTTTACGCCGATCGCCACGTTGATCGCCTTGCCCGTAAAGGTGAGCCGCTTGCTCCTTATGATGTTCAGCTTGCCGACGTTCAGGGAATCGACCTCGATCGTCACATCGACGCACGGACTCGTACAGACAGTCAATATCATGCCATTCTCCTCTCTGCGCTTTTTTCGCGTGATCCCAAAGGATGGTATCCTTATATATTATAGTATAAATCGGAAGGAATTTCAACTTCTTCCAATATGTTTTCGGAAATTTTTACATGGAGATCATCTGCAGCGTCTCATACAGTTCATAGTTGAAGCGCTTCTTCATTTCGACCGCCTCGATGATGTCCATGTCGATGATCTTATTCCTCTTGATGCCGACGGCGCGGCTTCCCGTCTTCTCCTTCAAAAGCCTTATCGCCTTGTTGCCGAACTGCGCCGCGAGCATACGGTCCGCCATGGTGGGCGAGCCGCCGCGCTGAATGTGCCCGATCGTCGTCGTCCGCACGGCGTAGTCGGTGCTTTCCTTGAGCTGAGAAGCAAATTCCTCCGCACTGCAAGCTCCCTCCGCGACGACGATGATGTTGGAGTGCTTTCCGCTCTTGCGCGAGCGGTCGATACGCATGACGACGTCCTCCATGTCGTATCTGATCTCGGGCACGATGATGATCTCCGCGCCCGAGGCGATCCCCGTGAAGAGGGCGATGTCGCCGCAGCTTCTGCCCATGACCTCGACGACGGAAATGCGCTCGTGGGAGTTCATCGTGTCGCGCAGCATGTTGACGATGTTGATGTTGGTGTTGACCGCCGTGTCGAAGCCGAGGGTGTAGTCGGTGTACTCGAGGTCGTTGTCGATGGTGCCGGGGATCCCGATCGTCGAGACGCCGAACTCCTCGGTCAGCGACTTCGCGCCGCGGAAGGAACCGTCCCCGCCGATGACGACGAGCCCCTCGATCCCCCTCTTTTCAAGGACGGAGGCCGCCTTTTTGCGCCCCTCCTTGTCAAGCATCTCGCAGCAGCGCGCCGTGCGGAGCATGGTGCCGCCGCGGTTGATGATCTCCGAGACGCTGCGCATGTTCATGGGCTGCATCTTATCCTCGATGAGCCCCGCAAAACCGCGCTCGATGCCGAAGACCTCCATTCCGTAATAGAGCGCGGTTCGCACGACCGCACGAATGGCGGCATTCATGCCCGGCGCGTCGCCGCCGCTCGTCAAAAGTCCGATTTTCATAAGTCTCCTCCTTTTGATATTTTTCCGCAATCAGATCAATTTCACGCACCCATCCTGCAAAAAGGTGCCCAATTCCGCCCGAAAGGCGCGGGAATAGTTGACCGAATACTCGTATCTCTTTCCGCCGTTGAGAATTTTCGCCTTGAGCGTCCCGGGATATTCCTGGAGCATCAAAAGAAACTCCTCCATCTCCTCTTCATTGAGGGCGCGGGCGTCCAGCCAGAGCACCTGCTCCTTCTCTTCGGTGAGTTTTCGATCCGTCTCGGGCGGCTCGAATTTTTCGAGGGTGTCGAGCACGATGACGGGAAGTTTTTCGGGGTCGATGTCGATCTTTCCCACGACCCGCACGACGTTGTCCTGCGAGAGGTAGGGCCTTATCCGATCGTAGACCTTGGGGAAGGCGAGGCAGTCGATGCTGCCGTACTCGTCCTCGAGGGTCACGAACGCCATGAGCGAGCCCGATTTTGTGTTGATCTTCTTGATCCCTGCGATCATGCCCCCCATCGAGACGGGCTGGCCGCTCTTGATCTTGTGATAGACCCTGTCGCCCGACTCCTCGTCGAGATCGAAGTCGGCGAGCATTCCGCAGTGGAAGTTGCAGTCGCGGAAATAGGGCGCATAGCGGCGGAAGGGATGTCCGCTGACGTACACGCCGAGCACAGACTTCTCCCTTGATAAAAGTTCGGTGTTGTCCCATTCGGGAATGTCGGGAAATTCGATCTTGGGAGCGCTTTCTTCGATAAAATCGCCGAAGAGGGACATCTGTGCGCTGTTTTTCTGTTTGTCCATGCCGGTGACGCGCTTCATCGCGTCCTCATAGACGGCGTCCACCTGGCTCCGCCTGACCCCGAATCCGTCGAACGCGCCGCCGAAGTTCAAAGCCTCCACCATGCGCTTGTTGAGGTATTTGGTACAGCGAAGGAAGAAATCCGCGATGTCCTTGAACCTTCCCTTGGTCTCCCGCTCCTCAATGACCTTCTCCATTGCGGCAAGTCCAACGCCGCGCAGTGCGCAGAGCCCGAAGCGGAGCCCGTCTCCCTGCACGGAGAAATAGGTCTTGGAGAGGTTGACGTCGGGCGGATAGACCGCGATGTTCTTCTCCTTCATATAGACGACGTACTTGGAAATTTCCTCGATCTTATCGATGCGGTTGTTGAGCACGCCCGCGAGGAACTCCTTGGGATAGTATTTTTTGAGATATGCCGTCTGGTAGGTGATGACGGCGTAAGCCGCCGCATGGGATTTGTTGAAGGCGTAGGAAGCGAAGCTCTCCATCTGTCCGAAGAGCTCTCCCGCCACTTCGGGGGGGATCCCGTGGGAGCCGCAGCCCGTAATGTTGCCCATGACGGGATTTCCGTCCTTGTCCTTTCCGACGACCTTGTCGACGTCGCCGTAGATGAATTTATCCTTCTGCGCCATCAGTTCGGAGCGGTGCTTCTTTGCCATCGCGCGGCGGACGAGGTCTGCCTGTCCGAGGGAATATCCCGCGAGGGACTGGAAGATCTGCATGACCTGCTCCTGGTAGATGATGACCCCATAGGTCTTCTCGAGAATGGGCCTCAGCATGGGGGTGAGATATTTGATCTTGTCGGGCTCGGCGCGGTTTTTGAGATAGTCGGGAATGAAATCCATGGGGCCGGGGCGATAGAGCGAAATGCCCGCGATGAGGTCCTCGAGACAGGTGGGCTGGAGCTGTTTCATGAACCGCTTCATCCCCCCTTGCTCGAGCTGGAACACCGCGTCGGTGTCCCCCTCGGCGATCAGCTCGTATGCGCCCGGATCGTCGCACTTTTGGTCAAATTCAACGGTCCTTCCCGTGTCCTCGAGAATGTAATCGAGGGTCTTTTTGATATCGGTGAGGGTGGTGAGCGCCAGAAAGTCCATCTTGAGCATTCCGATGGACTCTACTTCCTTCATATCGAACTGCGTCGTGATGTCCTCGCCGTTTCTGGAGAGCGGGACGTTGTCCGCGATCTTCTTTCGGCAGATGACGACGCCCGCCGCGTGCATCGAGGTGTTCCGCGGCATTCCCTCGAGCTTAAGTCCCATATCGATGACCCGCTTCAAGGTCTCGTCGGACTCGTAAATTTCGATAAATTCGGGATTTCGCTTTGATTCCTGTTCCTGAAGGGCTTTGACTGCCTCGTCGTGCTTGTCGGGGTCCCCCTCCGTCTCCATGACCTTTTTGCGGCACTTTTCGATGTTGAGCCCCAAAAGTTCGCGGATGGTGGACTTTCCGTCCATGAGTTTTGTGACGCGGTCGGTCTCCGAATAGGGAACGCTCATGACCCTGCCCACGTCCTTGATGACGGCGCGGGAGGCGAGGGTTCCGAAGGTGACGATCTGCGCGACATTTTCGGGGTGATAGCGCCTTCGGACATATTCGATGGTCTCCCCCCTTCTCGCCGTGCAGAAGTCGACGTCGAAGTCCGGCATGGAGACGCGGTCGGGGTTCAAAAACCGCTCGAAGAGCAGGTCGTAGCGAAGCGGATCGACGTTTGTAATGCCGATCGCATAGGCGACGATGCTGCCGACGCCCGACCCCCGTCCGGGGCCCACGGGAATATCGTGCAAGCGCGACCAGTTGATGTAGTCCCACACGATGAGGAAGTAGTCGGCAAAGCCCATCTTGATGATGATCTCAAGTTCGTAAGAGGCCCGCTTTTTGATCTCCTCGGTGAGTTCGGGATAGCGCTTGGGAAGTCCCTCCCAGGTGAGACGGGTGAGAAATTCGGGGCTCGGCGTGCCGTCGTCCGCCGTATAGAGAGGAATGAGCGACTTGTCATAGACGGGCGAGCCGTTGTCCTTTAAATTGAAGGGAGTGTCCGTGTCGGAGACCTTGTTCGCGATGACGCGGGTATTTGCGATCGCCTGCGGAAGGTCGGGGAAGAGCGCCGCCATCTCGTCGCCCGATTTAAAGTAGAACTCCCGCGTCTCCATCTTCATGCGGGCGGGGTCGTCGAGCGTCTTCTTCATCTGGATGCACATGAGGACGTCCTGCATCTCCCAATCCTCTTTGTGAAGATAGTGGACGTCGTTGGTGGCGACGAGCTCCGTGTTCGTCTCCCTTGCAAGTTTGACGAGAAGGGGCAGGATCTGCCTCTGCTCGGGGATCCCGTGATTCTGAATTTCGATGTAGAAGTCCTCTCCGTAGATTTCCTTCATGGAGAGAACAAACTCCTTCGCCTTTGCGTATTCCCCCGCCATCAAAAGGCGCGGAAGTCTGCCCGCAAGGCAGGCGGAGAGGCAGATGACCCCGTCGGAGTGGCTCTTCAAGGTCTCGTAGTCGATGCGGGGACGGTAGTAGTAGCCGTCGACGAAGGCGAGAGAGTCCATCTGCACAAGATTCACATACCCCGCCTTGTTCTTGGCGAGCAGAATAAGGTGGTCGGCCGACTGGCTCTCCTTCTTTTTATAGTCGTCCACGACGTAAAATTCGCAGCCGATGATGTATTTGATGCCTCTCTTCTTGCACTCCTCGGCAAAGTAGAGAGAGGCGTACATGTTGCCGTGGTCGGTGACAGCGACGGCGTCGATCCCGTTCTTCTGGCAGTGTTCGACGAGCTCGTCCACTTTGACCGCGCCGTCGAGCAGGCTGTATTCGGTATGCAGATGCAGATGTACGAAGTCCGTCATGATTTTTTCTCCGAAAGGAAAGAAAGTTTTTGCAATCTGTGGTAGAGACAGCTCTTGGAAAGTGAGAGTTTTTGGGCAAGTTCGCTCAAGGAGAGCTCGGGATTTTCCAGCCTTGCAAGGGCGGTCTCTTTCAGGGGCGGGGGAAGTTTCATAAGCGTTCCTTCCGACTTCAGTCTTTCAATGGAGAGCACCTGCGCCGCGCTTGCGATCGCCGCCTTGTCCGCGTTTCCCGCAAAGCAATTGCCCTTTCGGTTCTCGAGGTTGCTCTCCTCGCGCAAAGAGGAGACCTCTTCGAGGGTCTTGAGCGCGCTCTCCGCGCCGACAAGGGCGAGAAAGTCGGCGATCCCCTCCCGGCTCTTGAAATAGGCGACCGTCTTCCCCTTCCGTTCGATGATCCCCGGGGGGAGCAGCTGCAATTCTTCGCAGAGTCTTCCGAACGTCTCCGCGCCGCTCTCCCGCTCGAAGGGAATTTCGAGGTGGTAGCCCGTCTTTTTCCCCTCTTTGGGAAGGGTGCAGCTCCCGCCGCCCAGGAACGCTCCCGAAAGAAAGCTTATCTTGCAGCACTCCTCTTTCAAAAGGTCCTCTCCGACCTCTCTCCTTTCGAGGGAGAAGGAGAGCTTGTCCCTCCCCTGTTTGGGATCAAAGGAGACGCCGGATAGCTCGGGGCGCACGCCGAAGAGCTCGGACGCCTCGAGCGCGAAGGCGGCGACGTCCTCCTGCTCGGTCGTAAAAAGGATCTCCCCGCCGCTCCCCGTTCCGCAAACGCAAAGAAGACCGACAAGCGCGGCTCTTTTGCAGCAGTCGCGCCCGGGGAATTTTTTCAAAAGCTCCCGCTTGATCTCCCGCGTAAAATTCATAAGTTTCTCTCTTTATATTCTTTGAAACGGAATTTCGGCAGTCTGCCGTCGATGTTGTCCACCCTGTCGAGGGGGATATTTACCCTTTGGATCTGCTCCATGGCGATCTTGACGTCCCCGATCCGCTTGGGGGAATGGGCGTCCGAATTGACGATGAACCGAACCCCCGTCTCGGCGATCTTAAAGAGTTCCTCGTCCGAAAAATGCGGCTTCTTTCCGCTGATCTCGATATAGGTGCCGTAGTCGGCGCAGCACTTTGCAACTTCCACACTGTCGCAGAAACACTGGTAGTTGATGTGCGTCAGAACGTCGATGGGATTGCGCTCGATGGCGTGAATGTAGCCGAGCGTCTGTTCTTTGACGAGCCGTTCGGGCGGCTTTGCATGAAAATTGTATTTGAAGAATCCCTTGAAGCCGTTCTTTCGGTCGTGGGAAGATTCGTAGTGAACGAGGATATGCACGCCGGCAAGATACAGGTCGAACTTTTCATAGTCCCTTTCGGTTAGGTCGCAGGTCCCCTCCCGCCCCAAAATATTGCTCTCGATCCCGACGAGAATGTTCATTCCCGTCTCTTTTCTCGCATTTTCGATGTCCGCAAAGTACTTGTCCGCCTTTTTGCGCTTGAGACCGAGGACGACGTGCGAAAAGCCGTGCTCGGTGATCGCGATCTCCCTGAGCCCCAGCTCCTTCGCGCGGAGGGCGTTGTGCAGCACGCTGTCCCTTCCGTCCGAATACTTTGTGTGCGTGTGGTAATCTGCCGTAAGAATCATATGTATCCTCAGCCTAAAGGATCCTCCTGATCTCCTCTCTCAGGGTGATCCCCGTGCCTCTCTTCACTTCCTCTTTCACAATGGCGATGAGAGAGGAGACGTCCTTGGACGTTCCGCCCTCATTGATGATAAAATTGGCGTGAGCCTCGCTCACATATGCGCCGCCGACGCGGAGCCCCTTGAGCCCGCACCGCTCGATGAGCATTCCCGCGGGCATGACCTCGGGATTGACGAAGACGCAGCCCATGCTCCTGCCCTTGGGAAGGGTCTTTCTTCTCTCGCGGTAGAGCGCTTCCCGCTCCGCGATCTTGCGGGGGTCCGCTTTTTGGAGACGGAAACAGACCTCCGTCACGAAAATTCCCTTTGAAAAGACGCTGCTCTTCTTGGAAAAATCACACTGCGCATTCGAAAAATCGAGAATTTCGCCCTCCTCGATCGCCTTTACCCGTTCCACGACGTCGGAAAAGTGCGCATCGGCAACGCCCGCGTTCATCGCGCATCCCCCGCCCACGGTCATGGGGATCCCCGAAAAGGGCTCGAGGCCCTTTAGTCCCCTCTCCCTTGCAAAGCGCAATAGTCTCCCGCCCGTGACGCCCGCGCCCGCGAAAAGAAGCTCCCCTTCCGCAAAAATTTCGTTCAGAAAAGAAAACTTTACGATGACGCCCCCGAACTCCCCGTCGGGGGGAAGCACGTTGGCTCCCGCGCCCAAGAGATAGAAGGGAATTTTTTCGCTTTTCAGAAAGCAAATGAGGGCGGCGGCTTGCTCGCTTGTTTTCGGGTACAGGCAGCAGGGGGCGGTCCCTCCGCAGCCGATGGTCGTCCGCCTTGCGAAGCTGAAATTCCGCTCGACGGCAAGGTCGGGAAAGTTTTCGAGAATGACTCTTTCGAAGTTCAATTCAAGGCTCCTTTATTCTATCATAGATCGCCGCATATTTCAAATGGTTTTCAGAAATTTTTCGTGAAAATTTTCCTCTCCTCGCATGAGCTGCGATCTGATCTCGGCGAGAGCTTCCCTCGAGGAAAAGACGAGAGGGGTCTTTTCGGGAAGCGGGGCAAATTCCGTCTCCGAAAATGCGGGAAACATGCCGATCTCCTCCAATCTCTCGGGCTCGGAGAGAATGCTCTCGAGAAGCGCCCTTCCCTCGGGAAGAACGGCGGGATTGAGCACCGAAAAGTACTGATAGAGGTCGGAATACGCCTTCAAAGGACGGGAATAGACCTCTACGCCCCGCGAACGGAACCTGCAAAGATCCCGCTGGGTCCCCAAAAGATACTCATACTCGCCGTTTAAAAACTTGGTATATGCCGTGAGCGAGGGAAGTTCTTCCCCCTCGATCTCGCTCATCGCCGCAGATAAAAGGGCGAGGTTGTTTCCCCCCGAGGAGATGACCGTCTTCCCCTCTCTCTCAAAGTCGTCTTTGAGGGAAAAGAGCGCATATCCCCCGCGGCACCAGGGGTAGGCGAAGCAGTCCTTTCCGACTTCCCCTCCCGCAAAGGAATAGGGCAGGGCGACCGATTTTTCCAAAAAGACGTCGAGCCCGATCCCGAAGGAGAGCACGTCGGGGAAATTTCCCTCGCAAAACGCCTGTCTCGCCCCTTCGGGGGTAAAGGAACTCACGAGATAGTAGACCCCATCGAGTTTCTTTTCGACGCGGCGCGCCGCGCTCTTCAAAAAGGAAGTCCGCGACCCCTTGCCGCCCTCGAAGGTGTCGACGTTCCACACCCGCACCACTTTCTTTTGCGCCTTTTCTTCCTCTTTTTTCTCTTCGGGATAGAAGATGGCAAGCAAAATCAAGACGACCGCGAGCAGGAAGCAGGCGAGCGAAAAAACATGTTTTTTGAAAAACTCCTTCACACGCTATTCTATGAAAGAGAGCCGCCGTTCATGCCAAAAGTCAAGAGGACGCCCAAAGGCGTCCTCTACGCGCCTTTGCAGGGCGGGTTTCCGTCCCCGCAAAAGCTATATCTGAAAGCGGGAACCCCCGCCACAGACCTTATCTTGTGCAGTGTCACAAAAGATATACGTTTAAGAAAGTGACTTACTTCACCTTAGAAATTTCTCTTTTGGAAACTGTCACAGCAGGTGCAATGGTTGCCTTCGCAGATGTTGCCGACATGGATCTTGTCGAGCTCGCAGTGCATTCCATCCTGGTTGTAGCGGCACTGGGTCACGCCGCAAGATACGCCGGAATTGATTTGTTCCATACTTCCCTCCTTGCCATCAATATGAGCAACTTTTTGCTTTTTATCGAAAGGCGATTGACAAAGAGCCTTGGATTCTGTTACAATGTGAAAAAGGAGGAATCTTATGAAAGTCATTCTCAAAGCAGACGTCAAGGGCAGCGGCAAGAAGGGAGACCTCATCGAAGTCTCGGACGGGTATGCCAAAAACTTTCTCTTGAAGAAAAATTTAGCGGAGGTCGCAACCTCCACTTCGATCAACGAGATCGAGCAGAAAAAGCGTGCGGACGAATTTCACAGAGCGGAAAAGATCAAGGAGCAAAAGGAGCTCTGTCAAAGGCTGAACGGCGCCTCCGTCACCGTCAAAATTCGCGCGGGAGAGAACGGCAAGGTGTTCGGCTCCGTCACAAACGACAAGATCGCCTCGGCCCTCGAAGAGCAGGGATTCTTCGTCGACAAGAAGCGCATTTCGACCAAGGAGCCCATCAAAAATATCGGCAACTATGACGCGGAAGTCCGCCTCATGGAGGGCGTCGTCGCGAAAATAAAAGTCATTGTGGAAGCTCTTTAAAATCAAAAATCTTTTGCAAAAATGCAAAAGAAACCGATATTATGTCAGACATAGTACTATGCAAACGCCCGAAATCTGCGATTTCGGGCGTGATTTTTCATTATTTTGCTTACTTTTTGCGTTTCCCGTAGTAGGCGTTGAGGTACATCGTCTTGATCTCCTCCATCAGGGGATAGCGGGGATTCGTGCCCGTACACTGGTCGTCGAAGGCGTCCGAAGTCATCTTGTCGAGAAGAAGCAGGAACTCCTCTTCCGAGTACTTCTCCCCCAGCGCCTCTTTGATCGAGGCGGGAATGTGCAGCGTTTCTTTAAGCTCCGAAACCTTCTTGATAAGCGTTAAGACGAGCTCCTCATCCGTCTTTCCCTTGAGTCCGAGCGCCCTTGCGGCGGAGGCGTATTTTGCCCGCGCCTGCGGGTAGGCGTATTGGGAGAACGTCCCCATTTTCGCGGGATTTTCGGAGCTGTTGAATTTGATGACCTCTTCCAAAAGAAGAGCGTTTGCAATTCCGTGCGGCAGGTGGAAGTAGGAGCCGAGCTTGTGCGCCATCGAATGGCAGACGCCCAAAAAGGCGTTTGCAAAGGCGAGCCCTGCGATGGTCGCGGCGTTTGCGACCTTCTCACGCGCCTCTCTGTCCCCGCTCTCGTAGGCGGCGGGAAGGTAGGCAAAGAGAATTTGCAGCGCCTCTTTCGAAAGCCCGTCGGTAAAGTCGGACGCCATGAGAGAGACGAGCGCTTCGAGCGCGTGGCTGACTGCGTCGATGCCTGCGGCGGCAGTGAGTCCGCGCGGGATCTCATCCATGAGGTCGGCGTCCACGATCGCCATGTTCGGCATGAGTTCGTAGTCTGCAAGGGGATATTTGATCCCCGTCTTCTCGTCGGTGATGACGGCGAAGGGAGTCACCTCGCTGCCCGTTCCCGCCGTCGTCGGGATCGCGACAAAGAGCGCCTTCTCCCCGAGTTTCGGGAAGCCGTAGACCCGCTTGCGAATATCCATGAACCGCATCGCCATCTCCTCGAATCTGACCTGAGGATGTTCATATAAAAGCCGCATGATCTTGGCGGCGTCCATGGGCGAGCCGCCGCCGATCGCGATCACGACGTCGGGCCGAAATTCGCTCATGCGCTTTGCGCCCTCGAGGACGGTCGCAAGCGTCGGGTCGGATTCGACTTTAAAATAAGTCGTAAAGGAAATTTCCCGTTTAAAAAGCGTTTTTTCGATCTCCCTCGTGTACCCCTTTTCGTACAAAAATTCGTCGGTGACGAGGAAGGCGCGCTTCTTTCGATAGACTTTGGAAAGTTCTTCCAAAGCCTGCACCAAACTGCCGCGCTTAAAGTAGATTTTTTCGGGCGAACGGAACCACAGCATATTTTCCCTCCTCTTTGCGACCGTCTTGATGTTCAGAAGATGTCTGACTCCCACATTCTCGGAGACGGAGTTTCCGCCCCAGCTCCCGCAGCCGAGGGTGAGCGACGGCGGAAAGCGGAAGTTATATAAGTCCCCGATCCCGCCCTGCGAGGAGGGGGTGTTGACGACGATGCGGCAAGTCCTCATCCGCTCGCGGAAGAGACGAAGTTTCTCGGGCTCTTTCTTTTCGTCCAAAAAGACAGAGGAAGTGTGTCCGAGTCCCCCGTCTTTGATGAGGCGGTCCGCCTTTTTGAGGGCGTCCTCGAAGTCCGAGGCGCGGTACATGGCGAGCACGGGAGAGAGCTTTTCATGGGCGAACGCTTCCGAAAGCTCGGTCGATTCCACTTCGCCGACGAGCACCCGTCTGTCTTGGGGAATGGAAAATCCCACAAGAGCGGCAATTTTTTGCGCGCTTCTTCCCACAAATGCGGAATTGACGGAACCGTTGACGATCATCACCTTCCGCACTTTTTCCGTCTCCTCGGGGGAGAGAAAATAGGCGCCGCGAAGGGTCATTTCCCGTTTGAAGGCTTCATAAATATCCTCTAAAACGATGACCGCCTGTTCGGAGGCGCAGATCATGCCGTTGTCGAAGGTCTTGGAATGCAGAATCGAGGACGCCGCAAGACGGATGTCCGCCGAGGAATCGACGACGGCGGGAACATTCCCGGCGCCGACGCCGATGGCGGGCTTTCCCGAAGAATAGGCGGCATGGACCATGCCCGCGCCGCCCGTTGCGAGAATGAGGTCGCTCTCCCGCATCACCATTCCGGAGAGGGTGACGTTGGGAGAGTCGATCCAGCCGATGATGTCCTCGGGCGCACCCGCTTCGACAGCCGCCTCCAAGACGACACGCGCCGCCTCCGCGGTGCATTTTTTGGCACGCGGATGCGGCGAGATGATGAGTCCGTTCCTCGTTTTGAGGGCGAGCAGACACTTGAAGATCGCGGTGGAAGTGGGATTCGTCGTCGGAACGATCGCGGCGATGACGCCGACGGGTTCCGCAATGCGAAGATAGCCGAAGCTTTGATCTTCCTCGATGACCCCGCAGGTCCTCTCGTTTTTATAAGTATTGTAGATAAATTCGGAGGCGTAGTGGTTCTTGATGACCTTGTCCTCGAGAACGCCCATGCCCGTCTCCTCGACGGCGAGCCTTGCAAGGCGGACGCGCTCGCGGTTTGCAGCCATCGCGGCGCGGAAGAAGATCTCGTCGACCTTCTCTTGCGGAAATCCCGCAAATTCCTCCTGTGCCCTTCTCACTCTTGTAAACAGCTGTTTGAGCGATCCCTCGTCGGATACGAACAGGTCCTTCACGCCTCCCCTCCCATACCTCTCAGTTTATGCTTCTTTTTGCTTTTTAAAGCTTGGAAATCTGTTCCTCGATCTTCTTTTTGCGGTCGAGAAGCTTTTCGTACTTGCTGCGCTCGTCCTCGACGACCTTTTTGGGCGCCTTTGCGATGAAATTGTTGTTGGAGAGCTTTCCGCCCGCGCGGGAAATCTCGCTCATGACGTTTTCAAGCTCCTTTTCGAGGCGGACGCGCTCCTTTTCGAGGTCGACAAGTTCGCCGAGCGGAATGAAGAGGTGCCCGATCTCGACGACTTTTGAAACCGTCTTCTCCCCCGCCTCGGCGCCGTCCTCGATGAGTTCGATCTCGCTCGCCCCCGCCAGGCGCAGAATCGCGCTCTTGTTGAGCTGCACGAGCCGCTTGTTGTCGGTGATCAAATATAACTTGACCTTTTTGGAGGGGGGACAGTTGACGTCCACCTTGACCGCACGCACCGTCTTGACGAGGTCGATGATCCCCTCGAACGCGGTCGCCTCTCTTCGATAAGAGAGTTTTGCATTGTAGCGGGGAAATTCGGAGACGATGAGCGGCGTCTTCACCGAGGGAAGGAAGCCGTGGATCTCCTCCGTCACGTAGGGAATGAAGGG
This sequence comes from uncultured Clostridia bacterium, assembly GCA_947589565.1. Classification (GTDB taxonomy): domain Bacteria; phylum Bacillota; class Clostridia; order Christensenellales; family Borkfalkiaceae; genus Gallimonas. The sequence continues at coordinate 9,570 of CANQBW010000023.1, read as the reverse complement.
GTGCAGAAGCTTTAAGACGCTGTCGAGCACGAAGAAGAGCACGCCGAGCACTCCCCTTCTTCTCTCCGCGTCGTCGCCGTAGAGGGCGGGCTTTGAAAGCTCGATATACCAATCGCAGAAGTCGTCCCAGACGAAATCGGTGAGCTTTTCGGCGGCGATGCCGAGCTCGTACTTCTGCAGAGAGATCGTCACGTCGCGGATCGCGGACATGAGCTTGGAAATGATCCATCTGTCCGCGGGATGCAGCTTGACCTCTTCGAGAGAGGGAATTTTCTCCTCTTTTGCGTTCATCAGGACGAAGCGGGAGGCATTCCAGAGCTTGTTGATGAAATTTCTCGCAGCTTCCACCTTGGTGTCCGTAAAGCGGGTGTCGTTGCCGGGCGCAACGCCCGTTACGAGGGAGAGGCGGAGGGAATCGGCGCCGTATTTATCGATGACCTCGAGGGGATCGATGCCGTTGCCGAGCGATTTACTCATCTTGCGGCCCAATTCATCTCTGACAAGTCCGTGAATGAGGACGTCGCGGAAGGGAACCTTGCCCGCATACTCGATCCCCGAGAACATCATTCTCATGACCCAGAACGGAATGATGTCGTAGCCCGTGACGAGCACGTCCGTCGGATAGAAATATTCGAACTCCTCCGTCTTCTCGGGCCAGCCGAGCGTCGAGAAGGGCCACAGGGCGGAGGAAAACCAGGTGTCGAGACAGTCTTCGTCCTGCTTCAAGTGTGTTCCGCCGCACTTGGGGCAGACGGAGGGAGTCTCCCGCGCACAGATGACTTCCCCGCAGTCGCAGTACCAGACGGGAATGCGGTGTCCCCACCAAAGCTGGCGGGAGATGCACCAATCGCGGATATTTTCCAGCCAATTGAAATATATTTTCGCAAAGCGGTCGGGAATGAACTTGGTCTTGTTCTTGACGACCGCGTCGATCGCGGGCTTTGCGAGGGGCTGCATCTTGACGAACCACTGCTTGGAAATGACGGGTTCGATCGTCGCATTGCAGCGGTGGCAGTGCCCCACATTGTGGGAATGGGGTTCGATCTTGACGAGAAGTCCCCTCTCCTTCATCGCCTCGACGACCCGCTTTCTCGCCTCATAGCGATCGAGACCCGCAAATTCGCCGCAATTTTCGCTCATCGTGCCGTCGTCGTTCATGACCTTGATCATGGGAAGGTCATGGCGGAGTCCCACTTCGAAGTCGTTGGGGTCGTGCGCGGGCGTGATCTTGACGGCGCCCGTGCCGAAGGCGGGGTCGACATACTCGTCCGCGACGATAGGAATGCTCCTTCCCACGAGGGGAAGAATGATTTTTCTGCCGACAAGCGCAGAATACCGCTTGTCGAAGGGATGGACGGCGACCGCCGTATCGCCGAGCATGGTCTCGGGACGGGTCGTCGCGATAACGATCTTCTCGTCCGAGCCCTCCAAAGGATAGGCAAAGTGCCAGAAATTCCCCGCGTCCTCGGTGTGGGTGACTTCCTCATCGGAGAGCGCGGTCTTGCAGACGGGGCACCAGTTGATGATCCTGCTGCCGCGGTAGATGAGTCCCTTTTCATAGAGACGGAAGAACGCCTCGTTGACGGCTTTGGAGCAGCGCTCGTCCATCGTGAAGGTGAGCCTGTCCCAATCGCAGGAACAGCCGAGCTTTTTGAGCTGCTCGACGATCTTTCCGCCGTACTGCTCCTTCCACTCCCAGGCGCGCGTTAAAAAGCCCTCTCTTCCGAGTTCTTCCTTGCTCGTCCCCTCTTTCCGGAGCGCTTCGACGATCTTGTGCTCCGTCGCAAGGGAGGCGTGGTCGGTCCCCGGGAGCCAGAGGGTGCAGTACCCCTGCATCCGCTTGAAGCGGACGATGACGTCCTGCATGGTCTCGTCCATGGCATGTCCCATGTGCAGCCGCCCCGTGATGTTGGGCGGCGGCATCATGACCGTGAAGGGGATCTTTTTCTTGTCGATCTCGGCGCGGAAATAGTGGTTCTTTCCCCAAAAGTCGTAGATCCTGTCTTCGAAGCTCTTGGGATCGTAGGTCGTCTGCATTTCCTTCATGGTATTCTCTCTCCAAAAATATGAAAATTTTCTAACACGCCCCACCGCTCACTTAGGGCCGTCGCTTACTTGGGGGATGTTTCGACTTCACTCCGCTTACGCTTCGTTCCGCTCAACATGACAAGGGGAGGAAAAAAGTTCGATACTTTCCTATTATAACCTTCTTTCAACGCTTTGTCAATTATTCCGCTCGCGACATAAGATATATTATCTTAAAATTTCGGAGAAATGTATGAAAAAACCGATCTTCATTCTCGGAGCCATGCTCTTTGCCACGCTCCCCTTCTCCGCCTGCGGAGAAGAGAAAGAAACCAAAGTCACAACGCTGCGCATCAACGAAGTCACGCACTCCGTCTTCTATGCGCCGATGTATTTAGCCGATTCGCTCGGCTATTTCGAAGAAGAAAATATCAAGATCGAACTCACCAACGGCGGCGGCGCAGACAAAGTCATGACCGCCGTTTTGTCGGGAGAGGCGGACATCGGCTTCTGCGGTCCCGAAGCTGCGCTCTATGTGCTGCTTGGCGGCTCCTCCGATGTGCCCACCGTGTTCGGTCAGCTCACCCAGAAGGACGGCTCCTTCCTCGTCTCGAGAAAGGAAGAGCCCAACTTCCAATGGACGGACCTCAAGGGGAAGGAAATTTTGGCGGGCCGCCAGGGCGGCGTTCCCGCGATGACCTTCGAATATATCCTCAAGGAACATAAGCTCACCCCCGAGGACTATACCCTCAACTTCGACGTCGCCTTCAACCTCATGACGAGTGCATTCGAGGGCGGCGTCGCAGACTACTGCACGATGTTTGAGCCGGTCGCCTCCGAGTACCAGGCGGCGGGGAAGGGCTACATCGTCGCCTCCGTCGGCGAGGCGGGCGGGGTGATCCCCTACACCTCTTACATCGCGAAGCGCTCCTGGCTCGACTCCCATCAGGACGTCGCCAAGGGCTTCCTCCGCGCCATGCTCCGCGCCGTGAAGTACGCGCAGAACAATTCGCCCGACGAGATCGCTCCCCACCTCTATGCGGCGTTCCCCGACACCTCGGTCGACTCCATCGCGACGAGCGTCAAGAGCTATCAGGGCATCGACGCCTGGCCGAGCGACATGGTCATGACGGAGTCGAGCTTCAACCGCCTTCAGGACGTCATCGAAGAGGCGGGCGAACTCCCCTCCCGCGCCGACTTTACAAAACTCGTGGACAACAGCCTCGCGAAGGAAGTGTACGCCTCTTTAAAATAATTTGATCTCACTGCCCCGAAGGGCAGAGCAAAGGAAGCACTATGAAAGAAAAAATTTTATCCTTTTCGGACGTCAGATTCACCTATCACACCGTGAGGGATGAAGTGACTGCCGCGGAGCATCTCACCTTCGACGTTGAAGAGGGAGAATTTGTCGCCGTCATCGGTCCGTCGGGCTGCGGGAAGAGCACCCTTTTGTCCTTGGCTGCGGGGCTCCTCGCCCCCTCCGAGGGGGTAGTCGAGCGGAAGGGTTCCGTCGGCTATATGCTCCAGCGCGACGAGCTCTTCCCCTGGCGGACCATTGAAAAGAATCTTCTGCTCCCGCTCGAAATCAAAAAGCAACTCGACCCGTCGACCCGCGAACAGGCGCTCTCGCTCGCCGAAAAATACGGACTTAAAGACTTTCTGCAGAGCTATCCCGCCCAGCTTTCGGGCGGGATGCGCCAGAGAGCCGCGCTCATCCGCACACTTACCTTTCATCCCGACATTCTGCTCCTCGACGAGCCCTTCTCCGCGCTCGACTATCAGACGCGACTCAACGTCACGAAGGACGTCTCGGGGATCATAAGGAGCGAGGGAAAGACCGCGATTCTGATCACGCACGACATCTCGGAGGCGATCTCCCTCGCAGACCGCGTGATCGTTCTGACCGCGCGGCCCGCGAAAGTCGCCTTCGAACACGTCCTCGATTTTGAAGAGCAGAGCGATCCCCTCAAGCGAAGGGAAAACACGCAGTTCTCGACCTGGTTCGAGCTGCTTTGGAAGGAGTTGAACACATGAAAAACATTCCCGAATGTTCCGAAGAACACAAACTCTTTTTGAAGAAACGAAAGAAGCGCCAAATTCTCATCTGGGCGCTGAGGATCGGGATCCTCGTCGTCCTTCTCGGCTTCTGGGAGCTGTCGACGCAGCTCGGTTGGACGGACCCCTTTCTGACGAGTTCGCCCTCGCGCATCTTCAAGACCATCGGCTCCCTCTACAAGGAGGGGACCCTCTTCTATCACATCGGCGTCACCTTGCTCGAGACGGTCGTGGGATTCATCGTCGCCGTCGTTCTCGGCTGTGCGATCGCGCTCGCCTTCTGGTGGAGCGATTTTCTGCACAGGATCCTCGAGCCGTACATCGTCGTCCTCAACGCTCTCCCCAAGATCGCGCTGGGGCCCCTCATCATCATCTGGTTCGGAACGGGAAGCAAGGCGATCATCTTCATGACGATCGTTGTGGGACTCATCGTCGTCATCATGACGATGCTCTCCGCCTTTCTCGAGACGGACCCCGGAAAAATTCTGCTCCTGCGCTCGATGGGCGCCTCCAAATTTCAGATCCTGAGAAAGCTCGTCATTCCCTCTTCCCTTCCCGCATTCATCTCGATGCTGAAGGTGGCGGTCGGAATGGCGTGGATCGGGTCGATCATGGGCGAATACCTCGTCTCCCGCGCGGGACTCGGGTATCTCATCGTCTACGGAGGGCAGGTCTTCAAGCTCGACCTCGTCATGTCCGCAACCGTCATCCTATGCCTGCTTGCGGCGGCGATGTACTTTCTGGTCGTGCTTGTCGAAAAAATACTCGTAAAAAACGCAAACCGCTGAGAAGGCAAGCCCGAGCACGCCGATCACGGGATAGAGGGAATCCACAATTCCCTTGAGTCCCATGCGGGAGAGCGCAAACGCCGCAAGGAGAACAAACCCCTTTGCGGCGTACTTCTTCTTTGAAGAGGAAAATTCCTCGCAGAGTTTTAAGAGCGGATAGAGCGCGGAGGCGAGAGAAGTCAAAATGGCGAGCGCGGAGGCGATCTGAAAGACGACGCTTCCCTCCATCGCATAGAGGAAGGGAAGTTCGGCAAAGATCGCGCCCGCCCCCTCCCGATAGATGACGCCGAGCACGCAAGAGGCACAGATCCCGATGACCGCACTCGCGCACAGCGAGGAGAGAACAGGTTTTTTCATCGTCCTTCCCGCATCGAGCAGAACGGGCGCAGCGAGCAGGGTGTTCATTCCCGCATACACGACGCCGAGAAGAGGACTCCCCTTGAGAGAGGGATAGGAAAAGACGAGTCCGCCTCTCGCCGCAAAGAAGACGAAGAAGAGCAAAAAGGGCACGAGCAGGAGATTTAAAAGCCCGATCCCCTTCATGCCGCGGCGCAGAAAGAGAAGGACCGCAAAGAGCCCGAGAAGGGAACAAAGCGGAGAGAGATTCGGTGCGATCGCGTCGAGTCCCGCCAGCATTCCCGCGCAGGGAATAAAGGACAGCGCGGAGAGAAAGACGCGGACATACGACTTTCCCCTGCCGAAAATTTTCAGGGCGCCCTCGAAGCCGCCGTACTTCTTCCCGAGCCGCAGAAAAAGCATGAGAAGAAGGCAAAAGACTGCCGAAGAGAGAAGGACCGCGGGCAGAAAATTCTCCGCGCCGAAGAAGCGCACGAGCTCCGCGCCCGACAGAAAGCCCGCGCCGAGCGTCGTCCCGATCATGAAAATCGTTCCCGCGAAAAATCCCATGCGCTACTATATCTATTGTTTTTTTGGCAAAAAAATCCACAAAATGTAGAAATTTTTTACATTTATGTCAGACATAGTACTTCGTTTCCTTGACAAATCCTGTAAAACCTTGTATAATTATGTCTGAAATACGTTTAGGAGGTGCCAAATGAGCAACGATTTTTTCGGTTCCGACTTTGACGGCGACGACGAAGACGACGAAGACGTCGACTTGAAGGATCCCCCCGAAGAGGAAGAGACGCCCGAAGAGGACGAGCCCCTCTCCCTCGAAGAGGATGCGTCGGAAGATGAAATTTCGTTTCCGGCAGACCCCATCGAAGAAACTCCTCATGCGCAGAGCGCCTTCTTCGGCGATCCCGACGAAGAGGAGGAAGAGGACGAGGACGAAGACGAGGACGAAGACGAGGACGAAGTGAAAAGTCCCGCGGGCAGCTACTTTTCTTCCGCCTATCAAGAGGACAAGCCCGAAGAGGAGAGTCTCTCTTTCGGAGAAGAATCCGAAGAGACTCCTTCCGAGGAGCCCAAAGAAGTCCTCTCGGAAGAGCCCCAAGAAGTCCTCTCGGAAGAGCCAGAAGAAATTCTCTCGGAGGAGCCCGAAGAAGTCCTCTCGGAAGAGCCCGAAGAAGTCCTCTCGGAAGAGCCGATTTCCCTTGGATCTTCAAAGGAGACGGATCCCGAAGAGGAGCCCATCGACATTGCGGAGAGTCCCGCCTTCGCGCCCTATACGCGCGGCGATTGGAGCGGCATATCGGACGCCGACGGCAGTATTTCCGAGGAAGATCTGAAATTCGTCGAGCCCGAAGAGGAGAGCGAAGATTCCGAAAACAACGGGCAAGAGCCCGCCGAGGAAGTTGCGGAAGAACCCGCAGAAGAGCAGGTCTTTGAGAGTGTTTCGGAGCCCGCCGAGGAGACGGTCACGATCAATGCGGACACGCAGAGCGGCGACTACTCCTACCGCGTGGAGGAGCACACCGTCACGGAGCGGACGGTCGTCACGAGGACGGTCACCACCACGAGAGCCCCCTCGGACGATCCCGCAAGACTCGTCACGGAGCCCGTCACCGAGACGGAGGAGACCGTCACGGAAAAAATCGTGACGGAGCCCGAAGCAGCTCCCAAGGAAGAAAGCGAGGCCGCGGAACCTTCCAAGACGGAAGAAGTTTCCGGGGAACCCGAGGAAAGGGACGAAAAGGAAGAAAAGGAAGAGGACGACAAGACCGACCGGTCGGTAAGTTCCGACCTCATCCGCGGACACATCAACACGATCATTCTGCGCTCCCTCTATGACGGAGACAAGTACGGCTACGAGATCATCGCCGAGATCGAGCGCAAGAGCCACAATCAATATACGTTAAAACAACCCTCCCTCTACAGCGCCCTCAAGCGCCTCGAAAAGGACGGATACATCACCTCCTATTGGGGAGGATCGGTGACAGGCGGCAGGAGAAAATATTTCTCCCTGACCGACGAGGGCAAGGAAATTTCCGAACGCAACCAGAACGAATGGGAATACTCGCGTACGGTCATCGACAGCCTGATCTCCGACAAGGATTTCGACTTCAGCGAGCCCGCCCCCACTTCGGTGGACATGCGGGTGCTGAGAAAGTCGACTTCCCGCGTCCCCCATGCCGAGAACGAGGAGTTTGACTTTGCGGACGGCGGCTATGACGATTCCTTCGGAGAGGAAGAGTCCGTCACGGAGACCGCGGTGACAGAGACGCATAGCGAGGTCCTCGAAACCGAGCGCGCCGCTCTCGAAGAGGAGCGCTCCCGCATGGAGGAAAATTTGCGTCAGCGCGAGGAGATGTTGCGCATCCGCGAGGAGGCTGGCACCCGCCGCGAGCAAGCTCTCCTGGAGCGGGAATTTGCCCTGCAAGCGGAGCAGGAACAGCGCGATAAGGAGGCAGAGGAGGCTCACAGAGCCGAACTCGAGGAGCGTCAGCAGGAGATCGAACAGCTTCGCCGCGAAGCGGAGGAGAGAGAGCAGGAGATCGAGCGGCTCCGCCTCGAAGCCGAGGAGCGCGAGAGAAACGAAGAAGATGATGACGAGCTCGAAGAGCGTCAGCAGGAAATAGAGCGGCTTCGCCGCGAGGTGGAAGAGCGCGAAGAGGAGATCGAACGGCTCCGCCTCGAAGCCGAGGAGCGCGAGAAAAACGAAGAAGACGAACCCGATGAGCGCGAAGAGGAGCTCGAACGGCTCCGCGGGGAGGCAGAGGAGAGAGAGCAGGAGATCGAACGGCTCCGCCTCGAAGCCGAGGAAGACCGCTCGCGGCTCACGGAAGAGCACGAAAGAGAGCTCGCCGAGGCGCAGGAGGCTGCGCGGCAAGAGGAGCGCGAAAAGGTCTTAAAGGAGCTCGAAGAGCAAAAGCAGCAGGAGCTTCAGGCCGAAGAGGAGCGCGTTCGGAAGGAAGAGGAACAGCAGCGGCTGATTTCCGAGGCGCAGGAGACTGCGAGACGGGAAGAGCGCGAAAAGGTCCTCGAAGAGCTCGAGAAAAAGCAGGAAGCGGAGGCGGAGGAACGAGCACGCGCGGAGGCTGCTCAGGAGCTCGAGCGGCTCAAACTCGAAGCCGAGGAGCGGGAGCGCAAGATCGCAGAGCAGAACGATGAGATCGAGCGCGCCAAGGCAATGGCGCTCCAATCGGAGAAGAATGCCCAGAACGGACGCATTCTGCACATGGAGCCCTTCACAAGGGAGCGTGCGCAGTACGAAGATCGCCTGCGCGAACAAGCCGAACAATTCGAAAAGATCTACAACCGCGACATCGCGGATACCGAGCTGCGCGTCCGCGCGGAGGACGAGGAAAGATACCGTCAGCGCGAACAGAGGATCATCCACGAGAACTATCTCAACCTCATTCGCGGCGTCCACTCGGACGGGGGTGAAAATCAAGCAAACGACTATTACTCCCCCACCGACAGCGTCAAACCGTACATTTATGCGGCGAAACCCGAGAGAGAGCGGGAGTACCGCTCGACGATCCAAAAGCTCTTCAACACCGCCAACCGCGAAGAGGAGCCCGCCGAGCAATATGCGGAGGAGCCGCAGTATCAGCCCCCCGCACCCCCTCCCCCCGAGCCGGAACCCGTTCGGGAACGCAGAGAGGAGCCCAAGGCGCCCCCCGCAAGGACGTCGGGAAATATGGATTTCTACGACCTCGAAATGCGGGCGGAACAGGACGGGATCAAGGTCAACATCTCCAACAAGCGGGAACAGCCCGCCGCGGAGCGGAAGGACTCCCGCCTCGTCAACAAGGGAAAATTCCTCTTTTTGAGCGCTCTTGCCGTGTTCCTTGTCTGTCTTGTGGAGGGAAGCCTCTTCCTGGGACTTAAGAGCGTCCTGCACATTCCGATCGCATTCCCCATCATCATCTGGGGCACGGGGATCGTGCTGCTGCTCGTCACCGGTCTGATGTTCGTCAACCACTACGGCGAGGGCGCACTCAGGCAGACGGGAAATCTCATCGTCAATGTGCTTGTCGCATTCGCACTGCTCGTCATTGTGATCCTGATCGTAGCGCTTGCAAGGCAGATCGACTTTACGGACATCGGACAGCTCATGCAAAACGTCATTATCCCGATCTTGTACAGCTTGAACATCGTGATCTTCGGCGTCTGTTACTTCCTCTTGATTCGCCCCCGAAAGGACGAATAAAACGCAAAAGAAACACTTCGGAAACACTTGAGAGAAGTTCCAAAGAAATTCCAAAGAGAGCAAAACAAATCAAAACCACCAGTAAAACTGGTGGTTTGCACAACCCCTAAAAGGGGATAATGCCGGCCGGCCCGTAAACGGGCG